>DATCTV010000037.1 GCA_036567785.1 Desulfomonilia bacterium | reverse complement strand
ACAGTTGGTTTTGAATTGGAAAAGGTTAAGGAATACATTGCCGAAGATGGACAGTGAGAGGTAAGAGGGCAGATTCTAACGGCCGTCTTTGAGACGGCTCATAACCGTCAAGCCTCCCTCTCTGAGGGAGCGTTATGACTTGAAAACATCCGGAAATGTTCACTTCAAATATTTTCTAATGTGCCATCCCTTACTGATAACCGTCAAGGTGTACGATTTACCTGTTGTAAAGAGAAGAAATCTATCATGGCATCTGCTACCTTTGACCTTTCCTTATCGACGGTAATTGCATGATAACAGTCATTAAGCATTATGATCTTCTTCTTTGTTGAAGAGATATTATCATAGATACGTCTTGCACTGCCGGAATGTATGAAGATATCCTGGGTTGACTGCATTATGAGCAGGGGGGTTCTAATACTTGACAGAAAACTCTTTTTTCTGATCAGCCCCATAAGCTCCATCAGTGAATATGTCGCAGGTATGGAGTTCCTTCCGTAGCTTACATGAGGGGCGCCCTGGGGTTCTTTCACATCCTGACCGGGTGTCGAGGGCAGATCGCCTATAATACTCGCCAGAGGAGTTCTTCCAAGTATTGGAAGTATATATCTTGCCGCAAAGGGCTTGAACCACAGTGGGGTGGAAAAAACTGCGCCTCCCTGAATAAGGTTTCCATGCAGCGCAGCCATGGCGAGTGTCATTATCCCACCCATTGACAGCCCTGCCACATAAACATTTTCATGCCTTTGATACATCTTTACAAGCTCTTCGGAAACGGCACCGACCCATGCAGGCCATGTCGTTATGTTTAGTTCCTTGATATCTGTTCCGTGTCCGGGCAATAACGGTACTTTGACAGTATAACCGGCTTCATTCATCCTTCCAGCAAGGTATGCCATCTCCGAAGGGGTCCCTGTCAGGCCGTGTATCAGAAGGCAGGCATTTTCTCCACCTTTAAGAAAAATCGGTTCAGCCCCTTTCATGATCTGCATGATTCATCCTCCTTTCCGGTCTTTTTCAAATAATACGGGAATAATCTGAGCGG
The DNA here is from genome assembly GCA_036567785.1 of Desulfomonilia bacterium. Taxonomy (NCBI): domain Bacteria; kingdom Pseudomonadati; phylum Thermodesulfobacteriota; class Desulfomonilia; species Desulfomonilia bacterium. Next base: position 311,334 of record DATCTV010000037.1, on the reverse strand, counting down.
CAACGGCAAAGAATCCAATCTTAATGAATGCGGATTGTCTGCCAATTCCCCCACACACACCATCAAATATAATCAAAGCAGAAAAAGCTGCAATACCTGATATGGTCTCGGCGGCATGCAGCATAAGCCGGATTATAGGGAATTTTGCAAAAGCGATACACGTATCCCTTTACCTTAAGCAGAAGAAATTCATCGGCAGAATTGCCAAGTGCAAATATAATAACGTCATGAAAGAAACTCATATAACCACTGCATTTAATTAACCCGGAGAATGCCATTATTTTACCTGTTCTCAGGTTGATTTATGATCAATACAATTACCTTTTTAAGATAAATAAAAACATATATATTACATGAATGCAGGTAAGGATTAACAGATATCTTTCTCAATGCGGAGCAATGTCAAGACGTGCGGCTGACAACGCAATCGCGTCGGCAAGGGTTTCAATAAACGGCCATATCGCATCGATCGGCGAAACAATAGACCCTGAAACAGATGATATTCGGCTCGACGGAGAGCCTCTTTATCAAAGCAGGAAATATTATCTGGCGGTCTACAAGCCTAAATACATGATCACGACAATGAAGGATCCCGAAGGCCGGGCATGCATCAATGATCTGATCCCCGAAAAATACAAAGGCGTCTTCCCGGTCGGCAGGCTGGATTTTGATGCGGAAGGGCTTTTGATCCTTACCAACGACGGCGATATGGCAAATGCCATCCATCACCCGACGCACAATTTGGGAAAAGTATATATTGTTGATCTGAGGCCCGAAGCATCCGCCGCGGCGCTCCGTAAAATGTCCAAAGGTGTTGAAATTGACGGAATAGTTACAAGAGAGGCGCTTGTTGAAAGAATACAAGATGTAAAAGGCATGACAACTGTCAGAATCACGTTAAAGCAGGGCCTTAAAAATCAGATAAAAAGAATGGCTGAAGCTGTAGGGCTTAATGTAGTTTCAATCAAAAGGATTGCAATAGGGCCCATATCGCTCGGAAAAATGAGGCCGCGTGAGATCAGGGAATTGGGGGATCCGGAAGTGAGAGCATTATTAAATATGCAAAAAAAGCAGAAACTTGCTTGACTTAATCGTCATGGACTTTATATTTCTAAACATCATTTTATTTTGGAGGTAAGCTGTGAATAAGTCTGAATTAATTGAAGAACTGTCAATGAAACTGGCGCTCCACCCCAAGAAATCGGAGGCAGTGGTCAATACTGTTTTCGATTCCATAATCAAGTCCCTTAAAGATTCCCAGAGGGTCGAAATCAGAGGATTCGGCAGCTTCATGATCAGGAATTACAAACCATATGTGGGGAGAAACCCTAAAAGCGGCGAGAAAATCAAGGTTAGACCCAAAAGTCTTCCGTTCTTCAAAACCGGAAAGGACATGAGGGACAGAGTCAACGCATCCAGATAATAAACCTGTTTCAGGAGCGTCTAAATATTGACGCTCCCACCTTTGCTGTGCTACCGTCCTGTCAGAGGAAAATAATGGACAAGCACAAAATCGAGAACATAATCGGCACTTCAGAGAAAATGATCAAGATTTTTGATCTCATATCGAAGATTGCAAACACTGACTCAACCGTGCTCATCCTGGGAGAATCAGGTACCGGCAAGGAACTGGTGGCAAGGGCCATCCACGGAAAATCCAGACGATCCCGTCTTCCCTTTGTCCCGGTTAACTGCGGTGCAATACCCGAAGAACTGCTGGAAAGTGAACTGTTCGGACATGAAAAAGGGGCCTTCACCGGCGCATTCAGGATGCACACGGGCAGGTTTGAAATTGCAGCGGGAGGAAGCATTTTTCTTGATGAAATATCTGAAATGAGCCCGAATCTTCAGGTCAAGCTCCTCAGGGTGCTTCAGGAAAAGGAATTCGAGCGTGTAGGCGGCATTAATACCATCAAGGCCAATGTGCGCATAATCGCCGCAACAAACAAAAACCTCGAGGAAGAAGTCGATAAGGGACACTTCAGGGAAGACCTTTATTACAGGCTGAATGTTATTCCCATCATCCTTCCCCCTCTCAGGGAAAGACCTGACGATATCCCGGCACTCATAAAGTTTTTTATTGAAAAAAATGTAAGAGAAAAATCGATGGAAGCAATAGAGATAAACACGCAGGTCATGCAGCATCTGATGAACTACAGATGGCCCGGCAATGTCAGGGAACTCGAGAATCTTATTGAGAGGCTTTCAGTTCTCTGTAACGGTAATCCTGTGACAACTGAAGACCTGCCGGAAAAGATTCTTTCAGGCCAGGTCCGAGGCTCAGGCGCATCGCTTGACTTCATACTGCCTGACGAGGGTATTGACCTTTCTGATGTGGTCAGTGATTTCGAGAAAAATATTATCATACAGGCGCTCAAAAAATCAGGCTGGATAAAAAACAGGGCCGCCAAGCTATTGAATCTGAACAGAACAACCCTTGTCGAAAAGATCAAAAAGCAGGGGATACAATCCTAGATAGCATGCCTGGCTGTTTTTCGGTGAGCTTTTTAAATTTCTGGCATAGAAGTTGTATGACTATAATTTGTGAAAATATCAAAAACACACTGTCATGTTTTGAAAATCATCCTTGCAGGTGCATTAATACTGTTTATACTGGTAATTTCAAACAATGTATGCCTGTCCGGTGAAATCAGCCAGTCAGGCAAAAGCGTCAAATATTCCAACACATCAGACAGGATATCCATTGATCTTGTTAATGCCTTTGAAAATGATGAATATTCTTACACGGCGGCAGCCCTTGAAAATCAAAGGGAAAACCTGAACGTTTTCGAGAAATCCCTTCTGGCGAGAATTCACTGGGCTATGTACTACCCCTACAATCAGGCAATGGCATCAAAAGCCTGCGACCTTATGGGAGAGGCAGTGAATGCAATGCCCGACGGCAAGGACAGAGATGCGCTTTCAGCGGAATATGCGGATATGCTCAACAAATCATCAAGACCCGAAGAGGCCTCAAGACTTATAAACAAATTAACCTCTTCCTCTGACAATGAACTGAGATTTTCAGCCAATGTCCTGAAAGCCGAGAACTTCAATATTCAAAAAAAATATAATGACGCCTATGCACAGACCGTACGGATAATTAGAAATTTCGATTTGAGCCATATCTCAAATAATCTGCAGTCGCGATTCTATGCAGTCAAGGGAGATGCATACACCGGACTTAATGAATATTTAAAAGCACTTCAGATGTATAACAAAGCCCTGTCACTGGACAAAAACATCTACAGATTCAGTCCTGATATCTACCTGACAACGGGCTCGGCACTATTTAAAACAGGCAATCCCGCTGATGCAGCTGTTTTTCTTGAAAAAGCCGTTAATCTGGGCATTCCATCTTCAAGGACAGAAGCACTTATCATTCTCGGTGACTGCCTGAACATACTCGGCAGACGGGATAATGCATATGCCCTTTATTATGAAGCCTCGATAAACAGATCACCCGGTGCGGTAGCGGCCATGCTTCGAATGGCTTCAATCATTGAAGAGCGTGATACAGTTGATAAATCCCCATCCGCCAGAACGTACGAGCAACTTACTGCCCTCTATAGAAGAGCCATCTCCGAGTACCCTGACAGCCTGCCAATTGTCGCATACAGCATGGCAAAGACCAATGCCAGATATGGCAAAATGATTGAGGCCTTCAAGATGTATTATGAGGCATGGGCGATTACCCGCGTCAGCGACTCTGTTCATGTATATTCAAAAACAGGTGCTCAACGACTCCTTGAAGAACTTGCAGTTCAAAACAACGGCAACCGGGACAGTGTGATACTAAGCGCTTATATGTCCTATAAAGACAGCATGTTCAAAGACATCAGCAATCCTGAACTTTTAATCAGACTTTCCGGTCTGTTGCTCAAAGAAGGTTATATTGACGATGCATCAAAAATGACAGACATAATAATCAATACGGGAACAAGTGAAATAAAAAACCAGGCTATTTCGCTTCTTGTTAAGATCGAAACCAGAAAAGGGCATTTAAGCAAAGCCCTGAAATTAACCGACACGTGTCTGGAAAATCCAGATAATTTCCCGGAAATCCCAGCTATGAAAACAAAGAAAGCGGAACTGCTTGTGATGCTTGGAAGATACAAGGAAGCGATTAACTATCTTGAAAATCTGGTGCCTGATGAGAATGAAAGCTTGAGCCGGCTGCGCTTGAAGGCCTATCTTTATAATATGGCTAACGAAACCCAAAAGGAGATGAATGTTTACGACAGCATAACAAGGCTTAAAACTGCCGCCTCACCTGTTATTGACCGCGCACTCTTTATCAGGGCATGCGATCTCGCAGGAACAGAACCATTACGTGCAATCAATCTCTTTTCAAGGCTAATAAGAGAGTACCCGGATTCACCCTACCAGACAAAGGCAATCCTGTTGCAAACGGCAATAGCTAAAGACCAGGATTATTTAAAGACCACCCGGATATATGAAGAAATCATAAGTTCAGGCAAAGATTCCACAGCAGCTGCCGCCGCAAAACTTCTGCTTAATGAAATTAATATTGATAAGTCCATTCAAAGATATTTCAAACCTGAAACCGAAAGCGTCAAAAATCCTGCACTTTCGAAAAGCTCTTCCAAAAAGGCCGGCTGAAAATGGCTTATTTGCACATGTTTCAGACATGGTACGGCAATTGCTTATCAGTCATGAGGGAACGACATAATGGAAACGACTTTTAACAGACATACGGAAAGATTTGCAGCCGATAATGTTTTAGCTGCAGACGCGAACAGCATGCCAGTATCATTCTTTAAAAAGTTTCATTACATCAGTCTGACCCTGATCGTTTCACTTACGGTGCTGGTCATCGTTTTTGCAGTGCTTTTATTCATGTCAGTGAATACCTCCAGATTATCCGCGGCAATTACCGGAAGAGAGAATATGGATACAACACCAAGATTATCAAACCAGGGAGTCGAAGCCAAACAGATGATTGAAGACAGCCTTGAAAAAAGGGCACAGGATATTCTTGACAGACTTCTGGGACCGGGCAAAGCTCTTGTCACAATTAATGCCGACATCGACATGGAGGTTGTAAAAAGGGTCCGTGGAAAGGAAGCACAAGGGTCATCTCTGTCATCCGGAATGAATGAGGCGGCTGAAAATCCTTATATCGTTACAGAATACATCCAGGCCCCGGGTGAGATCAGGAGGCTTTCCGTATCCGTCATCGTAGATGGGTCTTATTCCAAAGACAAATCAGGAAAAAAGATATTTGTACCGGCAGCACAAAGTGAAATCATGAATATAGAGACTGTATTGAAGCAGGCTCTCGGATTTGATGAAACACGTGATGATACCATTGCCGTTACATCCATGCCTTTGATCAGAAAAACCTCTCAGGTTTATGAGAGCGGTTTAACCGGCAGCCGTATCTTCAATTCACTGCCGATTCTTTCTATCATCATTATTGCAGTGCTTGCCTTATTGCTGGCCTGTTTCATATATTTAAACAGAAAAAACAGGGCCGGACTTCATATACCCGGCAGTCCCGCTGTAAAGTATGAAATTAAGGAAACCTCGGAGGAAAAAACCGAAAGCCCACAGGCAAAAACTCTGATTGCCGAAAGTCCTGATACTGTTAAAACCGGGGCTACTGATGTGGAAGCCTATAAAGAAAATGAAACCGGTCCGTTCTCGACACTGAATCACGTGGATGTCTCCATTCTTTCAGATTATCTTAAGGGCGAACACCCGCAGACGATAGCTGTTGTTTTATCGCATCTTCCGGGGAACAGGTCTGCCAGAATACTGGGCTCAATGCCCGAAAAGATACAGGGCGAGGTCATATTCAGGATGGCTAACATGGGAATAATCCCGAGGGTGGTAATAGACGAACTGGAACAGGTACTCAAAAGAGATATCGAAGCAATGGGTGCATATGAAGGAAGGAAGCTTGGGGGCGTTGATTATGTTGCAGACATAATGAATCATCTCGATATAAATACCGAAAATATCATCTTTGCGTCTCTTGAAGATGTCGATCCTCTGCTTGCAGACAGGATACGCCAGAAGATGTTCGTTTTTGACGATATCATGAACATAGACAGTCGTGGAATCCAGACGCTTCTTAAGGAGATAACCAATGAGGACCTTATCCTGGCACTCAAAACTGCGAACGATGAGTTGAAGGAAAAGATATTCACGAACATGTCAAGCAGGGCGGCAGAGATGCTCAAGGAAGACCTTGAATCGATGGGACCAGTAAGGATAGCCGATGTCGAGACCGCACAGCAGAATATCATCCGCATTGCCAGAAAACTGGAAAGGCTAGGAAGGCTCGTAATTGCAGGCAAAGGAAGGGAAGATGTGCTTGTCTGAGAAAAAATGTTTCATAAGATTTCTTTTATCCCTTATCATGTTCGTCGCTATTGCCATGATTCCTTCCATCCCTTATGCAGCTGAAAACACGGCTGCAAAACCGGCTGTGAAAGCACTGCCGCCTGATCCTGAAAATGAATTTTACCTGATATTGAAGCAGCGCGAAGAGCTGAGGGCGGACGAAGCGGGCCTTGCAGTTCTCGGCAGGGAACTGGACAGCAGGCTTAAAAATCTTGAGCAGACCGAGTCTCGCATACAGCAGGAACTTAAGCAGATAAACCGTGTAAGCGATTCAAGGGTCAGAAGACTGATAAGGATATATTCTGCAATGGATTCAAAATCCGCGGCAAGGCTTATGGAAGGACTTGAGACCGGACAGGCGGTTGATATCCTCGCCGGAATGAGGGATAACATCTCAGGCCCTATACTTGCCAGTATGGATGCAAAAACAGCAAGCCGCTTGATAAAGCTCCTGGCTGCATATAAGGGTTCTACCGGTCCTGCGCAATAAGATCAATCAGGCCGGGCTCTCAACAAATTCACGGATTTCTTTTTCAAGCCATCCGGTCCACGCCTCAATTCCAGATCCCGTCCTGGCTGAAAGCGGAAATATTTTTATTTCAGGGTTAAGCTTCTTGACGCGTTTTTCTAGTATCTCTGCATCGAAATCGAACATGGAGGCACAATCCGTCTTGCTTACTATCAGGCAGTCGCAGACTGTAAACATGAGCGGATATTTAAGGGGTTTGTCATCTCCTTCGGGGATGCTCAGGATTATGACGTTTCTGATTGCGCCAGTATCAAACTCCGCGGGGCATACCAGATTGCCGACATTCTCGATTATGATAAGATCAAGATTGTCAAGGTCAAGCGCATCGAGACCCTTGCTGACCATTGAAGCATCAAGGTGACAAAACCCTCCCGTCCTCAGCTGGACCGCTTTTACTCCCAGCCGGGCAACTTTTTCCGCATCCACGACTGAATCGATATCGGCTTCAATGACTGCAATTCTGAACCTGTTTTTTAACAATTCAATTGTTTTCAGAATAAGCGTTGTTTTGCCTGCACCCGGAGACGACATAATATTGACAAGGAATGTCTTTTTTCCCCTGAGCATTTTTTTCAGTTCGGCGGCAAGGGAATTGTTGTCTGTCATTATCTCTTCTTTGAGTTCAATGAGACGAACCTCTTCCATCAGATAACCTCCATGTCCTTTACATGGTATTCCCTGCCGGAGACCATCGATCCTTTATCGCTGCCGCATGCAGGGCAGCATGCATCACTCACTTTTCTTATATCGACCGGATATACCTCGGAGCAGACATTGCACCTGATTGTCACCGGCACCCTTTCAATTTTCAGCTTTGCGCCCTGCGCGACAGTATCTTTGCTCAGGTAGTCGAAATAACGCTGAATCCATTCATCTTCAAGATCGCTCATTTCTCCGATCTTTAATGATATGGACACCACCTTTTTCACTCGGGCATTCGCTGCATGCTTCAGCACAATGTTCAATATGCCTTCTGTGACCGGAAGCTCATGCATGTATTATCCCTGTTATTTATTCAGATAGTTTGCGATTATAAGTTTTTGTACCTCGGTCGTTCCCGCTCCTATCGGGAAAACCTTCGCATCGCGCATATACCTTTCTACAGGAAATTCCTTCATATAGCCATAGCCGCCGTGAATATGCACTGCTTCAGCGGTTACGCGGTTCACCATTTCGCATGCATAAAATTTGACCTGGGCCGCAAGCATCCTGGCCTCTTTGAAATTACCCTCATCCCAGCATGTAATGCCCTTATATGCCAGAAGCTTCGATGCCTCGATTTCGACCAGCATGGTAGCAAGCTTATCCTGTATCATCTGGAAATTGAAGATGGGCTGCCCGAACTGCTCCCTTTCCTTCGAATATTTGAGCGCCGCGCTGAAAGCCGCTTCCGCTATGCCTATCGCCATGCAAGACCACATGAAACGCTCCAGGTCAAGGCCGGAGAACATCGTCTTAAGGCCCTTGCCCTCGACTCCTCCAAGAAGATTTTCTACAGGTACCCTGCAATCTTCCATAATGATCTCACCTGTAGGCGATGAGCGAAGCCCCATCTTGGAGAGTTTCCTTCCCACCTTATACCCGGGGAAATCCTTCTCGACAATGAATGCGCACAGGCCTTCAAGTCCGAGTGCGGGATCGGTTGTCGCATAAATAAGCGCCACATCGGCTATGGGTGCATTGGATATGAATGTCTTGGTGCCGTTCAGGATGTAATAGTCGCCGTCTCTTCTGGCCCTTGTCTTGAGAGAAATTGCATCCGAGCCTGCACCGGGTTCGGTAAGACCCATGCAGCCCCTCAAATTACCGGCGGCAATGGCGGGCAGGTATTTATCTTTCTGCTCTGGGGTTGCATTTCTGGCAATATTGTTTGCGCATAAAAGGGTATGCGCCCCAAGGGTTACGGTGACGCCTGCATCCACCTTGCTCAATTCCTCGGCCATAAGGCCGAAAGACAGGTAATCCGTAAGCATCCCGCCATATTCCGGCTCCACTCCCATTCCGAGAAGTCCGATGGGTTTCGCCTTTTCCCAGAGCTGTTCATTGAACTTTTCATCACGATCCATTTCTTCAACGAGGGGGGCAACTTCTTTTTCGGCAAAGCGTTTTACGGTTTCCTGAAGCATCCTTTGTTCCTGGGTAATGTTAAAATTCATATCTTCCCTCCATTTGCTTTTTTACTACAAATCTAACCCATGAATTATAATAGATATTATAGTGGACATAACTCAACAAATGAAAGGTGGCAATATTGAAAATATATTTTCTTAGAACCGCATCAAGACAAACAGGCCCCTGAAACACGGCAGGAACCAGAGCCAGTCATGAATGGTATTATCAATCCTTATTCTTGAGACTCAATAATCTCTTTTAATTTCCCTATAGCGTTTTCAAGCTCAGGCAGAAGCTCTGGACTGATAGCTATGCCTTTCTTTGAAGGTTTGTATTCGCCGTTGTCATCCTGGTAATAGACCCTCAGATCCACATATTTTTTACCTTTGTAAGTGCTTACCGATACCCTGACCTCTTCAAGCGCATTTTTCATGAACGAATGAACAAGAATGCTTTCATCTGCCATTGTCGCCCCCAATAGAATAATGTCTTAATGGTATTGTTTGAAGTTATCTGATTTGTCAATAGATGCCTTGCAAAAATATGCCTGCTTTGTTAGTAGATTATTTCTGTGCCGGAGTGGTGGAACTGGCAGACGCGTCGGACTCAAAATCCGAAGGGGCCCGGCCCCGTGCGGGTTCGATTCCCGCCTCCGGCACCAGTATATTTATGAAGTTTCAGATTAATTTTTATGATCAAGTAGCCCGTCCAACCATCATATGTCAATAAAACCTAATATTTATCGCCAACTTGCCGATATGCATTAATATGGCGCGCAAAAATATACAGTTTTTATCTGATAAAAAGCAGTTTGTTGATTTTAAAGCTGCAATCGAGGTCAAAACCTGTGTGTTGATCATGTGCAGACATGCATGTTTATCGTGTCCTTAATTCACATGGGGATTAAGTACAGTAAATGTGATGGGCATAAGGATTTAAAGAATGACCCGATAGAAAATTGAAGGATGGTGGATGAAGGAAAAGACTGAAAAAAAGCAAGAGATCTTCAATGTTTCAAGCCTGCGAAAAATCGCCGGAGAGGTGCTTTCCGGAAATACAGGCGGCATAATGCTGGATATCCCGGCAGACAGCTCACGGTCTTTTGATGAAAATGCAGAATCCTCACTCACGACCGGGATTCGAAAGATTATCACCGGGCAGAGGCGGAATGAAGAAAAGCTTCAGTGGCCCGGGGAGAAAAACGAAACCATTATAGAGAATATCAGGGACGGTTATTTCGAGGTTGACCTTGCCGGCAACTTCACATTTTTCAACAAATCGATCTGTGAAATGCATGGTTATCCACGAGAAGAATTGATGGGTATGAACAACCGGCAGTATACAGATAAGGCAAATGCAAAGAAATCATTCGACGCCTTCAATAATATCTACAGAACAGGGATATCCGGCAGCATATTCGATTATGAAATCACAAGGAAAGACGGTACTAAAAGACAGGTTGAAGTCGCGGCTTCATTAAAAAAAGATGAATCAGGCAGACCAATAGGGTTCTACGGAATCGCCCGTGACATAACCGAGAGAAAAAAGGCTGAAGAGACAATACGTCAGTCAGAAGAAAGGTACCGGACCATTCTGGATGAGATGGAAGAAGTATATTTCGAGGTGGACCTTGCCGGTAATTTCACTTTTTTAAATGATGCCGTCTGCCGTCTTTTAAAATATCCAAAGGAAGACCTGCTCGGAAAAAGCTTCAGAATTCATGTCCATAAAGATGATATCCCTATTTTGTATGATGCCTTCGGTAAAATATACAAAACCGGTATGACCATAAGAGATATCCGCTACAAGGCAGTTCGCAGTGATGGAACAACAGGATTTGCAGAAATTGCAGGCCTTCCTCTGCTGAACCGTCAAGGAGAGATTATCGGTTTTCGGGGAATCGGCCAGGAGATTACCAGGCACATGCAAATGGAAGAAAATCTGTGGCAGTCCGAGGAAAAATACAGGAACATTATTGAAGACATCCAGGACGGATATTTCGAGCTCGACCTTTCAGGCAGTCTCACATTTTTTAACGAATCGATCTGTAAAATACACGGGTATTCAAGAGAAGAATTGATGGGCATGAACCACCGGCAGTTTGCAGACAAAGAAAACTCGATAAAAGCATATGAAGCCTTCAATAAAATTTACAACACGGGAACATCCAGCAATCTATTTGATTATGAGATCATCAGAAAAGACGGAACAAGACGGCAGGTCGAGATATCGGCCTCGCTGATAAAAGATTCGGCAGGCAAACCGATCGGGTTCAGAGGTACTACACGCGACGTAACAGAGCGGAAGAAAATGGAAGAGATGCTGCGCCAGTCCGAGGAGAGATACCGTACAATTCTCGACGAGACCGAGGATGCATATTTTGAAGTGGATATAAAAGGCAACATAACCTTTTTGAACGATGCGATCTGCCGTCTATTAAGATATCCCAGGGAAGAACTGATGGGAAAAAGCTTCAGGGTTCATGTGGCCGAAGAAGACATGCACATCGTATATGACGCCTTTGCATTAATATACAATACAGGCAAGCCCGTGAGGGATATCCGCTACAAGGCTGTCCGCAGGGATGGAACGACGGGATACGCCGAGATGACAGGATTCCCTCTCAGAAACCGGAACGGTGAAATCATAGGCTTCAGGGGTGTGGGCCGGGAAATCACCGAGCGCATACAGGCCGAAGAGGAAAAGGCCAGGCTTGAAAGCCAGCTCCTGCAGGCACAGAAGATGGAATCCGTCGGCCGTCTGGCCGGAGGCGTCGCGCATGACTTCAACAACATGCTGAGTGTAATCCTCGGACGTGTTGAAATGGCGCTGATGAAGATTGACCCTGCCCAGCCCATTACCGCGTCCCTTCAGGAGATCCGCAAGGCTGCCAACCGCTCTGCTGATCTTACACGGCAGCTTCTGGCCTTTGCCCGCAAGCAGGCTATCACACCGGTAGTGCTTGATTTGAACAAAACCGTTGAAAGCATGCTTAAAATGCTTCAGAGGCTAATCGGCGAGGATATCGATCTTACATGGCTGCCGGGAGACGGGGTCTGGCCGGTAATGATGGACCCTTCCCAGATCGACCAGATACTGGCCAATCTGTGCGTTAATGCCCGTGATGCCATCTCGGGAATCGGCAAAATATCTATTGAAACGAACAATGTGACCTTTGATGAAGAGTACTGTTCAATGCACCATGGCTTTGCACCCGGGGATTATGTGCGGCTTGCCCTGAGCGACAACGGCTGCGGCATGGACAAGGAAACATTGGCACAGGTCTTCGAGCCCTTTTTCACCACGAAGGAGACAGGCAAGGGAACCGGTCTTGGAATGGCCACGGTCTATGGTATCGTAAAACAGAACAACGGCTTTATCAATGCATACAGCGAGCCCGGAAAGGGAACGACCTTTACGATCTATCTGCCCCGGTATGAAGGCAAGGCAACGGAAACTCAAACGGAAACCGCATCGGAACAATCGACAAACGGCAATGAAACCATACTGCTGGTGGAAGACGAACCGTCAATACTCAATATGACGGCTATGATGCTTCAGAACATGGGATATACCGTTCTGGCCGCATCCGGTTCCAGGGATGCAATCCTCATGGCTGAAGATTACGCCAGCCACAATATTCACATGATAATATCCGACGTTGTCATGCCCGAGATGAACGGGCCCGAACTTGCCAAAAAAATTCTGGAGCTATACCCTCATCTCAAGGTACTTTTCATGTCTGGATACACCGCAGACATTGTAGCTCTTCACGGCGTTCTCGATCATGGAATGCATTTCATCCAGAAGCCTTTTTCTGTAAGCGCTCTGGCTGCAAAAGTCCGTGAGGTTCTTGAGGCAAATAAAGAATAATATCCCTGCGCCTCAGATTCCATCTGCGAAGCATCACCTTCGAGGTACTGTGCACATATCAACGTTTCATAATCCCTTGATAGCAAGGTTTCCCCTGCCCAGAAGGTCGTGCAGGTGTACGACGCCACGGAACTTCTCATCATCCATTACGAGAAGAGATGTAATCTGGTGTTTTTCCATCATGTCAAGCGCCTCGATGGCAAGTATATCACCCGATATACGCCTCGGATTCTTTGTCATGATATCTCTTGCAGTAAGTGCCGGCAGCGCACTTCCGTGTTTCTCAAGTGCGCGTCTGAGGTCGCCGTCAGTCACTATGCCCTCAATCGAATCAACAGTGCCGACAAGAGTGAGCCCCAGCTTCTTTGCTGTCATCTCCTTAAGCACCTCATCCATACCGGAACCGCCGGATACGAAGGGGACCTTTTTACCGGTTATCATGACATCGGAGATGCTCGACATAAGCTGCCTTCCCAGGGTACCCGCCGGGTGAACGCCCTTGAAATCATCCCTTCCGAAACCCTTGACCTCGGAAACAACAACAGCCAGTGCATCGCCAAGCGCCAGCTGCGCAGTGGTGGATGTCGTCGGCGCCAGGCCGAGCTTGCACGCCTCTTTTTCAACACGACAGGAAAGGACTATGTCACTCGCCTTCGCCAGCTGTGAACCGATGCCGCCGGTTATGCCTATAAGCGTTATCCCGAAGCGCTTAAGGAAAGGAAGGAGATCGGTAATTTCCCTGGTATTTCCGCTGTTGGACAGGATTATGGCGACGTCATCCTTTGCAATCACCCCAAGGTCACCGTGAAGCCCGTCGACAGGATGCAGGTATATGGAGTTCGTGCCTAGGCTTACAAGCGTTGAAGCTATCTTTCTCGCAACTATTCCTGATTTGCCTACGCCTGTCAGTATTACCTTGCCAGGAGAAGATGCGATCACATCCACGGCTCTGGCAAAATTTTCATCGACCTGCGCAAGAACTCCCGAAAGCCCTTCTATTTCAGCAGCAAGGACCTCTTTGCCCGCTTCGATTATCTCCTTAGCCGTCATACAATCCTCCCGATAAGATCATAATCCGTAGACCTTATAAGTTCAACCTTTGCAAAATCACCGAATGGTGCGCTGCCCTCATTTATCATTGTCATACCGTCAACATCGGGGGCCTGAAACTGTGTCCTGCCCTTCAGCAGAAGCCCGGTCTCGGGATGAAAACCCTCTACAAGCACCTTTTCCGTCCTTCCGATAAGTGTCTTCAAGCGTTTTCTTGAAACCTTTTTCTGCATACTCATTATTTTTTTCAGACGTCCCTTTTTTACGGTCTCTTCAATCTGCGTCATCGCAGCACTTTCTGTCCCGGCCTCGGGTGAATAGACGAATGCGCCCATTGACCCGAATATGCCCGAGTCCACAAGTCCGACAAGCTCCGAAAACGCCTTCTCATCCTCTCCTGGGTGTCCGACCATAAGTGTGGACCGTATCCATATCCCTGCATCATCAAGCATGGCAAGTGACCGCTCAACCGCATTTTTCCCGCCTTTTCTGCCCATTTTTTCAAGCACGCTGCCCGAGATATGCTGAACAGGGATATCCACATACCTGCATACATTAGGATTCTCCATGATTGTCTCGACAAGCCTTCTGGTAAGAGATGCCGGATGGATGTACATGAGTCTTATCCATACATCCCTGTCAAGCGCGCTTAATTTTTTTACAAGGCCGGGCAGGGCGTCTTTGACACCTCTTTCTTTTCCGTAGCCGCCCAGGTCCTGTCCTATCAGGATAAGCTCTCTGGCGCCTTTCTTTATAAGGTTGCCACATTCTTCGATAACAAGGGCTTCCGGCTTGCTTACGAGTTCACCTCGAAGCGATGGTATCAGGCAGTAGCTGCAGTGATTCGAGCAGCCTTCGCTGATCTTCACATATGCATACCCCCTTGTCGAAGTGAAGGTCCTCGCTGTGACGGAACCGAAAAGAGGCTTAGCACATTCATCACCCTCCATGATCATTCGGGGCAGTTTGTCATACGTGCCGGGGCCCGCGAAAACCTTTATTTCAGGAAACTCCCTTTTTAAATTCTTTCCGTAGCGGCTTACGATGCAGCCTGTGCAGACAACTTCTTTTCCCCTGTCAAGCCATTCAAGCATCGTATCAATCGATTCTCTCACGGATGACTGAAGAAAAGCGCATGTGTTTACAATCACGACATCCGATTCGCCGGTTTCATTCACCATGGTAAACCCGGCACCAGATAATTTCTCGCAGATATATTCCGAATCAACAAGGTTTTTGGGACACCCCAGACTGATGATGGAAAAACTCTTTTTCGCTTCAGTCAAACGGGGAATTCCTTGGTATTACTACTATGCCCGTGGAAGATACATCAAAGCGCTTTTTGTCTTCTTCCATGTCATAACCGATTGTCATGTTGGGCGGTATGTTAACATCCTTATCCACAATAGCGCGCTTTATTCTGCTGTTCCGTCCGACAACAACGCCATCCATGAGATAAGATTCGCTCACCTCGGCATAACTGTTGACGCGGACATTCGGCGAGATTATCGAAAGTTCGACCTTGCCGCCCGAGACTATCGCCCCCCCGCAGACAATCGAATCCAGCACAAGGCCTATCCTCTTTCCATCGGCACCGCCTGCAAACACCATCTTGGCCGGAGGATAAGGGCTGAAAACCGTGTGTATGGGCCACCTCGGATCATAAAGGTTGCACTTAGGAGTAACTCTTACAAGATCGATGTTCGCTTCATAGTATGCCTCGAGCGTACCTATGTCACGCCAGTACGGTTCTTCACCTTTCCTGCCCATACCTGTGAAAGGATATACGACCACCTTTGCATCTTTTGTCATTTTGGGAATGACATCCTTGCCGAAATCGTGAGAGCTTGAACTGCTCTTTGCATCTTCGACAAGATTCCTGACAAGAGCGGCGGTATTGAACACATAAATTCCCATTGATACAAAAACCTTGGTGGGATCATCAGGCAGTGTGAATGGATTCTTTTTGGGCTTTTCCTGGAACTCAATTATCTCCATGCTGGAATTTGCCCTTATAACCCCGAACTGATCAGCGGTTTCGACCGGCATGATTATTCCGCCTACCGTCAGGTCAGCCCCTTTTTCCTCGTGGTAGCGGATCATCTCCCGGTAATCCATCTGGTACACATGATCGCCCGAGAGGATCAGGGTATATTGAGGCATGTCCTTCTGCAGGGTGTAGATATTCTGGAAGACCGCATCGGCCGTTCCCTCATACCATGTGTCGCCTACCCTCTGCTGCGCAGGGATGCTGTAAATGAACTCGCCCATAGGCGCCGAAAAGAATGGCAGCCATCCAAGCTGTATATGCCTGTTGAGGGACAGCGACTTGTACTGCGACAGGACGTATATCCTTCTCAATCCTGAATTAACGCAATTGGAAAGCGTAAAATCTATAATGCGGTACATCCCGCCGAAAGGAACCGCCGGCTTCGCCCTGTCTTTGGTGAGAGGATAAAGCCTTTCGCCCTTGCCGCCTGCGAGTATGACTACATCGACATCCTTTGGATTCATGCCTTTTCCCCAATGAGCTCATTTATTTTTGCCTTCAATTCGGTCAGATCATGAGATTTTACTACATACGCATCCGCGGCCATTGCGAGAGGATCGTTTTTATAGCTGGAATACGCCGTATGGATGATTATCGGGATGTTGAGCCTTGCCTTCAGAAGATGGCCGATGGCATCGAGCCCGTCCATGTTCGGCATTCTCAAATCCATGATTATGAGGTCGATACTGACGATACCTTCCTTCAGAAGCGCAAGTGCCTGCTTACCGTCGGACGCAAGGATTATCTCGTAGTTTTCCTCTTCCAATTCGTCCCTGATAAGGGTTTGCAGTCTTTTGTCGTCCTCGACTAGTAGGATTTTTTGCATACGAATATATTAAGTGATAAGCATAAGGTAGTCAATGCGTTATCGGATGGCAAACCTCAAATTTCCTATGCTTCGTTCCTGACGGAAAACCTGTCTTTTCCATGGCAATGAGGTGTTGACCCGGCCGCTGATTTCAACCTATCATAAGAATCATGAAAGAGTTTATTGAACCGACCTCATACATCGACAGCGACAGCCCTGACATCCGCAGATTTGCCTCGGAATCGGCCGGCACATCGGGAAGAAAAAAAGAGCAGGCCGTCAGCCTTTACTATGCGGTACGCGACGGGTTTACCTACAATCCCTACTGTCTGACGCTCGACAGGTCCCATTACAAGGCAAGCTACGTGCTTGAGCGAAGGGAAGGTTTCTGCATACAGAAGGCGATCCTGCTTGCAGCTGCCGCCCGCGCCCTAGGAATACCCGCACGGCTTGGCTTCGCCAACGTTCGCAATCACCTTGCCACAAAGAAGCTTATCAATCTTATGAAAACCGATCTGTTCGTTTTTCACGGATATACGGCCCTCAACATTGACGGAAAATGGGTAAAGGCGACTCCGGCATTCGACATCAGACTATGCGAAAAATTCGGAACACTCCCTCTGGAATTCGACGGCGAAGCGGATTCAGTTTTCCACCCCTTCGACTCTACAGGCAAACGCCATATGGAATATGTGCACGATTACGGCATATTTGATGATTTCCCGTTTGAAAAGATGCTTCATGAGTTTGAGAAATACTATCCTCATCTGATTGACCACTTTTCGGGGCAAACCGGGAAATAGCCGGATCATGGATGAATTCAATATCGCTTTTGTTTAATATGCATTAAAGGATTATCTGATGAAAATCAGCAGCCGGTGGCATTCCGACGGAGGGTACAGGGAATTTCTTGCGCTTGCTATCCCTCTCATCCTGAGTACCTCGCTATGGTCGATACAGCATTTCGTCAACCGAATGTTCCTTACATGGTATTCACCTGAGGCGATCGCAGCAGCCATGCCGGCCGGTCTTCTGAACTTCGCCATCGTCAGCCTGTTCATTGGCACTGCAAGCTATACGGGAACCTTCGTGGCTCAGTACAGCGGCGCCGGCATGAATTCAAGGATTGGTTCCGCCGTCTGGCAGGGAGTTTTTTTCTCCGTCATCGGGGCTGTCATCAGCCTTGCGCTCATACCGTTTGCAGGCCCTATCTTTATGATGGCGGGACACAGTCCCGAGGTCAGGGCCCTGGAAGAAATATATTTCAAGGTTCTCTGCTTTGCTTCCTTTCCCATGATAGCATCTTCCGCCATGAGCGGATTTTTTTCCGGCCTGAGCAGACCCTGGATTGTATTCTTTATAGATATCACCGCGACCGTCATAAACATAATACTTGACTATTGCCTTATCTTCGGGAATCTGGGATTCCCGGCTCTGGGGATAAAGGGCGCAGGCATTGCATCGATTATTGCCGTAACAGCTGCATTTCTATTATACCTTGCCCTTCTTTTAAGGCCGGGTGAATCGAGGCGTTACGGCATTGCGACAGGATTCAGATTCGACAGGAAACTTTTCTTAAGGCTTCTGAAATTCGGATTCCCGTCAGGTGTGCAGTTTTTCATAGACATGGCGGGATTCACGGTATTCGTGCTTCTTGTGGGGAGACTTGGAACCATAAACCTCGCTGCAACCAACATAGCTTTCAACATCAACACGCTCGCCTTCATGCCAATGCTCGGCGCAGGCATTGCGGTTTCCGTCCTTACCGGGAAATACATAGG
This sequence comes from Desulfomonilia bacterium, assembly GCA_036567785.1. NCBI lineage: Bacteria > Pseudomonadati > Thermodesulfobacteriota > Desulfomonilia > Desulfomonilia bacterium. Next base: position 292,759 of record DATCTV010000037.1, on the reverse strand, counting down.
CATGGGAAGGACAGACCTGTCGGAAAAGAGCACATTCTCGGGATTTCATTTCACTATGGTCTACATGGGGATAGTGGCACTGCTCTTTGCTGTTACGCCGGGGATTTTTGTCGGTATATATTCATCCAATGCCCACGGGCATGACATGGCCGAGATATCGAGGCTGACCGTTATCCTTCTCAGGTTCGTCGCCCTTTATTCGCTCTTTGATGCGGTAAGCATAATATTCTCTTCAACACTCAAAGGGGCGGGAGATACGAAATTTGTCATGGTAAGTATCGTGATCTCATCCGTTTTTGTCCTCATTGCACCCACATGGATTGCGCTGAGGCTGGGGGGCGGCATTTATGCCTGCTGGGCAATCGCTACAACCTATGTAATCCTCCTTAGCTTCATCTTTTACTTCAGATTCAGGAACGGTGCCTGGAAGTCCATGAAAGTAATCGAGCATGTGCCGGTGATACCCGCTACATGCGCCGAAGTCCCGGACGCCAGGCTTGAATGAATTTACTCGGGCAGGTTATTCATTCTTCCTGCAATCACATGAATTGACACACCCCCCCTTTCATTCTTTTTCTTCACTGTTAAAATATATGTATCCTTAAAAATATTTACTTTAGCTCACCTGTGCAGATGCAAATTAACCCGTAAATTGGAGGTGGATATGTCAACATTCAGTTTGGATGAGGACCAAAGGCAGATTCAGGAATCGATGCGCCGTTTTGCTGCGGACAGGATACGCCCCATTGCCAGGGATTGTGAAGAAAAGGCGCAGATACCTGATGAATTCCTGGCAGGTTCCTGGGATCTGGGTCTTGCCGCCAGTTTCATTCCTGAAAGGTACGGGGGGTATGCATCCGCAAGGTCCGTACTCAACAACTCAATCATTGCCGAAGAACTGGCCTACGGAGATATGTCGCTTGCCTGTGCGGTCATGGCGCCGTTCCTGTTCGTTCTGCCTGTTCTGGAGATGGGAAGCGATGCCCAGAAAGAGAAGTATCTCCCACCTTTCTGCGGCAGTTCCTACACCACAGGGACACTGGCGGTCATGGAACATGCCATTGGCTTCAATGTGGCGAATATCAGGACCACGGCTGTGCGCAAAGGAAATCAATACGTCCTTAACGGAAAGAAGTGCCTGGTTCCCCTGGCTGACAGGGCGCAGAATTTCATCGTCATCGCTTCTGTCGTTTCAGGCGGCGGATCAGAAGGCGTCGAGGCGTTCATTATCGACAAATCTCTGAATGGTGTGACTATCGGAGAAAAGGAAAAGAATATGGGAATGAATGCCCTTGACACATTCAGCATAGACTTTCAGGATTGCCGTGTGGGAGTGGAAAATCGTCTGGAGAACCTCAATTATACCAGACTGATCGCCTGCAGCCGAATTGCCCTGTCGGCGGCAGCAGTGGGTGTCGCTTCAGCCTCAAAAGACTACTGCATCGATTATGCAAAGGAACGCATTGCCTTCGGTATGCCAATAGCTTCCAGACAGGCCATCGCATTCATGCTGGCCGATATGGCCATAGAAATAGACGGCTGCAGGCTTTTGAACTTCAAGGCTGCATGGACCGCGGATCAGAAGGACAATGCCATGCGGCTGGCCTGCATGTCCAAGATGTATGCCTCAGAACAGGCCTTCAAAATAGCCGATTACGGGGTGTCCATCCTGGGCGGACACGGGCTTATCCGCGAACATCCGGTTGAGTTGTGGTTCAGAAACGCCAGGGCGTTTTCCATGCTCGAAGGCATGATGATGGTGTAATTTTTCTTAAGGGTAAGGGGGAAAACAAGATGATAAACTTCGAAACACCGGAAATTATTGATCAGGTAAGGATGATGCTGAACGGCATGGTAAAGAATATCGTTCGGCCGATAGCCAGATACTATGATGACCATGAACATGAACGAGCCGTGGAACTGGAGGCATTCAAACCCGTCATGCAGGCGGGCATGGGTGGCGGAAAAAGGAGCAAGAAGGAAAAGAAGGAAATCAAAGAGACCGAGGACCGCATCGGAAGCAACGCGATAGGCGTTGCTGGGGCCGAGGAAATGTCGTGGGGTGATGTGGGTCTTATGCTCGCGATGCCGGGCGGAGGCCTCGGCAATGCAGCCGTCAATGCCGTGGCAACCGACGAACAGTTTGAAAGATTCGGCATGAAATACTGTGCCATGGCAATCACCGAGCCGGGGTGCGGTTCCGATGCAGGAGCGGTTTCCACAACCGCAGTCCTCGACGGAGACGAATATGTGATCAATGGCGAAAAAATCTTCGTTACCGACGGGGACAGGTGTGATGCTGTCGTGGTGTGGGCCACACTGGACAAGTCCAGAGGCAGGGCTGCAATAAAATCCTTCCTTGTAGAAAAGGGGACCCCGGGGTTCAGGGTGGAAAAGCTAGAGAAGAAATGCGGCATCAGGGCCTCGGACACCGCAACCCTTGTTTTCGAAGACTGCCGCATTCCGAAGACAAACCTCCTGGGTGATCCGGAGATAAAGCCCGAAGGAGGTTTCAAAGGCGTCATGCAGACCTTTGACAACACGCGGCCCCTTGTCGCTGCCATGGCTACGGGCTGCGCCAGGGCTGCATATGAATTCACAAGGGAAGCCCTCGAAAAGGAAGGAGTCACTGTCTCTTATAACAGCCTTCCGCTTAAGCAGACAGCCGTCGAGCGTGATCTGATATGGATGGAAACCCAGCTCGAGGTCATGCGGCTGCTTGTAGAAAGGGCTGCCTGGATGGCTGACAACGGACGTCCCAACAATCTCGAGGCGTCAATCGCCAAGGCCAAATGCGGCAGATACGGCAATATCATAGTCCAGAAATGCGTGGAGATCCTGGGCCCCATAGGCTATTCCCGGGAATATCTGCTGGAAAAATGGATGCGGGACAACAAGGTCAATGACATCTACGAAGGAACCCAGCAGATTCAGATGCTCGTGATCGCCCGCCGTATTCTGGATTACGGTCGCGACATGCTGAGCTGAAGGAGGAAGACAAAGCCGACACGTAACCCCGGCGTCAGAATCTGGCCATGATAATCATGGCCAGAATAAACGGGGCTACCGTTATGGCTTCAATGTCAGCCTGTGCCTCGCCCCTGTCTCAACCTGTTCTCGACTCCAAAGCATCGGACGGTATTTGAGCTTCGCCCAGGGTTCGATCTGATCGCCGTACCATTTATTTCCCGGATGGCCGGACGAGCCTGTCGAGTTTATACTTACGCACTTCGTCAGGTCGCTCATGTCTACGATCATGCGCATGGAAGGTATGAGCCCCACACTGAAATCACCCTTGCTCGCATACCAGATGTTGTTGTTGAGGCATTCCGTGCTGCCGCTGGTGGCAACAGGCCCCTGGTTGACAAGGGATTCCAGGAGGCCGATCTTTGAAGCGCCCAGAGGGTTGCTCACGAAGGTTGCCTTGTGAAGAGTGCCCCACTTCCACTTGCTGCGGTCTGTTCCGAGAGACGCTACGGCAGCAGAATAACCCTCGCTGAACGAGCGGGTCAGGATGTCGTCGCGATTCTCCTTTATGCCTGCAGTTGCAGCGTCGTCCCACCAGTCATTGAGAGGGTCTTTCATGAGAAGGTTGAGAGCCCACATCTCCTTGTCGAGGCCGTCAGACTTGAGAATGTCTCCAAGCTGGTCCTGGAAAGTATTTTTGAACAGCTTCATGCAGAACTCCATATAGAGTGCGGCCTCGGGGCTGTCCTCTTCCGTGAAGCGATCCCATTTCATGAGCCAGTCACGGGCTTCTGCAAGAGCAGGGTCACTCAGCTTGAGGCTGCCCAGATAAGGCAGCAGTTCATCCGCCGAGAGACATTTGTTGTCGCTCTGCATTGTCTGGAATGTGGCCGTGGTGTTTGGTGCAAGCTGCCTGATAAGCTCATAGGCACGCTGCGAGCGGTAGCCGTAGACCCATTTGTTGTATCTGCTTCCGAAATCGGCGTTGACATCCGGACCGAGCCTGGCATCAAGCATGGCGAAGTACTCGGGAGGCGCCACCTCCTGGTTGCATGCTACGATGAAGTTCCTGGCCGGGTTGAGCAGATGGGGAAGGAGCTCGAAGGGAACAAATCCTTTCCATTCATATGCCGATGTCCATCCCGGCACCGGCACCTGTCCGGTATGACCTTTCACTCTCACAGGTATCTTGCCCGGCATCTGGTAGCCGATATTGCCTTTTCGGTCGGCATATACCACGCTCTGAGAAGGCGTGTCCCAGTACCTGAGCGCATCGCGAAACTCGTTGAAGTCCTTTGCTCTGTCGAGCCTGATGATGGCAAGCGCTATTGTGCCTGGCATAAGACCCGTCCAGTGCAGGGCCAGAGGGTCCATTACATTGAAGCCGGTGGTCTGGCCTGTTTTTTCGTCGTATTTGTTGTCGTTGATGATCGGGCCGAGGTGTGTTTTCCGGACATTGATCACGATCGGAGGTTTACCGTTGCCTGCCAGGATAGATTCCTCATGAACCGTCATATCCCGCCATTTGCCGTCCCATTCGTACTGCAAAGGGTTGCCCGGGTTCACCTTTATCTGATACTGGTCGTTAACGTCGGGGTATACGTTCGTTGTGCCCCAGGCGATGTCGTTATTGTGGCCTACAACCACTCCGGGACTCGATGCAAATGCGAAGCCTGCCACGTCGAAGGGTCTCCCCCTGCCGTCATCCGGGCAGTGAAGCGCAATCTCGTACCATATCGAGGGCTGCTGTATGCCGAGATGAGGGTCGTTTGCAAGCAGAGGCATGCCGCTTTTTGTAAGGCCTCCTGTGGCCACCCATGAGTTGCTGCCTGTCCCTTCCGTCTGTCCCATCAGCATGGACAGATCCGCCAGCGGGCCGGTATTTTCAAATGCCTTTCCTGCCGGAATTTCATTGGATGAGAGCTTAACCGCCTGACCGGGAGAAGAGGGATTGAGTGCATCCGGGAACATTGCTTTTATATCCTCATCGAGAAGTATGGTGGGCTTCTCCTTGAGCGGCCATGGCGGAACGAGGAATTGTTCGGCCATTTTCGCACCCAGCTTTGCATAAAGTTTTGTCCGAGGCTGCTCCATGTCGCGTGACAGGCCGAGGTCCCAGGCCATAAGCTTTGAAAAGGCCAGGGAATCCAGAGCCGACCAGGGCTCCACCTTGAACTTTACTCCCGTAAGTCCGAGGATTGAGTAGTTTACCGATAGCTGTCCGGGGGTTCTCTTCGATATATATGCGTTCACGCCCTTGGCAAAGGCGTCAAGAAGGGCCCGGTCCGCAGAGGAATAGCTTTTGTACTCCTCCTCCACGACCCTGTATATGCCAAGAGACCGAAGATATATATCGGCGTTCACCAGGGCGGCCTTCCTGCCAGTGAGTTCCTCTATGCGCCCTCCGCATGTCTTGCGGAAGAACTCCATCTGCCAGAAGCGGTCCTGAGCCTGAACATAGCCCTGGGCGAACATGAGGTCATGCATGTTTTTAGCATATATGTGAGGCACCCCCCACTCATCGCGCAAAACCTCTACGCTCTCCCTGAGCCCGCCCGCCTTCAGCTCGCCTTCGACCTTCGGGACAGGGCTCTTCATCATGCTCCTGTAAAAGACATACCCGCCTGCTGAAATTATGACAACCAGAGCAAGTAGAATGTACAGAATGGTCTTGAGTACCTTGCCGGAATTGTCCCTTGCCATATATTTACCTCCTTTAGCGGCGCGGCCGGAAGCCGGCCTGATTCGTGGAACAGGTCTAAAAAGGTGCGGGTTCAATAACTGAAAGGTTAAACGCCGCAGGATAAAAAATGCAAGGCCTATTTGTCTGGCGGAAGAGGCCTTTCTGTTTCGAAATGTCTTTTCCGATGCGTCATTTCAGCCCGTCCCTGAATTTCAGATAATCACCGGCCGTCCTGTCCGGCTCTTCGATCATGGGAAGGTGGCCTACTCCCGGCATGATAATGACTCTGGATTCCGGCATCAGGTTGTGGAGCACCCCGGCAGTGGCCGCACTGATGACCCGGTCGTTTTCTCCCCACACGATAAGGGCAGGCGTTTTGAGGCCGGCCACGTGCTTCTCGATCGAATCATCGCTCAATTCCTTAAAAATCCGCTTCTCCAGATTATAATTACGTATGCGCTCTTTTGCCATGACATTCAGCATCGGCCTTGGAATGAAAGGCGGTTTCGACATTACGAAAGCAAATATCCGGGCGAAATCATCTTCGCTTTTAGCCATAAGAGGATTTTCTCCACCCTGAGCGATAACCTTTTGAAGTTCGCCGGGAGGCGCGCTCCATATGCCGCCCGGGTCCAGCAGCCAGAGGCTCTGTACCTCATCAGGATACATCGCGGCATACATCATGGAAATGTGGCCGCCCATCGAACTGCCTCCCAGGTGCACTTTCGTTATGCCTAGGGCCAGGGCCAGGTTCCTGAGTCTTGCGGCCTGGGCGCCGGGCCTGTAGTCGGCGTCAGCGGGATGACCGGATTCTCCGAAGCCCAGGTTATCGGGAATTATTACTCTGTAACGATTTGTCAGAAAACGGGCCACCCGGACAAAATTATCCTTGTCGGCCCCGAAGCCGTGCAGGAGCATAAGCGGTTCCCCCTGCCCTCCTTCAAGATAGGCATAATGCAGCCCACCGGGCAGATCTATTTCCTTGAACGAAAGCCCGGCTAGTTTCCGCTCAAGACCAATTGCCATCGCCGTGGCTTTTTCAGGAGCCAGATAGACGAATAAGATACAGCTCAGTATTAAGATAACGATAAAACCAATAACCGCCCTGATGATGCGCATGATCCCCTCCAAATGTATAACGTTGTCCGGTGCCTTGATATAATAGCATTAAAAGATAGATTCAAACCATATCCGATATTCTGAAATGCAAGGCAAATTGGCTTGACATAAAAAAACCAAAAATTCATACTTCCTCTATTATAAAGGAGCTTCTTAATATGAAAACGCAATACCTGATGGCAATCGACATAGGAGGGGGATCCGGCCGTTGCCTCCTTCTGGATATTGAAACAGGGGCGGTAAAAACAGCAAAGCGAAACTGGACACACCCTTCAGCACCCGGCACCAGCGGCCTCGGCTTTTCCATCGATACCGCCGGCATCCTGAAAAAGCTGGGCGAAGCATCCCGTGAGGTGCTCGCAAAAGCCGGCGTTGCACCTGAACAGATCGCGGGCATTGCTGCAAGCGGTATGCGCAATACGACCGTTGTCCTTGATGCAGGTAATGAGATACTGCTGGCAACTCCCAACAAGGATGCCAGGGCCCTTGGCGAAGGCATGATGCTGGGCTTTGAACGTGGAAATGAAGTACACGCCATATCAGGCCATTGGCCGACACCTCTGTTCCTGGGTACCCGTCTTATCTGGCTTAAAAACAACGCACCCGATCTTTTCAAGCGGGCAACCGCCGCGCTGTCGGTTACCGACTGGATTGCATTCATATTGTCAGGAAAACTCGCCTCAGAGCGCTCACAGGCAGGAGAGACGCTTCTTTTCGACCTGAAAGAGAACCAGTGGGCATCCGATCTCATCAACTCACTGGGGCTTCCCGTCTCGCTCTTTCCGGCGCCAGTGGATTCCGGCTCGCATCTCGGTCCGCTGACAAAAGAAGGCGCCGATATCCTGGGCCTTGTCCCCGGAATACCGGTTGCGGCTGGCGGCGCAGACACCCAGTGCGGTCTGCTGGGGGCCGGGGCAGTTGCCGATGGCGACCTTGCAGTCATAGCAGGCACCACTATGCCGCTTCAGCTGGTGAGTGATGATCTGATACTGGATGATTCCGGGCGGCTCTGGAGCGGACAGCATGTCGTACCCGGGAAATATGTCCTGGAAAGCAACGGCCTCATTACCGGCGACATCATCGACTGGTTTGCCCGCCTGCTTTATCCTGACGCCCCCGATGCCGCCCTCGGCTTGTTTGCAGAGGCGGAAGATTCGCTGCCCGGGGCCGCAGGCGTTTACTCCACTTTCGGTACGGCATTATTCGACGGCAGGTCAGTCGGTCTGCCCGTAGGAAACCTCACCTTTTCCCACATGGTTACCGGAGACCCGGCCCGCAGCCGCAGACACATAGCCCGCGCCCTTATCGAGGGTATTGCCTTCTCCGTACGGGCAAACCTCGAGCAGATCATCGCCGTCTCAGGCAAAAAGATACCCAAAATTATGGTTACAGGCGGCATGTCCGGAAGCTTACTCTTCACGCAGATCACATCTGACGTGACAGGATGCGCTGTGAATGTCCCTCCGGTCTCAGAGGCTTCATCGTTAGGAGCAGCAGTGCTTGCAGGCGTAGGAGCAGGAGTGTTCTCCGACCCTGCAACAGGCGCCAGAAAAATATCCATGGCTTTTAACGAATACAAGCCGGGTAAAACCGCGGAAAAATATCAGAACCTCTATACGGGATGGAGGCAGGCCTTTGACAAACGCGCCACTGCCGATGCATGCATCGGCGACCTTCTTACCGCTTCGCTCTTCGAACCCTCTCCCGCAGCGGGCAGGGCAGCCGATCCGTCATTCAAGCCGGATATCTTCATCACCGCTTCCCTTGAAAAGACCGCCATCAGCGAATTCGAAAGCATAGGCAATGTTGTTTACGAGGGATGGCGCGAAAAAATGAAGTTGTACGACGGCGGTAAGGAATTGGCCGATGCGCTTGCGGGCAAAAAAATATTCGTTACCGAAATGGATGTGGTAGATTTCCCCGCCATCCGCGATTCAAAGGACCTCAGGGCGATCGTCACCTGCCGCGGGAACGCGGTCAATGTTGACATCAAGGCGGCAACAGCCTTTGGCATTCCCGTAATGAACACACCCGGACGTAATGCAGATGCGGTTGCCGACCTGACAGTCGCCTTCATGATCATGCTCGCCCGCATGATGCCGGGGTCATCCGATTTCTTAAAGCGCGGAAATGTGAAAGAGGGCGACATGGCAAAGATGGGAGAGGCCTATCTGAAATACCAGGGCAAAGAACTCTGGAGAAAGACCGTGGGGCTGGTGGGAATGGGAAATGTAGGCGCAGGAGTCGCTGCCAGACTGTCCCGATTCGGTGCCAGAATCGTCTTCTATGACCCGATGGTAACCGAAGGGGCCGGTGCTTTGCTTTCAGCACAGAAGGTTTCCCTTGATGAGCTGCTCTCCGTAAGCGATTTTATAAGCATTCATGCCCCTGCGATTGAGGCCACAAAAGGGATGATCAATCGTGAGGCGTTTGAAAAAATGAAAACCGGGGCCTTCTTCATCAATACAGCCAGGGCCTCCCTTGTGGAAGACGATGCGCTGTTATGGGCTCTTACATCTGGCAAAATAGCGGGCGCCGCCCTGGATGTTTTCCCGGCGGAGCCTCCGGGATCGGACGACCCCATCGTATCACACCCCAATGTTATCGCCACTCCTCATCTTGGCGGGAATACCGCCGAAACGGCGGCGCATCAGGGGGCGATAGCAGCAGGTCAGATCAGAAAGCTCATGGCAGGAGAGAAACCGGATTATATCCTTAATCCCGAGGTGCTTCAGGCATTCTCATGGTCGGCCCCCCGCCCCGAGCCGGATGAAAAAAAGCTTGAGGAGCTTTCTAAAAACAAGCGGCCTTCAGTCACGTCATAATACGGCACAGGGACAAACAGGTAAAAAAGGGACTATTTTTTTCCAACGAAAAAGCTTGAAAGGAGCAAAACTGTATATGGGTAAATTTGAAAAGTACCAGAATGAAGTGCTCGAAGCCAGTATATGGCTGTCCGACAACGGTTATTTCGGCTCACTCAGGGGTACGGGAGGCAATGTATCGGTGAGGATAGACGGCGAAAATTTGATGGCGATCACACCGTCATCAGTGAAATACCACGAGATCACCCCGGATGACATCTGCATCGTCGATCTTTCCTGTTCCGTGGTGGAAGGTTGCCGTCCTCCCTCGGTAGAAGCCGGGATGCATGCTGTCATCTACCGCGAAAGGCCGGACGTGAACGCCGTAGTCCACACACATCAGATATACGGGAGCGTCTTCGCACTGCTGAACAAGCCCATCCCCGCACTTTTTGACGAGGTCTCCTTCATGCTCGGCGAATCGGTCGAGGTAACCCCATACGCAGTTTCCGGCAGCCCGGAACTGGCCGCGGGTGTTGCAGGCAAGCTGGGCAACAACGCCAACGCCTACATTATCCAGAACCACGGGATAATTGCCCTGGGTAAAAATATGGACAAGGCGCTGCTTGCCGCAGAACTCCTCGAAAAGGTGGCACACATATACTATATGGCGCTATCTTCAGGACTGCCGGTCAACGCCCTACCCGATCAAGTTCGGGATATGGCCCGGAGTCTGAGGGAATATGAGGTAAGCGAGGCGAAGAAAAAGGCGGCGGCGAATCGCTAAGCAATTATTGAAGGTTATTGACTCTTTATTCAACCTAACTGCTCATTAGCTTAAAAGCTTAACTGCTTTTTCGTGGAGGCATTATGAAAGTTTTAGGCGCAAACGAGCTTATCGCCGATGTCCAGTCAAAGGGCCTTTGCATAGGTTGCGGGGCATGTGTTGATCTGTGCCCTTATTTCAAAAATCACCGAGGAACGACGGTCAGTCTTTTCCCATGCACATCAGCCACCGGCAGGTGCTTCGCTTTCTGTCCGAAGATAGAGGTTGACCTGGATGAGCTCTCAAAAGCATATTTCGGAAATGCTTACAGGGCAAAACCTCTCGGCGAATATCGGAAGATTCTCATCGCAAAGGCTGCGGATAAGACCGGCAAAGGTGATTTTCAGGCAGGAGGCGCCGTTACGGCCCTTGTAATCTCCGCACTGAAATCGAAAAAGGCGAGGGCAGCAATCCTTACCGACAGTTCAGGCCTGCTCCCTGTGCCCAAGGTCGTAAAAACTGCCAAAGGCGTCCTTTCGTGTGCCTCATCGAAATATTCGGCGGCGCCATCTCTTTCGGCACTAAACCGCGCCGTGAGAGAAGGCCTTGACAACCTCGCTGTTGTGGCCACACCATGCCAGTCGCTTTCCCTCGCACAGATGAGACTCAATCCGACCGGTATGGATAATTTCAGAGACCCGACAGCCGTTATCATAGGCCTTTTCTGCACATGGGCGCTTGATTATGGCAGGCTAGAAGCATTTCTGAAGGACAGGCTCGACATTAAAACAATTAAGAAGTTCGACATCCCGCCCCCGCCTGCCGAGGTCTTCGAGGTATATACAGAAGGCGGCAAACTCACCTTCCCGTTATCGGAAATAAGGGGGCTTGTGCCCGAGACCTGCTCTTACTGTACGGACATGACCGCCGAGTTTGCGGACATTTCAGTCGGTGTGCTCGAAGGCAGACCGGATATGAATACGCTTATAATAAGGACGGAACGCGGCGAGCGCTTTTTTGACGATGCAGTTAAAAAAGGCTTCCTCATAACAGACGAGATGCCTGCGGCAAACCTGGAGCACCTGAAAACAGCCGCGAAAAACAAAAAACAGAGGGCGTTTGTCAAGGGCTCATCTGAGGGAAGAATCAACTGTGATGCCGAAGGAACGCGGGCCATGATGCGCCTGGGCGCCGATGTACTTAATGAAATAATTTCAGCCGGAGGTGCAGAATGAGCCGACTGACGGAAGAAAAAGGCGGAGACATCCTTCTGATGATGGGAAACGAGGCGATAGCAAGGGGCGCGCTTGAGGCAGGCGTCCAGGTCGCATCTGCATATCCCGGTACGCCTTCCTCGGAAATAATTGAAAATCTTGGAAAGGCCGCAGATGAACGGGGCCTGTATGTGGAGTGGTCGGTCAACGAGAAGGTGGCGGTCGAAGTCGCGGCAGCCGGTTCTTTTGCCGGATTGCGTTCGCTGGTCGCCATGAAGCAGAACGGCGTTAACGTGGCTTCGGACTTTCTCCTGCATCTGGGGCTTTCAGGTACAAGAGGAGGCATGGTGCTCATTCCCTGCGATGACCCCGGCGCTCTTTCAAGCGTGAACGAAGGCGAATCACGCCATTTTGCAAAGCTGCTTGAACTGCCGCTCCTTGAACCGGGCGATTTCCAGGAGGCGAAGGACATGACCAAGTGGGCGTTCGAACTCTCCGAAGAGATCAAGGGCCTTGTGGTCATGAGGAGCGTCACGCGCCTTTCCCATGCAAGCGGAACGGTTAAGACAGGCCCCCTGCCGGCAGAGAAAAGGAAGGCGGTTTTCAGGTCCGACGGATTCGTGATCGACCCCGAGACAGGACCGGTCCACACCATGCCGGTAGCCTACTGGCATCCGATACAGCAGCAGAAGCTGAAAAAGGCCGAGGCCCTTTTCGAACAGAGCCCTTTCAACACATACACAGGCCCCGTCGAGCCCGAGCTTCTTATAATCACAAGCAGCGCATGCACCTTCTATTCAAAGGAAGCGGTCAATGTCCTGGGTGTTGAAGACAGGGTAGGCATTCTCAAGCTCGGCACCACATGGCCGCTGCCGAGAAATCTTATGAAGAAGCATCTGTCGGCTTCAAAGAAAATTCTCGTTGTCGAAGAAGTTCTCCCTTTCCTCGAAGACAACGTAAAGATTCTTGCCGCCGAACTGGCGGATGAAACAGGCGTCAAGCAGTTTTTCGGAAGGGCGGAGGCGACGCTTCCAACTACCGGTGAACTCAATCCCGATATAGTGATAGCAGCCCTTGCCGGCATTCTGGGAATCGACTACAAACCTGTACCTCAGGAATTCGAGATAAATGCAAATATGCTTTCTTTCGGCAACGCCCCCAGCCGCGAAACCACCTTCTGTGCAGGATGCCCTCACAGGGCGTCATTCTGGGGCATTCACAATGCGCTTGCCATGGATAACCGCAAGGGATTCGTCTGTGGTGACATCGGCTGCTATACGCTCGCCTTTCTGCCTTGCGGGTTTTCGACGCTCAAGACAGGTCACTGCATGGGCGCGGGCACAGGCATAGCAAGCGGCTTCGGCCAGCTTGGAAGATTCGGCATGGACCAGCCTGTGTTGAGTGTATGCGGCGATTCGACATTCTTCCATGCAGCGATGCCCGCGCTTGTGAATGCAGTGCACAACAAATCGGACATCATCATGGTCATACTGGACAACAGCGGAACGGCCATGACGGGCTTCCAGCCCCATCCCGGCCTCAAAGCCAGCGTGATGGGCGACGATGTTCCGGATGTGGATATTGAGGCCGTCTGCAAGGCGGTAGGAGCGAAGACTGCGATAAGCGACCCCTTCGATGTCGAGGCAACTGAGGCGGCCCTGCTTGACATGCTGAGAAACCAGACCGGCACGCGCGTGATGATTTTGAGGCAGAAATGCGCACTGTCACCGGAAAGAAAGGGCAGGAAATATTTCGAGGTGAGCATTGACGAGAATGTCTGCCTGGGCGAAAAGTGCGGGTGCAACCGCTTGTGTACAAGGATTTTCAGGTGCCCCGGCCTTATATGGGACCAGGCGGCGGGAAAGGCGCGTATAGACGAGGTAATCTGCGCCGGCTGCGGCGTCTGCGCAAGCATATGTCCGTCAGGTGCTATAAAGAAGGCGGAGGTGGCAAAATGAGCGCTATCGTGAAAGACCCTTACAACGTTATAATCACTGGCGTCGGCGGGCAGGGTAATGTTATCGCATCGCGCATGCTGGGCAATATTCTCGCAAAAAAAGGTTATACAATAACGATTGGCGAAACCTTCGGCGTATCCCAGCGCGGAGGCTCGGTCATGAGCCATATCAGGATCTCCGCCAGAGGCACATGGAGCCCCCAGATGCCAAAAGGAAAGGCCGACCTCATCGTTGCGCTGGAGCCCATCGAATCACTCAGGGTCATGGCGGGCTACGGCAATCCGTCGACAAAGGTGCTCAGCAATTCGAGGCCGGTCTATCCGGTGGGCGTCATAGCGGGAGATCAGAAATACCCGAGCAGGGAAGAGCTTAATGACGCGCTCTTGAAGCTGACCTCGGACGTGAAATTCGTCGATGCAACAGACGAGGCGCTCAAGCTTGGCGAACCGATTCTGAGCAATGTAATAATGATGGGGGCGATAGCCGGACTCGATGATCTGCCTTTCGACACACCTGACTTTATCGAGGTCATGGCAGGGACATTCAAAAAGGAAAAGCAGGAAATAAATATAAAGGCATTCGAACTGGGCAAGGAGCTTGTGATAAAGGCATAAAGCAACGGCTAAGGCGGTAAGCCCTGATCTGAATTTCCGTTATATTGCCCTGATCCTTTGGATTCCTTGATATTATTTATTTGCCCATTATTATTACACCATTCTGTTACTTGATAATGATGATTCTGGGGAGATATTGGAATGGGTTGGAACATGACACGATTGCTGTGCCTTCTCTGGTCCTGCATGGTGTTGACTGCAGCTTCCGGCAAATCCATAACCACGGGCGAATTGAAGGTCGACAAGGCTGAAGAAAAGCGTGTTCTGATCCTGTACACCTACAACTACAACCAACCCGCCCAACAACAGATATCAGCCGGGCTAGAAACTGCCAGAAAAGTCGCAAATCTCAACCCTGATGACTTCATATATGAATATTTGGACATCTCACCGCCTAAAACCCGGGAACAACGTCTTCTGCTCAGTCGGCTCTTGCTCGATAAATACGCCGGGCAACGATTTGATCTCATTATCACCGTTTTCAACGATGCCCTCAATTTCCTCCTTAACGAAGCCAGAAACCTCTCACCAGGGAGCCCGTGTCTAGCTCTTTACGGCCAGAAGAGACCGCATCTTGAGCGAACGGGCAAACCAATTTTTCAAAGCCCGTTGGCCTTCGATGTGCGTGGGACGCTGGAGCTTGCATTGAAACTTTTCCCCGAGACGCGCAGGGTCCTGTTTGTCTCCGGCAAGGGTGATCTTGACAAGTCATTCGAACACAAGGCCATGATTGATTTTGGCTCGTGGCAAAAAAAGCTGGATTTCGAATATTCCAGCAACATGTCTGTGAACAATCTTCTAGAGCATGTGAGAAGCCTGCCTCCAGGAACAGTGGTCATCTACTCTCGCATTTCATCGGACATTACCGGAAATACATATCAGCCGATCGATATAGCAATCAGTCTTGCCCAAACATCCAATGCACCTGTTTTCTGTCTTGCCACCTCGCAACTGGGTACCGGTGTCATCGGCGGCTCTATGGTTGACGTGCAAGCACTCAGCACCATGCTGGGGAGAATCCTGCCTTCCCTTATGACGGATAATCCGCTTCCTCTCGAACCTGCCTCGCGTTTTTTAAAACCAATGGTTGACTGGCAACAGATCAAACGTTGGGGTGTAAATCCAGGCCTCATTCCGGATAATGCCTTGATAATAAACCGCCCTCCGACTCTCTGGAACCAGTACAAAGCTGTTGTCGTCGGTACGATAGCCGCGTTTCTTGTTCTGGCCGGCCTGATTACAGCCTTAATCATACAGAACTATCGCCGCAGGATTGCAGAGAAACAGGCACGTGAAAGCGAATCCCGTTACCGCATCCTCATCGAACGGGCACCTGATGCCATTTTAGTATATGATGTGGATCAGCAGAAATTTGTGGATGCAAACGCCAGTGCGGAAAGGCTTTTTGGTTGCAGCCGAGATGAACTTCTCGAATCTGATCCGCAACGATTCTATGTAAAAAAGCAACCGGACGGACGCAATCCGGATGAGAGCATTTCAGATCACAGTTTGCGGGTTCTGGCAGGAGAAGATCTTCAATTTGATCGAATTATTCACAGTGCCAATGGCAGGGATCTGTACTGCGAGGTTCGCGTTGTCCGATTGCCTTCCGAAAACAGGAAACTGATTCGTGCCAGTTTCATCGACGTCACGGAACGCAGACAGGTGGAAGAGGCTCTCCGCGAAAACCAGAAACAACTGATGGAAGCCCAACGGCTTGCCCATATCGGTCATTGGGAACTCGATCATACGTCCAATAAAATCACCTGGTCAGATGAGATTTTCCAGATATTCGAGATAGACAAACAACGTTCAAGTTTGTCCTATGAGGTATTTATGGAGAACATCCACCCTGATGACCGCGAAATGGTCATAACCGCATTCAAGCAATCCATGCAAACCAATAAACCATATAAACTGGTCCACAGGCTGCTGTTTCCTGACGGGCGGATAAAATATGTGCATGAACAGGGCGAGACATATTACAGCCCTGATGGAGAACCGATACGCTCAGGCGGGACCGTACAGGACATCACCGAACTCAAACATGCGGAAATTGAAAAGATGAAACTCCAGGAACAATTGACAACAGCGCAAAAGATGGAGGCGGTGGGCCGCCTGGCCGGAGGAGTGGCTCACGACTTCAACAATATACTCAGCGTCATTATGGGACATACCGATCTTGCACTTCAAAAAACCGATGATTCGATGCCCGTATTTGCCAATCTTAAGGAAATACAAAATGCGGCCATCCGGTCCGCCGATCTGACAAGACAGCTCCTCGCCTTTGCACGCAAACAAACCGCCATTCCGAAAATTATGAATATGAATGAGTCAGTGGAAGGCATGCTCAAGATGTTGCGGCGCATGATAGGTGAGGACATCGAACTGATCTGGAAGCCTGAAATGGGATTATGGCCGGTGATGATCGACCCCAGTCAGGTCGACCAGTTGCTGGCTAATTTATGCATCAATGCACGGGATGCAATCGCCGGTGTCGGGAAGATAACCATTGAGACTAGAAATATACTCGCGGATGAGGCCCTCTGCTCAAGATATGCGGACTGCATGCCAGGAGAATATGTGATGTTGGCCGTAAGTGACAATGGAAGCGGAATGGACAAAGATACACTTGATCATATCTTCGAGCCGTTTTTTACCACCAAGGGAGCCGGTCAGGGCACCGGCCTCGGTTTGGCTACAGTGTATGGAATCGTCAAACAGAATGAAGGATTCATCAACGTCCGCAGCGAGCAGGGCAAGGGATCGACATTTTATATTTACTTACACCGATGCAAGGTTGAGAATATTGAACAAATCACTGATAGACCTGAAAAACCATATGCCGGTCATGGTGAAACCATCCTGATTGTGGAAGATGACACGGCCGCATTGTATACAGGGAAGACAATGCTGGAACATCTGGGATATACCGTATTGACCGCCAGCACGCCAAAAGAGGCGCTTCTCATGGCCGAAAATCATATTGACCGGATATCTTTATTGATCACAGATGTGATTATGCCCAAGATGAATGGATGGGAATTGGCTAAAATAATCACCGGCATGAAACCCGGACTGAAATGCCTTTTCTGTTCCGGATATACGGCAGATGTCATATCCAACCGCGGTATGCTTGAAGAAGGGGTGAATTTCCTTCAAAAGCCGTACTCAATCAAAGATCTGGCAATCAAAGTCCGTCAAGCCATGGAATAATACATCTGAGTTTCTTGATGTATAATTTGCATCTGGCTTTTTGATAAATCATGTTGCAGTTGATTCAAGTCATCTGCCCAGAACTTTTTTGAGTTCCTCTTTCATATTTTCAAACTGGTAAGGCTTCTGGATGAAGCCGTCCGGACCCTTCTCCTTGAAGCTGTTCATCACTTCGATCCCGTTATAGCCGCTGCTTATTATCACCCTGACATCAGGATCAATAAGCATAAGTTCGCCATAGGCCTCTTTTCCGTCCATTATCGGCATGGTCATATCCAGTATGACGCATCTTATCTTATCCCTGTTCCTCCTGAAAACGTCGAGCGCGTCCTTGCCGTCAACGGCAGTTATCACATCAAAACCGATTCGCTCCAGCATCTTTTTACAAACGTTTCTGATCTGATCATCATCATCAACCAGCATTATTGTGCCGCTTCCCTGCCAGGTCTGCTCCTGTTCAGCCTTTACCTTGTTTGTGCCCGTGAAAGGTTCTGTTGCCGGGAAGAAGATTTTGAATGTCGTGCCCCTGCCCGGTTCGCTGTATATTTTCAGGGCACCCTTATGGCTCCTCACTATACCGAGTACTGCAGCGAGGCCCAGCCCTCT
The DNA here is from genome assembly GCA_036567785.1 of Desulfomonilia bacterium. NCBI lineage: Bacteria > Pseudomonadati > Thermodesulfobacteriota > Desulfomonilia > Desulfomonilia bacterium. Next base: position 274,812 of record DATCTV010000037.1, on the reverse strand, counting down.
GCCCGTGAATTTCGTCGTGAAGAAAGGGTCAAAGATTTTGCCCATGGTTTCCCTGTCCATGCCGCAGCCTGTGTCCGATATCTCCATACAGACATAAACACCCTCAACCATCTCATCACCCAGATCCAATGTCTTCAGATATTCACCGCTGCATTCAATCTGTCGGGTCATAATGGTAATAGTGCCCGTATCTTCTCCTATAGCCTCGCTTGAGTTTATTACAAGATTCATTATTATCTGCTGGATCTGCGGCAGATCGGCTTTTATGAATGGAATCTTTTCATCGAGAATCAGATCAAGTTTCGCCTTCTTGGATATCGAGGCTATAAGCATCTGCTCCATCTCGCGAATGAGTCCGGTCAGATTGATCGGTACCATCTGGAAAGCACCCTTCCCCGAATATGCGAGCATCTGTTTGCACAGGCCCGCAGCGCTCATTGCCACCTTAATAACATTCTGCAACCGCTGTACGGCCGGGGACGTCTCAGAGATGTCCAAAAGAGCGAGTTCCGAATTACCTATTATTGCCGTAAGCATGTTGTTGAAGTCATGGGCAATACCTCCTGCCAGCACGCCTATGCTCTCGAGTTTCTGGGCCTGCTGGATCTGCTTTTCCATCAGCTGCTTCTCGTTCTCTGCCTTCTTTCTTTCCGAAATGTCGCGTCCGACTCCCAGAAAGCCGATGGGTTTGCCTCCCGAATCCCTCAGAAGAGTCATTCTGATCTCGCCTGTAAATATCGTGCCGTCCTTGCAGATAAATTCGAGCTCAACCATTCTGGATATCTCACAATCCCTGTCAGCGAGACGTTCAGGGGTCAGTTCTTCAGCCAGAATTTTCATGGCGATATCATAAGACTCTGGTGTCAAATGCCGGTCAATAGGCATGGACTGCAATTCCTCCAGGGTGAAACCCCTGGTTTTTACCACCGAAGGGCTGATCCAGACTGTTTTAAAATCCATATCCATCAACCACAACGTATCCTGCATATTTTCAGATATCAAACGATACTGCTGTTCACTTCTGAAGAGGGCCTCTTCGATTTTTTTTCGGTCGGTGATATCATGAAAGATGGTCATGACAGCCTTTTCACCCTTGAAATAGACATGACTTACGGTTATCGCGACATCAATCAAATTTCCTTTGATGTCTAAACACTTAATTTCAATCTGCGGCGGTGTTTTTCCTTCCTTGAACTGTCTTCTGCGCTCCATCAGGAGGCCATGAGAATTTTCCGGGACAAAATCAAACATGGTTTTACCGGCATAGTCTTCAGGATTCATTGATCCGAAGAGCTTCATTGCAGCAGGATTGCCGTACAGGATTTTACCTTCTTTGTGAATGATTATGCCGTCTGGAAAATTGTATATCAGATGCCTGTACTGTTCCCTGCTTTCTTTGAGAGCCTTCTCCACCTTCTTACGTTCTGTTATGTCATTGACCTGCATAATGAGGCACTTCTTATTGTTTACATCAATTATCTCTGCGGAAAATTCGCCCGTCCTTATCTCGCCGGATTTTGTAATCATCTCGATTTCATAACTGCTTATATGGCCATCCCTTTTGATTATCTCAATCAGTTCGTCCCTTCTGGCTTTATCCCTTACAAGTCCAAGCTCAAAAGCCGATTTGCCTGTAATATCTTCACGCCTCCAGCCCAGTATCTTTTCAAAGTTGTCATTGACTTCGATAAAAACGCCATCATCAATACTGCTTATAGCAAGGATATTGGGAGAGTTATTGAATGCCAGGCGAAACTTGTTTTCGGATGCAGCAAGTTCAACCTCAATTTTTTTCAGCCCGGATACATCGGTTATAACGCTTTCAATTGCTACAGGTCTGCCGTCGCTTCCATATTCAACAACATTTTTATGGTGAATCCATTTTTCCACTCCCGACTTATGGATTATCTTATATTCATAAAAGGGCTTTATCTCACCCATTAAGATTTCATTGAACCGCTCTTGCAGAACAGGCTGCCAATCAGGGTGGATAAACTTTCTGATGAGCATGGGATCGTCATAGAATTCCTGCGGTTCATAGCCTGTTATCTCGATACACCCAGGGCTTACATACTCGAATTTTCCTTCAGGCAGGGCCATTCTAAAGATTATTATATTGGCGTCCTCGATAAGCTTTCTGTAAAAATCAGCATTCAAGGAAACCGGCTTTACCTTCTCCATCCGTCCGCCAATTTATATGATTTTTATAAATTATATTATAACTTATTTTTATCAACATACAATAGCCGGTGTTTCAGGAATGGATGTATATATGGTAAGAATAGAAACCGAAGAACGGGATAACAGAATAATGATTTGTCCTAATTGCGGAGCTGAACAGGCGGACGGCCTGAGCGAATGCACAGGCTGCGGGATAATTTTTGCCAAATATAAAAAAAGGGTGAAATCACCTGCGGATAAAGAACGGCCGGAAGAATCTCCGGTTCGCTCAAGGCTTGCTCAATCCGTTTTACAGGGCATGTTTACGATACCCTCAAATTTCATGACGCTTAGAATTATCCTGTTAGCAGGCCTGTTTCTCTTAGGATTCAGGCTCGCGTTCATCCCTTTATCAGACCCCCAGAGTGAGACATCCTTTCTCCTGAATACCATGCATGCCATAAATCTCGTTTTTCACGAGGCGGGTCATCTGCTGTTGTCTTTCATGGGAGAATTCATAACGGTACTGGGAGGCACACTGATGCAGCTCACTGTCCCGATGGTATTCACCGTTTATTTTATATCATGGAGACAGGATTCATTCGCCGCAGCAGCAACCTTCTGGTGGTTCGGAGAAAATTTTATCGACATTGCCCCTTATATCTATGACGCGCTTGACCTTAATCTGATGCTTCTTGGCGGACATACGGGAAAGGAAGGCCCGCACGACTGGGAATACATACTGGGTACACTTGGCCTGCTTGATTCAAGCCACGCCATAGGATGGATGGCATGGGGGACAGGCTGCCTCATTATGCTTGCAGCAACAGCCTGGGGCGGCTTCCTTGTTTACAGACAGTACCGCTCTACCTGATCTCGGACGTGCAAAGCTTATCCGGGCTGCACGCAAGAACCTCAACTGTTACATGCACAAGCCCGGGTACGGAATCGAGGAGCCTCTTATAATAGCTGTAAGTGCGGCCCGAGCCTGTAATCACGGAAACGATGCATGCATAGCGCCCTTCCGAGACCTGCCAGATATGAAGGTCGCTTACTTTTGAATCACTGTCCTGTTCAATTATCTCCCTGATGCTTTTTGTCACGGACAAATCGCCATGCCAGTCCAGCAGTATCCTGGAAGTGTCCCTGAGCAGCAGAAAGGCCCACCTGAGTATGAGAAAAGCGCCCAGAATTCCCATGGCCGGGTCCAGCCATGTAAGCTTCAGATATTTGGCGCCCAGAAGTGCTGCTATCGCAAGGATTGATGTCAGTGCATCGGCGACAACATGCAGATAAGCGCTTTTCAGGTTGAGGTCCATGTCGCGTCCATGTTCATGAACGTGATTATGGACGACTTCATCATGATCATGCTCATGCCCGTGATTGTGTCCCGAGCCAAGGATTAAGGCACATATGATATTGACCGAAAGTCCTAGCATGGCGACGATAAGCGCCTCGTTATATCTAATAACAAGCGGATTGAGGAACCTTTCGACGGACATGACAATCATGGCAAGGCCAGCAATGCCAAGGACAATGGCGCTCGTGTAGGCGCCCAGTATCTCGATCTTCCATGTCCCGAAAGCGAATCCGGAACTCTTTGCATGTCTGCGCGCAAGCATGTATGCGCCAAGGGATATACCGAGGGCTATGGCATGCGTTCCCATATGAAAACCGTCGGCAAGAAGGGCCATCGAATTGCTGAGCCAGCCGATGAATATCTCGGCGAACATCGTCAGAAGCGTTATTATGACAACAACGAGGGTTTTCGTTTCTGATGATTTTTTTCCTGAATTGAAATCATGGTCGTGCTGCCAGAGGTGTATGTGTTCGCTGTTCATCATTATACCTCTTTTTTAATTCACAAGCCGCTTATCTGAGGCTTGAACAGTAAAACAAGCCAGTCTTCCGAACCGGAGTTTGATACCTGCTGCCGTCCTGCCTGGCTGAGTATCGCCGACGGAACATCGCTGCTGTTCGAGACCTTTACATTATCGATGAATGACATGCCCACGGGAAAGTTCGGATAACAAGTATTCTCGCAGATGTCATAAAAATCAAGCGAGTCTCTGAGGTAGTTCTGCAAAAAGTCAAGGTCACCGTAAGGGCAGCATCCGCCCATGTCTTCCCCGTAAGGCACGATGTCAGTAGCCCAACAGATTCCCGTAAAAGACGAGGATTTCCCGCATGGGCCCAGATTGACAAATCCCTGGGGATTGTTCAGAGACACGTTTTCAAGCAGCGTCACATAACGGCTGCCGCCGTCGGTATAAAAGGTGTTTCCGCCTGCAAGGGTGCGTTTGTTTTCAGCGACGTTGTATGCGATCAACTGGCCGTCTTCCATGCAGGTTCCCTGAAAGCCGGTGCTGTAAATGGCGCCTCCGTCCCACAACCTTTCAAGGAAATATTGAATATGGTTGTGCAAAATCAGGTTACCTGTTGCAGCAGTAGGCGTGGTAAAGGTCCCCCACATATTCGGCGTGCCGCCGGGTACGCCGACGAACCCGCCCGGATCAAGCAGGGCCCAGCCCCAACCGATGGCTATGCCTGACCATGAGGTATGATTGATGTCGTTGTGTTCAACGGTGCTTCGCGTGGTAAAGCCGATATAAATGCCGGCCGCGTCCCAGAATTCCCGGCCTGTGTATTCAATCAGATTGTTCGATATAAAATTATCCTTCGTAAGTCCTGAATCTGTCGTCGGACGCGCATCCTCGTATGTATTGCCGCCGAGCTGTATTCCAGTGGAGGAAATATCACTGATGGTATTGTTTATGATCTGGTTGTTCTGGCTTCCCGAAGCAAAATCGACACCGGCCGCGCCCATATGTTGGACGGTGTTATTTTCGAAAGTGATGTTCTGCGCATAGATAAAGCTCAAATTGCCTGGTGTGCGCACTGTGTTTGGATCATGGCCGATTAAGTTGCTCGGATGTCCGGCCCCTTTCAGGACAAAACCGCTCTGGTCCGCGACATAACCGTCCGAGGTGTTGGGGCCGAGCCATGTCGCATATTCGAAGGTAATCCCTTTAAAATTGATGTGGTGCACCGGGGCTAATGCATCTCCTGTGACGGAAAGCAGTGTCTCAAGTACAGGCAGTTCCACATCGGCGGTGCTCATGTCCTGGCCGTTAAGCGGAATATAGTAAAGTATTTTCGTGACCGGGTTCAGGTACCATTCGCCCGGCTGATCCAGAAATTCATAGGCGTTCTCCCACCAGGAAAGCAGATGAAAATTCCACGGTTCGGGAAATACATTGGCGTTCGCCCAGCACGGGTTCTGCATTACGACCTCGCTACCGCCGTTTATCTGTGCAACCGGGCAGCGCATCATCTTCCACTGAGTGGCGGTTACCGCTTCGACAGAAGTAGGGTTTTCCCATACAGGCGGTATCTGCGGATCGGTCCCGGTTGTATAGGAGTATGTGTAACCGGTTGAGGCAGGCGTATAGTAGTTCGGATAATCCACTGTGCGTGCACGGGTGGCGCGGACGCCGTTTACATAAAGCTGTCTGGGCAAAGTGCTCGTATTCACATTCGTCTGGGCCTGCCAGATGTTAAGGACAGCATCGTGCAATGTCCATCCACTTACTTGAACAGCTCCCGAGATCACAGGAGCCTCTCCGGCGGCTGCCTTATAGGTTATCTCTGCTCCGCTTGCGCCTGAATCCTCATAAGTAAAGACAAGAGGTTCGGTAAGACGGTATAAGCCTCCCTTGATGTTCACATTTATGTTGCAGACTCCTTTATCGGTTCCGGCACGGATAACGTCGCGCGCGTGTGCAATTGTCAGGAAGGGATCGTTCGAATCGCCTGTTCCCGTATCGCTCCCGCCCGGAGAGACCCAGTATTCCCTGGTACAGGAGCAGTTGCAGTCGCTGCCACCCGATGAGCAGGATATAACGAAAGACACGAGCACCAGGACTGTAAAACACAGGACTTTTTTTGCCGGTTTCATACTGATCCTCCGATTTTATGAGTCATGACCGCTTTCTTTCCGTTGGCAATTTTCTATTGCCCGTAGCTGTTGACGCAATCCATATAACCCTCTTTTGACATTTCACCGATGCCGCACCAGTAAGCAGGCCAGTTCGCATCCGTTATCGGATTGCCCCCGTCATGCCCGGAATAATAATAACGCCTGTAAAGTTCCTGCCGGGAAAGGTCGGTCTTGAGCAATGGAAGCAGTTCATCAAGATATCCATCAAGTAAAAGATCATTCAGGAGATATGATGAGGAAAAATTGTAATAGCTGTTGAATCGTCCTGACGGTTCGGAAAGGTCACGGTTAAAGGAAACATAATCCTTGATTGAAAATGAATGCTCATCAAATGAAAATATCTTGTACGCCGGATTGTTGCCGTCGACCGGGCTTATTCCCTGCGTTATTTGAAGGGCGCCTAAAGGAAGACGGTATTCGTCCATGTGTGTATGCCCGGTGAACATCATGGCAACCGTATCCGGGTAGGCTGAAAGGATGTTCAGGAAACGCGTTTGATACTCATCTACCCACATCATCTTGGCATCGTCAATTTGTCCGCCTCCGTCGATCAGCTTTCTGTTGGAAGATATATTCGCACCGACAGGTATATGTGTGACAATCCAGACCTTTTTCCCCGATGAAGCGGCCGATGCAAGCGTTTTTTCAAACCAGTCGAGTTCCGCAGTTGCTGCCTCTCCCGTACCTCCTGCGGCCTTCGGTGAAAAGAAGATAGAGTTGAGCGTGATCACAAGCAGGTCCGGCCCCAGAGGCGCTGCCGAATAATATCCCCCTGTTCTGTATGTGCTGTTGAAGAAATCATGATCCATGACACCGTTTAAAAAGTAATTGTAGAACGGCTCGGCAGTATCGTTCAGAAACCGGCTGTCCGGTTCAATTTTATAATCTCCTTCATAGGAGTCGTTATTTCCCAGTGCGAACATGACAGGGATGCTTCCCAGGTGAGCGCGTACCTCAATTGCAAAGAACGTCGCCGTCTTTAAAAGAAACAACCTCATAGCCGCTTCATCCTCGCTGCCGTAGAGTTTGTAGAACTGCGTTTCGAAATCATGAACGAGAATGTCTCCAGGGAAAATGGCGATCGAACTCGATGATGAGTTTTCCTTTATGCTCGAAAGGGCCTGCGCAAATAGCGGATAGTTTGAGTCTTCACCCCAGGCGGATGGCTCTGAAATGCTTGACGACTCGAATATGCCTTTCCACTGGGCTGCATCGGCAGCAACAAGCGTATCAAAGAGCGTCTGGTCATAGAACGGATTGAAGTGGACATCGGAAAAAACGACGACCTTCGAAGTCCCGACAGTATTGCTGCTGACACTGCTGCATGCCGTCAGCAGTGCAACAGATAAAATAACGGTAAATAGAACTGACCTGTAAATTTTTTTCATATGACACCCTTGACCGTATTTTTTATCATTTCATGACCCCTCTGTCCCGGTACTGACTTTTCATCTTTATCGGCAGAGTCACCTTCGTTCGTTAATGCAGGTTTATTTGTGTTAAGGTTTCTCCGGGACACCGGAAATTATTTCTGCTGAAATTTCGACAGAATGTTTTTTCTGAGTTCCGTTTCGGTATCGATATCCATTTCACGGGCAATCGCGGAAACAGAAAATAAAATCCCGGCTATTATTTCACCCGGCGATTCACAGTTTTCAAGAATATCGAGCTGTTTTTTAATATCCTTTACATGATCCGAGATGTTCTCTGAAATCATCCCCCTTTTTCTGAGGTGCGACACGGCCTTCCCTGCAAGAAGAAGAGACGGCAGATCAGAGGGGACCCCGTCAAGCGCATGGCTGCGCTTTTTCTTGCCTTCCTCCTCTTTCTTCAATTTTTCCCACGAAAGTTTGACGTCTTGGGCGGTATCCGCGACAGCATCTCCAAAAACATGGGGGTGGCGGTGAACAAGCTTATCCGAGATGCCTTTGATAACGTCTTCAATCGTGAAATCGCCAGCCTGAGCAGCCATCACCGAGTGAAACACCACCTGAAGCAGCATGTCTCCCAGTTCTTCCTTTATATGTCCGGGGTTTCTTTCCGAGATTGCATCAACAAGTTCATAAGCCTCTTCGACCGCGCACCTTGCAATGCTTTCATGTGTCTGCTCGGCATCCCAGGGACAGCCGCCCGGCGCCCTGAGCCTTTCCATTATTGCCATAAGCCTGTCGAATTCTTTCATATGTTAATATGGCTCCGAAATTTATGCACTTTAATGTCTTATCAATTACTAATTGACATTTCAATGAATTATGTGTTTCTATATACAGAAACAGTTGCCATGGATAATAAGAATATTAACGAGATGATGGAAACCCTGTTCAGTATCGGCGACAGGGACCTTGCAGAAAGATTCCTTTCGGAACTGATGACGCCGGCGGAAGTCGAGACAATTTCTTCAAGGTGGGAGCTTCTGAAAATGCTTTACTCTGGAGTCTCCCAGAGGGAGATTTCAAAGAGGCTCGGAATAAGTCTCTGCAAGATTACGAGAGGCTCCCGGGAACTCAAGAAGGAGTCATCCGCAATAAAAGAGGTGCTTGAACGCTCTGGCAAAATTTAATCAGAGTAAAAATATCTAGGAGGATACAATGATTAAGGTTCAGTTAAACGAAGATGAAATCCCAAGACAATGGTACAACCTGGCAGCAGACCTGCCCACACCCATGCTTCCACCGCTTGGCCCTGACGGAAACCCCGTTTCCCCTGATGCGCTGGCCCCGGTATTTGCCATGCCGCTTATCGAACAGGAAGTCAGCCAGCAGCGCTGGATAGACATACCCGAAGAAGTCCTCGAAATACTCTATCGCTGGCGTCCTTCGCCGCTTTATCGTGCGACGTTTCTTGAAAAGGCCCTTAAAACACCTGCAAGGATTTATTTTAAAAATGAAGGTGTTTCACCTGCAGGCAGCCACAAGCCGAACACCGCTGTTCCCCAGGCGTGGTACAACAAGCAGTCCGGGATCGAAAAGCTTACGACAGAAACCGGAGCAGGCCAGTGGGGAAGCGCCCTTTCTTTTGCATGTTCGCTCATAGGTCTTAAATGCAAGGTCTACATGGTGCGCATAAGCTTTGACCAGAAACCCTTCAGAAAGCTCATGATGCAGGTCTGGGGCGGCGATTGCATAGCGAGCCCGAGCACTCAGACCAAGGCGGGCCGTGATATACTTGCGAAAGACCCGAACACTCCCGGCTCTCTGGGCATAGCCATAAGCGAGGCGATTGAAGAGGCGGTTTCGGATCCTACCGGAAAGACCCGCTATACGCTGGGCAGCGTGCTGAATCACGTAATGCTCCACCAGACCATAATCGGGCTCGAGGCCAAGAAGCAGCTCGCCAAGATAAACGAGAACAAGGTTGACGTCGTCATCGGATGTGTCGGCGGCGGCAGCAATTTCGCAGGCATTTCCTTCCCGTTCGTGCTTGACAAGATAAACGGTGCGGACATCGACATCATACCGGTTGAACCCAGTTCATGCCCCACAATGACAAGGGCTCCATTCGCCTACGACCACGGCGATGTGGCAAAGATGACGCCGCTGCTCCCCATGCATTCCCTTGGCCATGAGTTCGTTTCACCGCCGATTCACGCAGGAGGGTTGAGATATCACGGCATGTCCCCTCTGGTAAGCCAGGCCGCTGTCGAAGGGCTCATAAGGCCTATCGCAATCGACCAGCTCCATTGCTACGAATCAGCGGTCATGTGGGCGCGCACCGAAGGCTTTATTCCGGCGCCGGAAACAAGCCATGCGATTGCTGCAGTCATCCAGGAAGCAGTGAAGGCTCGTGAAGAGGGCAAGGAAAAGGTCATCCTCTTCAACTGGAGCGGCCACGGGCTAATGGACCTCGTAGGATACGACAACTACATGAGCGGAAGATTGATGGATTATCCGCTGCCCGAAGAGGACATGGCGAAATCACTCAAGTCGCTTGAGGGACTGCCTCCCGCGCCCGAGAGGAAAACAGGCAAATGGTAAAAATTCCATTTCGCATTCAGGCCCTACCTTTGTTGGCTGCGTCGGAATGCTCCTCGACGTACGCTGAAAGTACGCCAGTGCCGCATCCACCTTGCCGCCTCGGTATAATCCTGAATGCAGAACGGAATAATAGACAAGGCGTACCTATAGAACTGCTTTGTTCTAACGCCTTGTATTCATAATCGAAGAAGAGTGCAGGGAAACACCCTGCACTCTTCTTATTCAGCAGTCTGATAACTTACCCTATCGAACCTCTGTCTTTTCATCACAAATGAGTTTATATTACTGTCAGAATTGATAATTAACTTATTCAAACACCCTTAAGAAACATGACGCCAAAGCAGATGAAACAGAAACGTGCACCTGCAACAGCATACAATAAAAGCGAGGTATTAATATGAAAACAAAAGGGTCATGGAAATTGAGGCTGACAGGTTTTATTATCATTTGTCTGGCCTTTGCCTCACCTGTATCGGCACAAGACACCCCAACAAAAAAATTCAAGCAGGAAGAGCTCGACCAGATGCTCGCCCCGATTGCACTCTATCCCGACAGCCTTCTGGCTCAGATATTCATGGCCTCAACCTATCCCATCGAGGTGGTGCAGGCGGACCGCTGGCTGCAAAACAACAAAAGCCTTAAAGGGGATAAACTTAAGGCAGCACTTGATAAGCAGACCTGGGACGAAAGCGTTAAATCGCTGGTCTCGTTCCCTGATGTGCTCGATATGATGAACGACAAGCTCGACTGGACCCAGAATCTGGGAGATGCATTCCTCGCACAACAGAAAGATGTAATGGACACGGTCCAGAAACTGCGCAAGAAGGCCTACCAGGCAGGTAACCTCAAAAGCAACCAGCAGCAGCAGGTTACGAACGACGGAAGCACCGTCATCATTCAATCAGCCAATCCCCAGGTCATATATGTCCCCGTATACGACCCGACCGTAATCTACGGGACATGGTGGTATCCGGCATACCCGCCGTACCCGGTATATACATATCCTCCGGGCGCTGCCCTGGTAACATTCACCGTGGGAGTAGCGGTCGGTGCGGCCTGGTACGGGTGGAGCCACGGCTGCAACTGGCATGGAGGAACGATTATCGTAACTCCTCCACCGCCGCCGCCACCCCCTCCGCATCATGGACCCGGGCCGACACCTCCGCCTCCACCGCATGGAAACGGAAACAATCATCCCGACGGCAACCATCCCCCAGATGCCGCAAAAAACATCAATGGCGGCGGCAAAGCTCCAAGCCAGTGGCAGCATAATCCCGATCACCGTCAGGGGGTTGCCTACGGCGATACTGCAACCCGTAAAAAATATTCCCCTTCAGATCCCGCAGGCGTAAACAGCCGGATGGACTACCGGGGTTACGGCAATTCAGGAAGCGGTGCGGGCAACAGCGTATTTTCAGGCATGGACAGAGGAAATGAGGCGCAGAGGGACAGCGACAGGGGCAATCAGAGCCTCAATTCTTCAAGGTTTGGCGGCGGAGATTTCTCCCGGTCTTCCGGCGAGCATTTGGGCGGCGGAGGTGGAAGAAACCGTTTGTAGAATTGGAGAAAAGCATGACGCTACACATTGAGATCAGGGAAATACCATGGGAGGACACAACCATGCGCTTATTGAAAATTAGATTTCAGCCGGCACGTTTTCTCGCAGGCTGTGCGATTATTCTGTTTACCGCAGCGGTTTTCAGCGGAACAGGCCTGGCTGCACAGACAAAACAGATGACTTTTCCAACACCTGCCGCCGCAGTGGATGCTCTGGTGAAGGCCATCGGCAATGGCAGCGAAAAAGAGATCTCCGATGTCCTGGGACCCGGCAGTAAAGGGCTTATCTCATCGGGAGATGCAGTAGAGGACAGAAAGGACAGGGATAAATTCATACTTCTCTTTGGAGAGAAGAACCTTCTGAGAATGCCGTCCAAATCAAAGTTCATTCTTTATATCGGCAAGAATGACTGGCCTTTCCCGATCCCCATAGTAAAAACCGGCGAGTCCTGGCATTTCGATGCAAAACAGGGCCGGGGAGAAATCCTCAGCCGCCGGATCGGAAAGAATGAGCTTGGCGCCATACAGACCTGCCTTGCGATAGCTGATGCCGAACGGGAATATGCATCTGTTGACCGTGACGGCAACGGACGGCTTGAATATGCACAGAAGCTTGTGAGCTCACAGGGGAAAAAGGACGGCCTGTACTGGAAGGCAAATCCCGGCGAGAATCCGAGTCCTCTCGGGCCTCTGGCGGCAAAAGCACAGGGAGAGGGCTATAAGAAGACAGACGAGGCATCACCTTACAACGGCTACTATTACCGGATCCTGACTTCCCAGGGAGCAAGCGCCAGTGGCGGGGCATACAGCTATATCGTAAACGGCCATATGATAGGCGGGTTCGCACTCGTTGCATACCCTGCTTCATACGGGAATTCCGGCGTGATGACGTTTATTGTAAACTTTGAAGGCATTGTTTATCAAAAAGACCTTGGCCCCGGCACAGCCGGGATTGCCGGGAAAATGAAGACCTTCAATCCGGACAGCACCTGGAAAAAAGCTCAATAGAAAAAGCGCAGACAAAGGGGAAGTCCACCTGAGGATTTCCCCTCGAATCCCAAAAAACCGGACACAAACAGACCCTCAGTCCTGCAGATATCCATGATTCATATCTGCGCCATTCTGTTAATCAAAGCCTTCAATTCCGGGAGCGCTTCAAGGGCGCAACGGCGGCCTTCTTCAATCGCCTCTTTTGTTCTGGTGAACTCCAGCGAGCCGATTGCGGCAACATCGGGATTTATAAGAATATCCGGCTTTTCATATTTAAGCATTAGCCTGTTTTTCTGGTACTGCTGTATGTTGGTGGATGCATTGAGCACGTCGAAGATGTTCATGAATTTTCCGCCCGATGAAAAGCTGTTTTCGACCATCGATGTGATATTGAAACTGAACTGATCCCTTAACTTTTCAATCAGGTCAATCTTCCCGTCTGCATCAGGATCAATCCTTTTACGAAGACTCCTGGTTATAGGCCTTACGTTATTAACAAGCCACTGCCCCGTCGGCATCTTTAAAAGCCATTCATAAAGCACATCTTCATAGCTGGTGTCCGTCTGCTCTTCCTCCGCCTTGACCAGGGCGGCATTCCGCTGGGTTGAACCGTATCTGCCGGTAAGGCTTGCATGAAGGTTTACCGCTATGGTGATATCAGGATTATATGACTTCAGCACATCAAGCGGCAGCGGATCGGAAACGCCGCCGTCGGTAAGGAGCCTGTCCCCGTAGGCAACAGGTCTGAATATCCCCGGCATCGAGGCGCTCGCCATGACAGCTTCAACAAGCAGTCCCTTGTTTAAAACAACAGTATCACCTGATAGGAGGTCCGTGGTCACTGCCGCATAAGTGACCGGCAGGTTCTCGATCAAAGCGTCTCCTAGTACACGGTCAAGGAATGCCCGCGCCCGTTTTCCGCCAAGCAGACTTGATACGGGAAAAACCGGGTCGACATAATAGCTCAGGGCATCCTGCCATTTCATATCCTTAAGGATATCCATGAAAACGCCTCTGGTCTTTGTAGCATAGATGGCGCCAGCAAAGGCGCCGGCACTTGAACCCGCAATTATGTCAACCTCGATGCCGTTTTCATGAAGGACATCGAGCACACCTATATGGGCGCCGCCTTTTGCACCCCCGCTGTCAAGGGCAATGCCGATTATTGGCCTTTTGTCCATATTGAAAATTTTAAGCCAATTGATGAAGTAAATCAATGAAGATAGCGTCTTGCGTTATTTGACCGCACTGTTAATATTGTCACATAATCGAAATAGAGGCCGGATATGAGAACTCCTTCTTCGACAATACCGGAAGGTCTTGAATTGATAAACGATGCGGACGGAATAACGATCCGCAAGGTATGGCGGACATGGCAGGTTGCTCCGCTGGCGATATTCGCCATCTTCTGGGACGGTTTCCTTTTATTCTGGTACTCGCAGGCGATCTCTCAGCCCAGTCCGGCGGAACCCATGATCCTCTTTTTCCCGCTGATCCATGTCGCAATGGGTGTCTGCATAACGTATTATGTTGTGGCTTCCCTTTTCAACAAAACCGATGTGGTTATTTCCATTTCAGGCATCAAGGTCAGCATATATCCTGTTCCCTGGTTCGGCAGCAAAGAGGTTAAAAGGGAGGAAATCACGGATATTATCGTCAGGGAGCGTTACGGCAACCGTAACCGCAGGTCATATGCTATCATGTATGTGGACTATACAAGAAAAGAGAAAAAACTTCTCGCGTCAATTCCCGAATCCGATCAGGCGGAATTCATAGCACAGACAATTAGGGACGCCACTGGAATCAGGATGCAGTCCTGAGATTATTTCAGACTGACGCAAGATCCTTGCAGATACAGGGGATCGGGTTTAATAGCACAGGTATGATGAAAAAGTGCATTCGCCTTTTAGAACTGCATGATATTGACTGCCTTCCAGCATCATTGCGGGATATGTTTACCGATTTCATATCCTATTTCGAATCTCTGAAACAGATATACGCGCCGGTGGCCGGCCTCATAGAACCGGTTGCAGCCATGAGCGAAAGCTTTAAAATAATCGACCTCTGCTCCGGTGGCGGTTCTCCGGCTGTTACTGTAATGAACGCCTCGAAACCTGAAATCGCAAGCAGGATGGAAATAACGCTTACTGATAAATATCCAAACTTGGCTGCATTCAAGAGCATATCGGATAAATCGGACGGTAAAATCAAATATATCGCCGAACCTGTGGATGCTTTGACTCCGCCTGAATATCTCAAGGGGTTCAGGACAATTTTCAGTGCGTTCCATCATTTCGACAAGGCCTCAGCAGCAGCGATCCTGGCGGATACCGTCGAGAAAAGACAGGGCATCGGCATATTCGAATACACGGACAGGTCCATGGTTAAATTCCTGATTCCATTCGGCATAGCCGTGCAGCTCTGGCTGCTCTTTAAATTCTCGTTCCTCAAACCGTTCGACTGGCGGCGTTTACTGTGGACATTCCTGATACCTGTACTTCCTGCAATGGTTTTCTGGGATGGTTTTGTAAGCTGCATGAGGACGTATTCGGTAAAGGAGCTTGAAGAGCTGATCATGCCTTTCAGTGACTGTGGCTATTCATGGAAAACCGGCCGCATGGAATCTTCGTTGCCGTTTTATATAACATACCTCATTGGATACCCTGAAGATTGAACCAGCGGATTTCCTACCTGTGGAGAATATATCCTCCCCAACATTCAATTGACAAAAGGTGGCCGGCCAGCCATATATTTCAAAGCGGATGCCATGTCTGAAAATAATAACAAAATGAGCCTTGAGGATAACACTTCCCGGCAGTTGAATGACCTCCGTCTTGTCGTATACTGGGGCTTCGGGACTCTTATCCCGCTTACGATTCTGTTCATGGTGGTAGGTTTCATTTCGGATTCGCTTACAATCTTCACGGTTGCACTGGACTACGGCCTGTCGCTCATTGTAAACACTTTCGCCTTTGTCGCTGTCCGCATCATGCTAAAAAAGAACATCTTCACTTTCCCTTACGGTGTAGGAAAACTTGAGAACTTTACCAGCCTTCTATACGGCACCCTCCTGATGCCGTCAGGATGCTTTCTTATATACTCGGCTATAAACCGCTTTATCAATCCCCCGGAGAACATCCTTTTCGGTTTGAGCCAGGTTCCCATGGTAATTTCTCTTGTACGCTCACTGTTATTATTGTTGTTAACTTCATGGATAATTCGCAGAAACCCTCAGCAGACATCGCTCATGGCCTCATTCAGGATCAATTACGAGATATCCGCAGTTATGGATGTGAGCGTGATGGCGGTGCTCGGGCTGGCGCTTTTCCTCATATGGATGGACATACGCCCGCTTGCCCTTATGATCGACCCAGCCGTGACAATACTGCTGGCTGTATACATGCTCGCAAACGGCGGCCGGCTCATCGTTAAAAATTTCAAGTCGCTCATTGACCTTCCACTGCCGGAGGATGACCAGATAAAAATCATGGGGGTTCTGGCACGCGAGTTTGACGCCTTTGAGAATATCGGATGTGTTTACACACGCCTTAGCGGTAATACCCGCTTTATCGAGATGGAGCTGTTTTTCAATCCCGGCATGACCCTGTCCGAAATAGCCGTGGTCGAGCAGCGCATCAGGGAAAGGCTGTCTGGGCATTTCCCCGACCTGTCATTCCGTTTGATGCCTGTTGTCACGGATATTTAATCCGGCATCCTATTTCAGTCTCTTCATTGTCCGCCCGAGGTCATTGAATCCAAGCATCACAAGTTTTCCTGAGGCGCACATGGATTGTATCTTTGCTTTCACTTCAGGATCGGTCAGAACCATATAATCGACCATGCGCCAGACCTGACCAACTGGTGCATCTGTTCCCGGATGGCAGAGAACTTCCGTAATCCCGTCCGGCAGATTCATAAGAGTCCTCAGCATGAACTGTTTGCGTTTTGCAAAGGCTTCCGCTGTAACCGACTTTATGCTTGTGTCGGACAGGCCGACAAATTTCTTCGGCACAAGCACCCTGTGGTTGATGAGCCTTTGCTCGTCATCCGTACCAAGAACCCAGCGCAGTGGCAGTCGGTATTCATCACCGAGTTCGGTATAAAGGTCCTTCATGGGGCCGGTGATGTGCCCCCAGCCTACATGGCAGTCAAGGTGCGACAGTTTAACTCCGCTCGCCAGCGCCTTATTTATCTGAGCTCTGCTCTCAGCCTTGATCTCGTCGCGGGAGGCAAAGAGAAAGTTGATATAGCTCTGTTTCAGGTAGCCGTTCTTATCAACCAGAGTGGGAATCTGCTCAGGCGGAAGCACAGGTCTGATCATAAAACCATCGGTCGAACTGAGTGTGAGATGGCAGCCGACATCGATGCCGGGACGCATTCTTATCCCCTCGATTGCTTCCGCGTACGGATCACCCTGAACGGGCTGTCCGTCAATACCCTCGGCCATGGTCACGGTAAAAAGCGAGATGCTAGTAATGGCCCCTGCGTCCCATGCGGAGAAAATTCCGCTGTTGGCGAATTCTCCCATGGCAAGATCGTCGCCGTTTATGATAAGACCTTTTCGCGCGCCCTTGTGATCGAGCAGCAGAGTTGCTGCATTTTCCACGGTGTACTCAACCTTTTCAAGCGACACGGAACCGGCCTGAGTCTCGTCTGAATCAAAGAATGCCTCCCCGCTCACAGTGTCTTTTTTTCGGGTGGCTGAAAAGGCTATAGTCCGTCTTTCATCACCGTATTCAATAAACGCTGCGACCTCGCCCCTGATGCTGAGCATTCTTCCTTTAACTTCATCACCAAGCCCATCGACGGACGTGATCACGCCCTGATTATCCACCGAAACTATGACCCGGAAAGTCCGGGACGCTTCTCTATCGGTGAAAATCCCCTGCCAGTCTCCAGTGCAGGAGGAAAGGTCGTTTACTTTATTTATCCGCCAGTCGCCGCAGCAATCGAAACTGATTGTCCCCTTTACAGGAGACGTTAAAAGAAGTTTCCCTTTAATGTCGGAGCCGCCCGCGCGGAAGATTAAAGACCCGTCTGAATCGATATAATATGTCCCCGAGCCGCCTCCGTTCATACTCCAGTCGGTTAGTTTCCCGCTGCCGTCTGTAATCAGGTAATTCCTTATTGCTGATGAATCAGAATCAAGGACCCAGGCGCCTGAGAGCGAAGCAGCCGTATAGCTTTCTTCGGCTGAGCTGTTATTCGAATTATTCTGGCTTCCGGCATCATCGGATGATTGGCTGCTGCATGCGGCAAGAAAAGCAAGGATCAGCACCATGATGGCCGATGCAATTACCCTGTTGATGATTCTTTTCATTTCTATGTTCCCCCTCACAAATACATTTAAAATTCTCACGGCTGTTTTCGTGCGAACTGTCGGGAAATACATAGCATACTAATTCATAAAATCTCAACCCTGACATCGCATGCATAAATAGAATCATGTGGACATTTCGATTAGCAGAATGTATTTCCAGGCAATTAAAGACATCCATCAAAATCAAACATCGAAGATAGTTCAATAAAATCTTTGGGGAGGGTTTCGTGAAAGTCATCTTAAGAAATTTTGTGATTCTGATATGCGGTCTGTGCACGGCCTGGACCATCGGATGCGGTGAAAACAGCCCGGAGAAATTAGGAGGAAAGGGCAACCAGGACGGTCAGGCGGTAGTCCAGGCGGCGGACGGCGGATTTGTTGTAGCGGGCTCATATGAGCAGTCCGACCTTTCAACCGATCTGTATATTCTAAAAGTCGATACCGCAGGAAAAATCGTCTGGACAAAGATGTACGGCGAGGCAGGCTGCTACGACTATCCACGCTCGATCGCCTTGACTTCTGACGGCGGTTACATCATCGCAGGCGAGACCGAAAGCTACGGCCCTGTCGGTGCAGATGGCAGCATCTGCAATTTCTGGATAGTCAAGCTTGACGCATCCGGCAACATCGTCTGGAACAAGGCATACGGCGACCCACAGCGCAGCGGCGCCATGCAGGCGGTCGAAACCGCAGACGGCGGGTATGCGGTATGCGGCTACACGCATGATTTCAGCGGCATGGGCATTAAGGTTTACCTGCTTGATTCTGCTGGCGGTATAATCTGGGAAAAGACTTTCAGCGATCAGGATGCACTCGTCGGATATTCGATTAAGCAGACAACCGATGGCGGTTTCATCATGGCCGGAACATCGAACCCTTCAACAGGCACGGATGGCGACCCGGATTATGTCATCATAAAAACGGACCCCTCGGGCAATGTGGAGTGGTCGAAAAGGTATGGAGACGCCAGACATGAGTTCGCCAGGTCCGTCATCCAGGCTTCCGACGGCGGCTATGTAGTCGCGGGACACAAACAGGAGAGCTTTTTTCAGGATGGCAATACCGACGCCTGGATAATGAAGCTAAACTCACTCGGAGAAATCGAATGGTCAAAAATCATTGGTGCGGCGACAGGTTTCGATACAGCATATTCGATTGTTGAAACATCCGGCGGCTATGTCTTTGCAGGCGAGACGCAATCCTTTGGAAAAGGCAGGCTGAATTCATCCGACGCATGGGTCGTGAAACTGGACCCGGATGGGAATATGCTCTGGAACAGGACATACGGCGGCTCATCCTATGATACCGCATATACGATAGCCGGAAAAAATGACGGCGGCTTCGTATTCACAGGAGTTACGGTGAACGGAATCTACAAGGATGACATCTACCTCGTCAGGCTCGACTCTTCCGGAAACAGGCAGGTTCCTTGAGAATTCGACAACGAGAGCAGATTCTGCTTTGGCCAGGACGTCTTTGCCAGGGAGACTGGGAACGACGTCAATCCAGATACAACAGCAGTCAGTTATCATACTTGTAAACCACTTCGGGGACGTTGATGACAATATGATTTTAAAAAACATTTTACTCATAATTTCATCAGCGTCCCCCCTACTGTCCCTACTGTCAACTCCTTGAAAATCAGGAATTAAAGAACCTTATAAGTTCATCCCAATTCTTCTGCTTACCGTTTCCTTTGTGTGTGCGCCCAGGGCACCATTCAATCGTAGCTTTTCCTATGCGTAAGTCCCCCAGATGTTTGTCATTGTTGTCATATACATCTAGTTCGATTCCATTATTGCCAAGATCCATATTAACTTGGAGATCCTTAATACTGACTTTCATTTAATTACCTCCTCCAATTTATTGTTATCCCTTGTTGTTTATGCGCTATAGCACATTATGCTAAATCATCAATTAAGCTATAATATACATACATTTATGATCATCAGCAAGCCTCAAGCATGGTTTCCATACATCATTTTCACATGCTACGGCTTGGGAGTAAACGATTGGTTAATTGTTTACAGGACGTCAGAACACAGCAGACCTAGGAGCGACGAAGCAGAAATGCGAGGCATACTTGACGTATGTCGCAGCGTTTTCGCGAGGAGCGACAACGGTATGCAAAGTTATGGCGGCCTGTATATTTATTACTTAGTAACCGCGTTCGAGATAATGCTTTAGAAACCGCCCGGTATGCGAGTTCTTTATCTTTACTATCTCTTCCGGCGTGCCTGCGCCGATTATTCTGCCCCCGTTCTGGCCGCCTTCGGGGCCCAGATCGATGATATAGTCGGCCGACTTGATTACATCCATGTTGTGCTCGATCACGATCACGGTATTGCCTTCGCCGGTCAGTCGGTGGAGCACCTTGAGGAGTTTGTTGATGTCGTCGAAGTGCAGACCTGTGGTGGGTTCGTCCAGTATATAGACCGTGCTTCCGGTAGAGCGTTTGGAGAGTTCGCGTGAGAGTTTGGTGCGTTGGGCCTCGCCGCCTGAGAGCGTTGTCGCGCTCTGGCCGAGCCTTATGTAGTCCATACCGACGTCCATAAGTGTCTGGAGCTTGCGTTTGACTTTGGGGATGGCGTCGAAAAACAGGTATGCCTCGTGCACGGTCATATTGAGTACATCGCTGATGTTTTTGCCTTTGTATTTTATCGAAAGTGTCTCGTCGTTGAAGCGTTTGCCGCCGCACTGGTCGCATACGACATAGACATCGGGAAGGAAGTGCATTTCTATCTTGATTAGACCTTCCCCGTGGCAGGCCTCGCACCTGCCGCCCTTGACGTTGAAGCTGAATCGGCCGGCCTGGTAGCCACGCATACGCGCTTCCGGCAGGAGCGTAAAGAGTTCACGTATGAAGGTGAAGAGACCGGTATATGTTGCCGGGTTGGAACGCGGTGTCCTGCCGATAGGTGCCTGGTCGATGTTTATGACCTTATCTATCAGCTCAGCACCCGTTATGTTTTTGACCTTGAACCGGCTCAGTTTCGAGCGGGAGAGCGAGGCCTCAAGGTACGGGCATAGCGTGTCTATTATAAGGCTTGATTTGCCCGAGCCCGAGACGCCTGTGATGCAGGTGAAGACGCCAAGCGGGATATCGACGTTTACGTTATTGAGGTTGTTAGTGGAAGCCCCGTTTATCTTGAGGAAACCCTTGGAGGGCTTTCTGCGCTCGTCCGGGACATGGATGGTGAGCTTGCCGGTGATATATTTGCCGGTAAGGGAATCGGGGCATTCCTTCAGGTCAGAGGGCGCGCCTTCGCAGACTATATACCCGCCGAGTTCACCTGCGCCGGGCCCGAGGTCGATAACGTGATCGGCTTCAAGTATGGTTTCCTCGTCGTGCTCGACAACGATTACCGTGTTGCCGAGATCGCGCAGGTGTTTGAGCGTGTTGATGAGCCTTTCGTTGTCCCGCTGGTGAAGGCCGATTGACGGTTCGTCGAGTATGTACATGACGCCGGTGAGAGCCGAGCCTATCTGCGTGGCGAGCCTTATGCGCTGGGCCTCGCCTGACGAGAGCGTGCCTGCCTGGCGCTCGAGGCTCAGGTAGCCGATTCCCACCGAGGTAAGGAAGCCCAGCCTTGCGCGTATTTCCTTAATCAGCCGGGCCGCAATGTGCGCGTCCTTATCGGAAAGCATGAGGTTGTCGAAGAAGACTATCAGCTCATCCACGCTCATGAGCGAGATCTCGTGGATGTTCCTGCCGCTCACAAGCACGCTCATGGATTCCTTCCTCAGGCGCGAGCCGCCGCATGCCGGGCAAGTCCTGTATGAGAGGTAGCGGTGGATATGCTCCTGAATCTCGCCGGTCTCGGTGTCTTTCATGCGCCTCAGGATATTCGGGATGACGCCTTCATGGCGGTGGTTGCCGTTAAGCATCATGTCCTGCTCGGTTTTTGTGAGCATGTTAAAAGGCGTCCTCGGGTCTATCCCGGCGTCGCGTGCGAGCCTTTTAAGCGCCCTCGTGTACCATTTTCCGGGCGGCACGCCCCAGGGTTCTATTGCACCTTCCAGTATGGAGAGAGAGGGGTTTGGCACCACGAGTTCGGGGTCGACCTCGAGCATGGCGCCCAGGCCCATGCACTCAGGACATGCGCCGTGCGGGTTGTTGAAGCTGAACATGCGCGGGCTTATCTCCGGGTAGCTTACGTTGCACACAGGACAGCTGAAGTTGCCTGATAAAAGCGTCTCGCCTTTGTCCTTTTCTTCGGCCAGGAGGATACCGCCGGAGAGCTTGAGCGCGGTCTCGATGGACTCGGTCAGACGCTGTCTGACGTCCTCTTTTATGACAAGCCTGTCAATGACGACATCGATTGTATGCTTTTTGTTCTTGTCGAGTTTGGGCGTCTCTTCGATGTCATAGGTGACACCGTCTATGCGTACGCGGGTGAAGCCGTCCTTTGCCAGGTTATCGATCTGCTTTGCGTACTCACCCTTGCGGCCGGTGACGACAGGCGCGTAAAGGATCATGCGGGCGCCGTCCTTCTGCATGATGGCATCCGCCATCTGGCCCACGGTCATGGACGCGATCGGCCGGCCGCATATCCAGCAATGGGGCGAGCCGATACGGGCGAAGAGGAGCCTCAGGTAATCGTGTATCTCGGTTACGGTCCCGACTGTCGAGCGCGGGTTGTTGGAAGTGTTTTTCTGCTCGATTGCAATTGCAGGAGAAAGGCCGTCGATGGATTCCACGTTAGGCTTTGGCATCTGCTCGAGGAACTGCCTTGCATAGGCGCTCAATGATTCGACATAGCGGCGCTGGCCCTCGGCATAAAGAGTGTCGAATGCGAGCGAGCTTTTACCAGAGCCGGATACGCCCGTGATTACAACAAGCCTGTTCCTGGGAATGTTGAGGTCAAAGCCTTTAAGGTTATGCTCGGCCGCACCCCTGATTTCTATGAAGTCTTTCATAATAAACCGGTTTCAGGCGGGAATTTACCTGCTGCTTACATGTAAATCCCGATAAAGTATTCGCTCATGATCTGTTTGAGCCAGTGTTCGAATGCGTCTTCCCTGGCCTTTTCCGTCAGGTCCGCCGCAATCTGGTCTTTCGCTTCTTCAAAATTTCTCGCACCCACAACGTCGCGGCCGGTAACCATGAAAATGCACCAGTAGTCGTTGATCTTCAAAGGGGGCGAGACGTCTCCCACCTTTGAGTTTTCAAGCGCCTTGGCCGCAACCGAATCGAGAGCGTCCAGAGGCATCCAGCCCAGGTTGCATTTCCCGTCTGTCAGGATATCGGAATACTCGAGGGCCACATCGTCAAACGGCGCGCCCGCTTTTATTTCGGCCTCGGCCTTGTCCGCCTTTTCCTTGTTATCCTTTATGGCGATCTGCTTCAGTTCAAGAGACGGTTTTCCGGAATATTCGGGATTATTTTTGAATTCATCCCTGATCATCTGGGGTGTAACAACGACCCTCGACGTAACCATAGTGTCCATGAGGGCTTTTCTCATCATCATTATCCTGGCGGTATCTTCGCTGATCTTGTTCGCCTCAGCCAGTTCCTGGACCTGCTTCTTGTTTATAGGGGCCATGCCGTATTTTTCGTAGGTCTTCTGCACAACGACTTCTTCTATCATCAGTTCAAGTATCTGGCGCGAGCGGACCTCGTTATTCGGGCTGATGCCCACGAGCAAAAGCCTCCTGTTCAGATCGGAACGCATGATCAGCTGCTTGTCGACAACTGCAACGATACCGTCGATAGTATCCGCATGGACTGTGACGGAGCGCATTAAAACAATACACGCTAAAATCACCAGACTAAGCAGCAGTTTTTTGAATGAGCCTTTCGAGTATTCCATGAATCTCCCGTATGTCCTTAATTGTTATTCCGGCCATGCCTTCTTTTGTAAGTCTGCCCTGTTTCTCAGTGACTAAATCTATCAGGTCATGGATGTTTACCACAGTATCACTGCTAAAGTACAGCTTCAAAAAGTTCTCGGCAAGCTCGAGTTTCCTTATTCTCAGGCGCTTCATCATGCCCCTTGTCTCGGCTATGAAAAGCAGCGCCCTGACAGGCCCCGGCACAGGGCCGTACATATCTATAAGCTCGTCCATGACCCCGGGGATATCTTCCGGCGAAACCGTGGCAAGCTTCTTATACAGCCCCAGCCTCAGGTGCTCTTCCGGACAGTAATCCTCAGGTATGTAGGCATCGATGCCCAGCTTGATCTCCGGGTCGAGTCCGGGAGTGACGGTCTTGCCCTGAAGAAGCGAAACCGCTTCTGCAAGCATCTCCTGATAGAGTTCGAAGCCGATTGCCGTGACATGGCCCCACTGGTTATGGCCCAGTATATCGCCCACCCCCCTTATTTCCATATCACGCATGGCCATCTGGAAGCCTGCGCCGAGCGATTCGTATTCCTTGATGGCGGAAAGCCTTTTGCGCGCGTCCTTCGTAACCCTTCCGGTCTCGGGTATGAGCAGCAGGGCATGGCCCTTCAGCTTGGAGCGGCCGACCCGTCCCCTGAGCTGATAGAGGTCGGCCATGCCGAATTTGTCCGCGCGGTTTATGATGATGGTGTTCGCATTGCCGATGTCTATGCCGCTTCCTATGATGGACGAGGACACCAGAACGTTTATCCTGCGGTCGAGAAACTGCTCCATGACCTTTTCCAGTTCCCTCTTCGGCATCTGGCCATGGGCCACTCCTATACGGGCGGCAGGACATATGCGCCTGATATAGTCGGCCATGTAATCGATGTTGGCCACGATGTTATGGACGAAAAAAACCTGCCCCCCCCTGGCAAGCTCCCGGTCGATGGCGTTGACAATGGCCTCGTCGTCAAATCGTGAAATCTCGGTATCTATTGATTTTCGCTCGGCGGGCGGCGTTTCGATTATGGAAAGGTCTCTTATGCCCGATAGCGACATATTGAGTGTGCGCGGGATGGGAGTCGCCGTAAGCGTCAGAATATCGAGCTCGGCCCTTTTCGATTTTATCCTTTCCTTGTCCTTGACCCCGAATCGGTGCTCTTCATCGACGATAAGAAGCCCGAGGTCCTTGAACCTGACATTATCTGAAATGAGCGTGTGCGTGCCTATAAGTATGTCGGCTGCGCCCGTTTCGATCGCTTTCATGACGTTTTCATTCTGCTGTGAGGTTGCAAACCCGGAAAGTGCCTCTATGCGAAGCGGCCAGCGCTCGAAGCGTTCTCGGAAATTGCTCAGATGCTGGCGTACAAGGAGTGTCGTCGGGACAAGTATGGCTGTCTGCTTTCCCGACATGGCCGCAACAAAGGCCGCCCTCATGGCCACCTCGGTCTTGCCGTAGCCGACATCGCCGCATACAAGCCTGTCCATGGGCCTTGATGATGCCATATCCGCATAGACGTCCTCAATCGCCTTCTGCTGGTCGTCAGTCTCGTCATAGGGAAAGTCGTCTTCGAATGCGCGCACCTGCTCGGTGTCCACATCATATGAGAACCCGTGCGAGCTTTCGCGTTTTGCATATATCTGAAGCAGTTCGGCGGCCAGCTTCCTGGCCGATTCACGGGCCTTTTCGGTCACCCTGAACCAGCGTGTGCCGCCAAGTCTGTCGATTGTGAGCGCGTCAGTATCACCCACATAGCGCTGTATCATTGCAAGCCGGTACACGGGCAGGTAAAGCTTGTCGCCCCCTACATACTCGAGAACGACAAAATCGGAGGTTATGCCGTCGAGGGTAAGCCTTTCGACACCTTTGAAAATACCGATGCCGTTGTCACGGTGCACGACCGCATCTCCCACTTCAAGCTGGGTGAACGGATTGACTATGGCCTGGCGTCTTGCGGGTTTTCTCTGCCGTTTTACGCCGAAGGCCTCTTCGGCCGGAATTACGGCAAGCCATTTTTCAGGCAGAACGAAGCCCGATGAGAGCTGATTTTCATTGATGAATATGCCGGGCCGCCTGTGAAGGTCGAAAAGAGGCCTTTCAAACCGTTTTGTATCCGCGCCGCGGGTGATGAGCGCATACTCGACTTTCTCGGCAAGCATGGAGGACCCTGCGGTAAGGAATACGGTGAATCCCTCGGCAGCCAGCCCTGCCAGACGCTCAGGGGCTTTCTCGGGGGCGCCTCCTGTTCTGAAGTCATGCCATGAAAAGCCAGAGGTCCCGCCCGTAATCGAAGTCAGGATGTGCCCGTGTACTGTTGCGGAATCGACAAACGCCTTCTCGGCAATCATCAAATCCCCGGGATGAAGCATACATGCCGGATCGGCAGCCTTGTCATATGCCCTTATATATTTTGAATAGAAACTCTCCCATGCGGTCTTCAAACCCTCTTCATCAGGGCCTACCAGAATGAAATCCCTGCCCATGTAATCGAATATGGTGGCCGTTTCTTCATAAAATACAGGGAGGTAGGCCTCAATGCCGGGGGCCATGACCCCCTGTTCGATATCCTCGATAAGGGCAGAGAGGTTTTCACCCTTGAGCCTTCTTAATCTGGGCCTCGCCGTCTTTATGTTATCCGGCGTCAGAAGAACTTCCGAGACAGGCATAACCGTACATGAAGGATGGCCTTTGGTCTGAGCCGACTTCTTAGAACGCTGGCTTGAGAGGCTGAAGACCTTTATCTCCTCTATCATGTCGCCGAACATGTCGAGCCTTACCGGCTCATCCATGCCCGGTGAGAATATGTCCATCACGAAACCTCTCATGCTGAACTGGCCGACATCGTCAACCAGCGGCTCACGGGTGTAGCCCATGCGGATGAGGTTCATGGAGAATTCCTCCCTGTTCAGTTCGGCCCTGAGGTTCAGTATCATGACGGCATCTTTGAGGGCCTGTCTGGGCAGAGTGTAGGGAAGCACGGCATTGATGGGCGCGATAACGATATAGGGACCCCCGTCAACCAACTTGACAAGCACCTCTATTCTGGCTGCAGTTACCTCTTTCGACGGGCTGTCCCCCTGATAGGGCCTGACATCAGGGGCCAGAAAACAGAGTACACTGTTCTGCGGAATAAAGCACGCAAGGTCGGCCTTGGCCCTGTACATATCCTCATCGCTCTCAACAAGCCACAGTATGTTTTTTCTGAGCGCCAGAAACTCCTCTGCGATGAGCATGGCCTGAAGAGACGGGGGGTAGGTGCCTATGGACATTCCTGCTATTCCGGCCTTCATTCAAACGCTCCCTTCGTAGGCTGCGTCGGAATGCTCCTCGGCATCATCTGGAATAAAGAACGGAATTATAAACATATTCTCAAGCATCATAAGGAAATACCGTTTTGATATCGCTTATATCAAGCACACCGGCAACAGATACGATAGCTCCGTCCATGATCACTACGGGCCAGTATTTTCTGAGAGCAGGGGGGATGTGTCTCTCCTGAAAAATTGCGGTCACCTTTTTATCCTGCACCTTATCACCGGGGAGATAAAACCTTACAGTCACATTCAGGCCGTCAGTAATGCCTTTGATCTCAAGATTTTTTCCTATGGGATTCACCTGATAAACGCCGTTATGATAAACAGCAGCCCGGGGTTTGTCAGGGCATGCACCATCAGACAAAGACAGCAAATGAGCGGACGGATATTTTTCAAATGACAGGTATTTATCGTCACTTTTGATGCTGACCCTGCGCATTATCGTATGCGCCCTGCTTTTTCCCCTTATTACCATCAAAGCCTGCTCCACATCCGTTGCCGGTATCCCGCGCGGGTCTCCCTGCATGTCAGCCGAGATCTTTATGATCATCCGGTGAATGAGGGCCTCCGGCGCATATTTCAGCTTCTGAGCATCATAAACCCGGCACACGTTCCAGTCGTGAATCAGGGCGCTCTCGATAAGCCTGTCTGTTTCGTCTGCTATATATGAGTTCTCGACAGCCGCAATCGAGGCAAATCTCGAAATTGCGGTTTCGGCAAGCGGGTTGATTTCCCTCATGAGGGGGAGAATTTTTTTTCGTATGAGATTTCTCACCAGAGTGAGGTCACTGTTCGTCTGGTCAGTCACAAACCTGATATCATTCTTTCGGGCAAAAGCCTCGACCTCGGCCCTTGTTATGTTAAGCATCGGCCTGATAAGACCGTCGGGTCTTGCATGCCCCATACCGGCCATGCCCCTAATACCCGTTCCGCGAACCAGCCTGTAGATAAGCGTCTCGGCCTGGTCATCGGCCGTATGTCCTGTTGCAATGAACGGAAAGCCCAGCCTTTCCCTGCATTCATATATGGCCTCATACCGCCTGATGCGCGCAGCTTCCTCGAGGTTGGAAATTTCAGGATCCATCTTCAATTCATAAAGACTCGCCTCGACCCCCAGGACGGCACAGGTATCGAGCACGAACTGCGCATCCCCAGGCGCCTCGCATCTGAGGCCGTGGTCGACCGTAACGGCATGGAGTTTTAAACCCAGTTCCAAGGCCGCATTTTTCATCAATCTCAACAGCACCATCGAATCGATGCCGCCCGAACAGCACGCCAGTATACCATCGCCGGGCCTTACACCGCACAGTTCCGTCAGTGTTTTTTTGAACCTCTCAAGCATGATCTCGGCTTTTAGTATCATGGAAAATAGCGGTCAAGTGGAATAACGAGCAATTTTCATGTGCATCTTTATCGAGCGGGTGATAAACAGACCATGTCTTTTAAGTGAAAACTTCCGGAGGAAATATCTCGTTTATGGAAATCAAAGGACTCGAACAGGTCTTGAAACCCGGCCGCTATACCGGCGGAGAGGTGAACCAGGCCGCAAGGTCTGACTCTGAAGTAAAACTCCGCTTTGCCCTGGCCTTTCCCGACGCCTATGAAATAGGCATGTCGCATTCGGGACAGAAGATACTGTACCATATCCTCAATTCGATCGAGGGCGTATGGGCGCAGCGCGTCTTTGCACCCTGGCCCGACATGGTTTCGCTCCTTGAAAAAAACGGCGAACCCCTTTTCTCGCTGGAAGAAAAAAGGCCTCTTGGAATGTTTGATATCGTTGGTTTTTCCCTCATGCACGAGCTTTCATACACAACGGTGCTTAAAATGCTGAGACTCTCAGGCATTCCACTTTATGCAGCGGACCGCAAAAAGACCGACCCCATAATTATCGCAGGCGGAACATGCACATCCAGCCCTGCCCCTTACTTACCATTCTTCGACCTGATCGTAATCGGCGACGGCGAAGAGGTCGTGGCTGAAATAGCGCGGATATGCCTTGATACAGAAGACCGGGACGAACGCATGGAAGCGATGAGCGGGCTTGCAGGCGTTTACATGCAGGGCTCGTCCGCCAGACCGGTCCGCAGGATACTGCCTGACCTTGATAAATACCCTTTCCCGTCGGACATCATCGTTCCCAATATTAATATAGTCCATGACAGGCTGGGAGTGGAAGTCGCGAGAGGCTGCACAAGGGGGTGCCGCTTCTGTCAGGCGGGCATTATTTACAGGCCATACAGGGAACGTTCTTTCGGCTCGGTCATGGATACATTCAGGAAGGGCCTGAAGGCAACCGGCTATGACAACCTCGCCATGACCGCCCTTTCGATAACCGACCTGAGCTATCTGGCAGACATAATGGAATCGCTCAACTGCCCGTCGCGTGAGATATCCCTCGGTGTGCCTTCCATGCGTGTCGAGGGAATGACAGAAAGGATGGCCGACATCATTTCATCGGTGAAGAAGCCCGGCTTCACTCTCGCGGTAGAGGCAGCCACAGAGCGGTTGAGAACGGTCATAAACAAGGGCAATACAGAAGACGACCTTTTGCGAAGTATCGGAATTATCAAGAAGCAGGGCTGGAAGCTCATCAAACTATATTTCATGATAGGCCTGCCCACCGAGACCGATGCCGATGTAGAGGCAATCGTCAGACTTTCAAGAAAGATTGCGAACGCATTCAGGGGCGGTGTCAATGTGAGCGTTTCCACATTCATACCCAAGACATTCACACCCTTTCAGTGGGAGGCGCAGATTGATCCAGTCAGGCTTAATGAAATCCTCAGGTACTTCAAGGGCGAACTCAGGGACAGAAAGATAAGTCTCAAATGGACCGAGCCCGGGTTCTCGGTTCTGGAAGGCGTCTTTTCCAGGGGAGACAAAAGGCTTGCAGGCGTCATAGAAAAGGCATCCGGACTGGGCGCCTACCTTGACGGCTGGTCGGACACCTTCAGGAACGATGTATGGATGAAAACCTTTGATGAGGAAGGAATAGACCCGGAAGATTACCTCAGGAAAAGACCTTTGAATGAAACACAGCCGTGGGAATTCATCGATATGGGCATAAAAAGGGATTTCCTCATCCATGAAAGGGAACTCGCATACACGGCTGAGCAGAGCCCTGACTGCAGGGAGGATGCCTGCCTCGGGTGCGGGGTATGCGAAGGTGACATCAGAAACATCATCAGGGGACCTGCAGAAAAGATCGAGCTTTTCTCAGAAAAGGCACAGGGCCGGTTTCCATATGTTATAGGATTTTCAAAGATGGGGGCCCTGTCGCTCATCGGCAACAGGGACTTCATCGAGATGATGAAGCGGGCCGTGAGAAGGGCAGGACTAAGGGCTTCCTATTCCGAAGGGTTCAGTCCTGCCATGAGGCTTACCCTCCTTCCGCCCGTATCACTTGGAATAGCATCGGAAGACGAATACATGCAGCTTGATCTTGCAGACGACCTGTCGGCGGAAGAAGTTTACGCAATGCTTTCAGGCCATATGCCTGAAGGTTCAATCATGAAAACATGCGAAAAGGGCAGGCTTAAACAGGTCGCATCCTATACGTTCAGGCTTGTAAGGCCATTAAAACTCAATCTGCCGGAAGGCGCCGCAATAAGAAAGGGCGAGGCCGAGCTTGCTGTTAAAGATTATCTTGAACAGTACAATGAAACCACACTCAAAATACGCTTTGCAGGCGGGAGAACCATATCGCCTGTGCTCCTTATAGATACATTCGGGGAAGAAAAATTGCTGCCGTCGGAGATATTCAAGACAGAAACCACCTTCAGTGTGTGATAACTTATAAGATTAATCCTTTTTTCATAACTCATGTAACATTCTGTTATTCGATTGTGGGGAATGAAAAGTTCTGCATCTTGACTTATCAATGCATAAGATTATTATTGGAAAGATTAGTAAATTTTATAAATGTAACTTTTAAATATAATTAAATAAATAAAAGCGGGGAATGAAAAATGAAAAAAACATTATCGAATTTTATCGTCCTGGTAATTGCAGCACTCGCTATTATTTCGACCGGCTGTGGAGGCGGCGGCGGAGGCGGCGGCGGTACATCAGAAGGTGAAGAGAACAAGTCTCCAGTTGCAATTACAGGACCCAACCAGACAGTTGCAGAAGGCTCACTTGTCACTCTTGATGCATCTAATTCAAATGATCCGGATGACGGGATTACCTCTTATTTATGGGAACAGACCGGAGGACCTTCCGTAATCTTATCCAACCCCTCTTCAGTAAAACCATCTTTTACAGCACCCAGTGTGGGTCCAGGCGGTGCTGCACTTACATTCAGATTGACAGTGACCGATAAAGGAGGCCTGAAATCGACTGCAACCTGTATAGTCAATGTCACCTATTTGAATAAGCCGCCATTTGCAGACGCCGGACCGGATCAAACTGTTACAGAAGGTTCAGTTGTAACACTCGATGCATCAAATTCGAATGATCCGGATGACGGCATTGCATCATACCTATGGGAACAGACAGAAGGTCCTTCAGTAACCCTTTCTGATGCAAGTGCCATAAAACCCGTATTTATAGCCCCTGATGTTTCCGAGGATGGGACTGCCCTGAAATTCAGGCTGACAGTAACCGATAACGGCGGGCTCAAATCGACTGCTACATGTATTATCAATATTACCGGTACAAACGATCCGCCGACAGCAGAAGCCGGAGCTGACCAGACAGTCAATGAGGGTGCTCTTGTAACACTCGACGGCTCGGGTTCGACTGATACTGACGATGGGATTGCTTCCTATCTATGGGAACAGACTGGCGGACCTTCCGTTACCCTCTCTAATTCCAGCGCGATCAAGCCAACATTCATTGCCCCTTCTGTGGGCTTTGGTGCGGCACTTACATTCAGGCTGACGGTAACAGATAATGGAGGACTGAAATCGAGTGACACATGTATTGTCAATGTTACCAATGTGAACAAACCGCCCGTGGCGGAAGCAGGACCTGATCAGACTGCTTACGTAGGCTTCATCGTCACGCTTGACGGCTCGGCCTCAAATGATCCGGACAATGACGATATTTCCTATCAATGGCAGCAGACAGCAGGACCTGCGGTTACACTGACCAACGCCAATACCGCCATTACCCAGTTCACGGCCTCTGTTGCAGCCGGATCCGTCCTGAGCTTCAGGCTTACAGTGACCGACATCTGGGGACTGCAGTCGAGTGACACCATTACTGTCACAGTACAGGAGAACCCCAAGAAGCCTGCCCAGACTGCACTCTACACTGCTTATGCCGGTATCGGGTACGGACGGGCCGATTACACTACAACGGACGACGACGAGTTCCTCTACAATGTCATGCTTGACGACCTGAACACGATTACCGGAAACCTTGTCCTTGATACAATCTTCAACGATCCTGACGCGCTTGCCAAACTTCTAAGGCTGGTCCTTATCATCCCATTGACAACCACATTCAACTACACATATCCCGATACCGGCGTTGCGTGCAGCATAAAGATTGTGCCTGGGTCCCTGGTGCATGGCTACCGGGCTTTTACAGGCGATTTATCTGTCAACTTCAGCGCAACCGGGTACCCATGGGAAAGCTGCCTGTATTACGGCAATGAGGGCGGTGTTGACCTGACCGCAAACGTATCGGGGTATTACAAGGCCACCTCGAACGGGCTTGAGTATCTGTTCCTGAACTCGGTGACGATAACTCCAATGACCACGCTCAAGGCTGTTTATCCAAAGGGTGAGGTCAGATACAACCTGTGGAAGATCGCATACAAGACCTACTACGGGACGGTCGACCCGACTTATCCCGATGTCGGATCCGATACTCCCATCAACATGAAGATTGTTCCCACACTCATCACTGAACCTGCATCGGATGCAGATTTCCGTGACTACGACCTGAGCGGCGGCTTTTCTCTCAACGGCAACGCCTACACGCTCGGTTCTTCAAGCGAACCAGTTAACTACAAGCAGAAGCAGGAAAACGGCCAGACCCTCATATACATTTCAGGAAAGCTTGTTGCCCCGGGTTTGACTGATCCGGTAACAGTCTCAACACCTGCCGCCAACCCGGTCACACGAAACATATACGGTTTCTGGAATTCAGGACAGCTGAATTTCGCAGGCCTTACCGGCGCATCCCAGACTGTGTTCAACAGCAACTACTCCTGCACGTTCTCGGGCGGAAATCAAATTGCCTGGACGGTTGCTGGGTGGCAGAACGCCTTGGAGCCTTAAACACGTCAGGGGATGGCAGACCTTGCCATCCCCTTCAATATGAAAATCCATTCCTGTGTAGTTTAAACCGCCGGAAATACCTCTAAAGATTTATTTACACTATTCATACACTTCGATAAAATGGCATGGATAGCAACGGTTCTGTTGACCTTATGCTTCGGACAAACTTTTAAAAACGACAGGGGGGCTTTAAATGAGTTCAAAAATCGTACTTATCGGCGCAGGCAGCGCACAGTTCGGCTATGACACCATGGGGGATATCTTCCAGAGTGAAGTGCTCCCGGGCAGCCGGATCGTGCTGCATGACATCAATCCGGTGACGCTTGAAGCTGTGCACGATAATGCTGAGAAGTTCATCAGGGAAAAGGATTTGCCGTACACGGTCTCGGCCACTACAGATCGCAAGGAGGCCCTCAAAGGCGCTGATTTCTGCATTATCTCGATCGAAGTAGGCGATCGATTCATGCTATGGGATTATGACTGGCATATGCCCCTGCATTTCGGT
Organism: Desulfomonilia bacterium; assembly: GCA_036567785.1. NCBI lineage: Bacteria > Pseudomonadati > Thermodesulfobacteriota > Desulfomonilia > Desulfomonilia bacterium. Next base: position 240,932 of record DATCTV010000037.1, on the reverse strand, counting down.
CTGAACCAGGTTATGGGTGAGAACGGCGGCCCCGGCGGGCTTTTTCATGCGCTTAGAATCATTCCGCCCATTCTGGATATCTGCGCCGATATTCAGACCATCTGTCCCCAGGCAATGGTATTCAACTACAGCAATCCCATGACCAAGATCTGCACCACGGTACACCGCAGGTTTCCGGATCTTAAATTCGCAGGCCTGTGCCACGAGATTTCATCCCTTGAAGAGCATCTGCCAGGTATTCTGGGAACACCCTTTGAAAATCTTACATTGCGCGCCGGCGGTTTGAACCACTTCAGCATTCTGATCGAGGCCGGCTACAAGGACAGCGGCAGGGATGCCTACCCGGATATCAGGGCCAAGGCCCCGGATTATTTCGGCGAGTTCCTGTCTCTGGATGTGGTCATAAGGGAGTTGAAGCGGGTCGAAGCCGGTTCCACACCCATGAGCGAGCCGGCGCTGAGGGCGCAGGCCGGCAAATGGGCCGAGCGCCACATTTTCAAGATCCTGCTGGAACGGTACGGATATCTGCCAATCACTTCCGACAGCCATCTGGGAGAATATATCGCATGGGCACATGATGCGGCCGACAACAAGGCCGTCATGGAATTCTGGCTTTACTATAAGCAGTGGCTTGCTGAAGCAAAACCGGAGATCGAAATCAAGCTGCATGAGCGAGTTGTGCCCATCATGGAAGGCATCATCACGGATTCGGGCTACGAGGAGGCGGCCGTGAATCTGCCCAATGAAGGATATATCGAAGGTTTGCCTTCCTTTCTGGCGGTCGAGGTGCCTGCTGTCGTGACCAGACATGGCCTTAAAGGGATCCGCCTTGAAAACTATCCCAAGGGCTTCAAGGCTTTGCTCTCAAACCAGATCGGCACCAACGACCTGATCGCCGATGCCGTTATAAACGGCTCGCGCGAGCTTGCCTTCCAGGCGCTCCTGGCAGATCCATGCGTGAACAAGTACGAGGCCGCCGCCAAGGTGTTCGACTACATGTTCGTCCTGCAGGAAAAGCACCTGAGCTATCTGAAATAGAACAAAGCAGGATAAAGATCAGGCCGGCAGTTTTCAGCGAATCACATATTTGTTTTATGAAGCTGCCGTTTGATATCCTGGCTATGACGTTGTCGTCTCCGCATCGGCAATAGCGAGGGCCTTGTCGAAAACGCCCATGGCAAAGTCGATCTCGTCTTTCGTGACTGCCAGAGGCGGGGCAAGCATGATCACGCTGGCGACCCCCGGCAGACAGTAGACGCCGTTTTTCAGGGCCTCGGCCAGGACCTTCATCTTGGCGGTAGCAGGTCTCGGGCCTTCTACGAACATGTCATGCAAGGGTTCCTTAGTTGCACGGTCCTTCACCAGTTCCATACCGACAAAGAGACCCTTCCCGCGCACGTCGCCCACGCTCGGATGCCTGTCCTTGAGTTCGCAGGCCTTTTCCATCAGATATTCACCCATCAGGGCGGAGCGCTCAACCAGGCCGTCCTCGATATAGGCCTCGATTGCAGCGACGCCTGCGGCCATGGCCAGGGTGTGCCCGCTATAGGTGTGGCCGTGGACATAGGCCTGATCCTCGAACGCGCGCGCGACACTCTCTCTGACGCTTGTCGCGCCCAGCGGCACATAGCCTGTCGTGATACCCTTTGACATGGTGATGATGTCAGGCACAACACCCCAGTGATCGATTGCAAACCATTTGCCGGTCCTGCCGAAGCCGACCATGACCTCATCGCATATAATGAGAACTCCATACCTGTCGCATATCTCCCTTACTTTCTGCCAGTATCCATCAGGCGGTACGTAAAGTCCGTTCGCCCCTACGATGGGCTCGGCCACGAAGGCCGCCACACGCTTTTCTCCGCCTTCAAAGCGGATGACATCTTCGACATGCCTGGCGCACTGAAGGTCACAAGCTGGATAAGTCATGCCGAACGGACAACGGTAGCAGTACGGGTCAAGACAGTGGATGACGCCCGGTATGGCCGGTTCGCTGCTCCAGTTCCTGAAGTCACTGCTCAATGCCATGGCCCCGAAGGTCGAGCCGTGGTATGCCCGGTAGCGGGCTATTATCTTGTCTTTCCCTGTGGCGAGCCGGGCAATCTTTATGGCGCCCTCATTGGCCTCGGCCCCGCTCGTGGAAAAAAACGTCTTCGAAATGTCGCCCGGCGTTATGTCTGCAAGGAGTTTTGCAAGCTTCGCCTTGGCCTCTGTCGCAAAGGGTGATGCCGACGCGGGCAGCCTCTGCGCCTGAACATGTATGGCCTCCACAACCCTGGGGTCGGCGTGCCCTAAATTGCTGAATACGAACATCGAGCTGAAATCCAGATACTCTTTACCGGCAGTGTCATAGAAATAATTTCCGCTGGCATGATCGATTATCAGGGGATTAAGCGATTTCTGGGCAGCCCAGGGGTATAAGACATGGGCCTTTTCATACTTGAGGACTGTTGCCGCATCCAGTGTTCCCTCATATGTTTTCGAATTCATACGATCCACCTCACAGAAAAATATTTCCTATGTTATTGTATTATATAATAAAATCCAAACCATAAAAAGATAGCCCCAATTAACAAAAAGTAAGAAAAACCCGAGCGGGAGCCGTGAATAATGCTTTAAGGTTTTACAACCCGTCCCTTATCTCATTGAGGAACCCCGACGGATACTGGAACGATTCCCTGCCGTAGAGTGCGCGGACCCTGGCCCATGAAAGATGCGCCTCTTTCCTCGCCCTTGTTATTCCGACATAAAGGAGCCTTCTTTCCTCTTCGATATCGGAATCTTCCGTCATTGATTTGGAGTGCGGGAGGATCCCCTCTTCAAGTCCGAGAATGAAGACATGGTCGAATTCGAGACCTTTGGACATGTGAAGCGTCATGACACTGACCTTTTCACCCTCCGACCTGTCCGTATTGGATATCAGTGATTTCTCTTCAAGAAAATCCTGGAGGCTGTTTGCCCCGTATGCGCTCGCAACAAGCTCTTTCAGGTTCGTAATCCTGTCTTCGCCGTCCACCTCGGACTTGATCTCATCCCTGAGTCCGGTGATGTCGAGAGTCAACGTTATGAGATCGGCTACATCCATTACTGATGAAGCCTCTTTTATCCTTGCAGTCTGAGTGATGAAATCCTTCAGACCTTCCGCCGTTTTTCCCTTGACCACACCAGCGCTGATTGCTTCTTTCAGAGCTTCAAATGTTGGAATGCCTTTCTTCTTTGCGAAATCCTGAAGAAGGAGGACCGTCTTCGGCCCGATGCCTCTGCCCGGTGTGTTGATGATCCTTAAAAGGGCGTCCTCATCTCTGGGATTGGCCGTTATGCGCAGGTAGGCAAGCACATCCTTGATCTCCCTGCGCTCGTAAAATCTTATACCGCCGAACACCGCGTACGGAATCCTGCTGCGAACGAGGTTTTCTTCGATCACGCGCGATATGGCATTGATCCTGTAAAAGACACCAATATCTGCGGGATTTACACCACCTTCCACAAGCTTTGCTATTGTCCTCGAGACACTGGCAGCCTCGACATCGGCATCGGCGTATTCCCTCAGGGTAACGCCCCCCTCCTCCTTCTTAACCGGCTTCAACGTCTTGGGAGCACGTCTGGAATTATACGAAATGAGAGAGGATGCGGCATTAAGTATCTCCTCTGTGGAGCGGTAGTTCTGTTCCAGTGTGATGACCCTCGCCTCGGGAAAATCCTCCTTGAACCTGAGTATGTTGCCGACATCGGCTCCACGCCAGCCGTATATGGACTGGTCGTCGTCACCAACCACACATATGTTCTTCTCGTTTGAAACAAGACCCATGAGCATGACATACTGCGCCATGTTGGTATCCTGATATTCATCGACAAGGATATAGGGAAACATGTCATGATAGCGTTTTCTCGCTTCGGAAAACTCGTTTAATATCTGCCCCGGAACCTTGAGAAGGTCGCCGAAATCAAATGCCACGTATTCCTTTTTCCTTTCTTCATAGAGATTGATTACCGGGACAGGATCGAAGTTTAGCCTCAGGTTGAAATATTTATAGTCCTGGAGCGTGTCCTTTGCCATGGAGATGAGCCATGCGATCTGCGAGTCCGTTCCCTTGTTAGTTTTTATCCTGAGGTCCTTGAGGCATTTTGCTATCAGCGAACGCTGGTCTGCGGCATCGTATATGGTAAAGCTCCCGGGATAGCCTGTCCTGTAGGCCTCGCGCCTGAGCATCCAGGCCCCGAACGAGTGGAACGTGCCCGCCCACAATCCGGATGATGCATTTCCGAGCATTTCGTTGAGCCGGGTCTTCATCTCGCCCGCCGCCTTGTTTGTAAATGTGAGGCACAGGATGCGGTGAGGATTGATGCCGCTCTTTATGAGGTTTGCCACCCTGTGGACAATCACCCTGGTCTTGCCGGAGCCTGCCCCAGCAAATATTAAGAGCGGCCCGCTGATATGGTTGACGGCCCTTTTCTGATCGTCGTTGAGCCCGTCGAAAAGGTCATTCATTTCTTTTGCGCCTTTCTATTACTTTGTCGCCTTCGCTGTATGGTTTCCTGACAAGTTCTCCGGCAAGAGGACTGAAAGGCAGCCTGACTTCGAAAAAGCTGTTGGGCCTGATTTTTGAAACAGGAGCACCATCTTGAGTCGCACCGTTAAGAGTGAATTTTTTTCTTTCTCCCGATGCGGACATCCATTCAAGCTCCATGCCCTCGATGAGCGGATTTCTCGCTTCAAGCATTGCCCTGTCACCGGTTGCTAAGATTACTCGCGCGGCAAGATGATGGCTGTGTTCATAGCCTTTAAAATCGTATTTCATGCTTTCTGATCCGGGAGTACCATTGAAAAAGCCTGTGAAGTATTCGCGGTTGCTGGTCTTTTTTATCTCCTCCAGCCAGTCCGGTTTGATTGAGAACCCTTCAGGATCTGCAAGGTATGCATCACGTGCCTCTTTGTAAACCGATGTCACGGTCGCCACATATAAAGGCGTCCTGTTCCTGCCCTCGATCTTCAGGCCGTCGAGTCCCAGCCGCATGACATCGGCAAAGACAGGCAGAAGGCAGATATCCTTTGAATTATAGAGGTAGGTGAAACCGTCCTCTTCGATAACCGGCATGTACTGTGAGGGCCTGGTCTTCTCTAGAAGGGCGTAATCCCACCTGCACGGCTGTGTGCATTCACCCCTGTTCGCATCCCTTGCATTCAGATAGCTGCTTATAAGGCATCTGCCTGAAATGGATATGCAGACACTACCGTGGATGAACACCTCCAGTTCGGTGGAAACATTTTTTCTTATAAATCCTATTTCATCCGCGGAGAGTTCCCTGGCAAGTATCACCCTTTTTATCCCGAGCCCTGTCCATGCTTTTATAGCCGGCACATTTACCGTATTCGCCTGAGTGCTGAGATGAAGCACAGCCCGGGGCCAGATTTCTTTCACGAGAGAAGCAACACCTATATCAGAAACTATTACCGCATCGATCCCGGCATTCCGGGCGGTTTCAATGCAATCCTTAACAAGACCCATATCTCTGTCATGCGGGTAAATATTGAGCGTCAGGTATACCCTGACGTTTCTGTCATGGGCGTATTTAACAGATTCCTTTAATGTTTCATGCGAAAAGTTCCCTGCTTTGGCCCTAAGGTTCATGCCGCCTGCGAGCCCCATGTAAACTGCATCCGCCCCGTAAAGACATGCGGTTTCCAGCATTTCGCGGTTTCCGGCAGGGGAAAGTATCTCGGGTTTTTTCATGATTTAAAAAGCTATATCGCATGAAATGCCAACTCACAAGCAGGCATTTTCCTCTTGACGTTAATGAGCCCATGATATTAAGAAAAATACCTCACGCCCCCGTAGCTCAGTGGATAGAGCACAGGATTCCTAATCCTGGTGTCGCAGGTTCGATTCCTGCCGGGGGCACTTTTTCTATGCGGTTCGGAGATTATTGCAGGAGTCTGGACGGAAAGTTCCTGCATGCCCTTCAGAACGACATAGCTGCATATTTCCTCACACTCGAAATTGCTTAAGATTGAACAGCCCTGCGCTTCGGTTCCTTTCATTGTTGAGCAGGTGAATTCACCTTAATGGCATTTTGTCTTTGCTCTGGACAACAGGGTTCGTATTGTACATAGATTGATGTCAAAAAAACAGGTAAAAGAGGTCAAGGAGAAGAACCATGAAAAAGATTGTAGCACTTATCGCTTTCTTTCTCATTGCCTGTTCGGTCCCTGCTTTCGCGGACTACATTAAATCTCTAAACAGCGGGGACTATGATGCTGCGCTTAAAGAGATTCAGCCTCTTGCAATAAAAGGTGATGCAAAAGCCCAGTGCTATCTGGGATACATGTATTCAAACGGCCAGGGCGTGAAGCAGAACTATACTGAGGCTGCAAGATGGTTCCGGAAGGCCGCCGATCAGGGCTATGCCGAGGCACAGTGCAACCTTGGACTGTCGTATGATTCAGGTCAGGGCGTCCCGAAGGATCAGGAAGAGGCTGTGAAATGGCTCAGAAAGGCTGCCAGCCAGGGGTTTGCAGAGGCACAGGGCATACTGGGTGTCATGTATTATAACGGCAGGGGTGTGCAGCAGAACTATGTCGAGGCCGCAAAATGGTACAGAAAGGCTGCGGAACAGGGCTCCGTATGGGCGCAGGGCTTTCTGGGGATAATGTATTATAACGGCCAGGGCGTGAAACAGGACTACGCCGAAGCCGCACGATGGTACAAAAAGGCTGCGGAACAGGGCTCTGTCAATGCACAGTTCAACCTGGGGGTCATGTATTCTGCAGGCCAGGGTGTTCCCAAAAGCGCAACCGATGCAGTGAAATGGTACAAGATGGCCGCCGAGAATGGTGATGCCGGTGCCCAGCTCAACCTGGGGCTCATGTATTCGGCAGGTCAGAACGTAAAGCAGGACTATTCCGAAGCATTTCTATGGTTGAACCTCGCAGCTGTTCAGGGCAACAAAGAAGCAGAAAAAGCGAGAGACATGATAAGAGAGATGATGACCCAGGAACAGCTCGACAAGGCCAGAGAGCTGACTGAAGATCTGAAAAAGAAGATCTCAAGGAATGCCAGGCAAACCGTGGGCAAACCTGCAAAAAAGGCTCAGGGCAGTAATGTGAAGAATTGAATGAAGCGCATCATGGTCCTGTAATATTCTTTTCAACAACCACGCCCGTATATTTATCAATCACTATCGTCGCATTCATACCAAGGGCCTTTGTGTTTGTCCTGACAACCCACCTGCCATCATCTTCTCCGGCAGTCACATCATTGAATTTCCAGCCTGATTTTTTGCAGGCTTCTTCTGCAATTCTAATGGCTTCTTCACGGCTTAAAGGGTTCCCGGATATTTCTATTTCGATCGTGTTGGATTTAATTGAGACCAGTTCAATTTTCTTAAGCAGTTCTCTGTTTTTAATGATTTCCTTTTCACGTTTCTTCCAGAATTCATTTGAATTTCTGCTGTTCCAGTATTCATCCGAGTACATGCCGTACCACTCCCATTCCTTGAGTGCTACAGTCGAATACCTTATGAAGATATAATATTTGCCCGGTTTGACAAGTTTGAAAGCATTGCTGAAAACAAACCCGCCATCGAAGAGTTCCGCCGATTCGCCGGAAAGGACTTCAATGAATTCATCCGGAGTCAGCGGATTGACAACCTTGCACATCGGGGCGAATATGTTCTCAGGTGTTTTACCTGAAGAATCCTTGATCTCGAAAACGCACTGCGGGTATCTAAAGCCCCGTGCAGAACCATCCAGACATCTTACCAGCAGGGCCGGCGTGTTCATGTTGTTTTTCACCTTTGCCCAAACGATAATCTCCTCTCCTGGTTTATAGGAATATTTTGATGAAGAGAGACCTATCGAAAAGGCATCTTCTGTTTCATAAAATGCAGTTGTTTTTAAATCGACGGCGGTTTTTGAAAGGTCAAAAAATACGGTTTTATCGCGCAATCCTTTTTCAAGTTTCTCCAGATATTTTTCAATCAACGGCTTCGGTCCCGATACCTGCCATTCTACGAAAAACCCTCCCCCGTTGAAATCCGCCTTTACCAGAATATCATATAAACGATAGCGCTTACCGCCAAATTCACCGATTTCCTTCATCGGGTCGAGGTAATCCGACAGCATCTCGAGTGTCAAAAACTTGCCGCTTATATTGTATGCACTGTTCCCTTCATTCCCGTCATAGTAAAGCCTGTCGCAGACCACAGGCCTTCCTTCGCTCATGCAGATGGCAGGCACAGATAAAATGATGAACAGAACAATTATGGCCGATGATGCCCTGACTTTTTCAGACATATCCCGCCTCCGGTTCTTTTCTTTTCATGACTCTGTGTAATTATAAATGTCCCGGCATCGGTTTTTCTTCGGTTCCCGCATTTATCCTTTCTGCCAGGACATTTTGGACAATTCACATCTAAAAACATGAAGACCTCTCAGATGGCTATTTCCCGGGAATAAGGGTTAGCACATCCTTATACTGCTTTCTTACGTTTACTTCCTTGAACACCAGCGGATGGTTTTCTCCGGTTATAAAATAATCCTTCAGCATATCCCTGTAATGAGGGCTTGAAGGGTTGCCGGACTGTCCGGGCACACTTACCAGATGCGCCGGTTCATCCTCTCCAAAGTTTACGATCAATCTCATTGCAGGGATTTCAGAAACCTCGAACGTGCCGTCCGCCAATGAAAAACCTGCTACATTAATGGTATTCCAGTCGCCGCCGGCCGGATACATTCCGGGATTCAAATAATCTTTCAACAAACCGAGCGGCATCTCTTCGCTGATATCATGCCTGAAGTCGTAATGAAGAAGCTGGCCCCACTGCCATTTTGCCGGATCAGTCCCCATTCTCTTTTCACAGAGAATTACAGCATCGGCAAGTGAAACCGCGATGATATCGGCCTTTGTCTCTTTTGCATCCGTCCTCGGATCATCCCACAACGGAGAATCCGGCCTTGCCAGTAAATGATCCTCCTGTGCGGAATATCCCCATGCAGCGGTTGAATCGAGGCATTTCCACGCAGTGGCATCATATTGCTTAAACTTGTCCAGAAATGTATTGACTGAAGAATAGCGGCCGGTCAGCCTTCCCAGCGCCTTCCACTGGGGATTATCCATCGGCCCGAATTCATCCAGAAAAGTATTGATAGTCGCCGTATGATAGAATGCACCCATGACAGCGGCATTGGGAGATGTCGGCTTCATATTGCAGTCAAAGACCTTCGGGTCGAGTAGCTCAAGACATTTGTTCGCCTTATCCCTGTCATTCATAGACAGCTTTCCGATGGCCGTTCTTATCTCCTGGGCAAAGGGGCCTTCAAAAAGCATTTTCTGAACCTTGAAGGCCATAAGGGAATACCGGTCGAATTGCATAGTCATCATGTCACCTGTCGTCGTATTTTTAATCGGCGATAAAATGGACTCAATCCTTTCGATTCGCTCCGGACATGCCCATGAACTTGATATCATTACAGGGTAATCGGGCGGAACAATGGCATTGTTGGCTGTTGCTAAAAACCCCTTCGAGGGATTCTTGTCACCGGGCATCTTTTCCACAGGGACATAACCAGTCCAGTCATATTCACCTGTCCAGCCCGGTGAAGGCAGCAGGCCTACACCATTTTTTCTGACAGGGCATATCCCTGAAACCTGCCACCCGATATTTTCGCTGTCTCCGAATACGAAATTCAAATACATGGCGCCGACCTTCAATATGCAATTCCTGGCTTCATCGACATTACCGGCGCCTGCCAGTGTGTAGAACCCGGCGAACGTGTCCGTCATGCCCTGATTAGCCCATGAAAGTGCAAGACCATATCTGCTGCTGTCGGGCATTATCTCAGAGGAAAACGGGACATTCTTGATGTTCGTATTCAACAGCGAACCGTGGCATGTTGCTGAAATAATCTTCTCAACGGGCTTGTCCGAAGACTTTATTTTAAAGGTCTCCTTCCTTTGTGTAACCGGCAACCACTGTCCCTTATATAGATATGAACGGCTGCCGCCCTCTGTCTTCAATTTTTCAACGAAAATATCCTGAGAGTCGGCTGATACCATGGTTATGCCCCATGCGACTTTGCCGTTATACCCAAGAACCACGACAGGCAGTCCCGGGGCCATGACGCCCGCCGCCTCATAAGTGGGACATTTCAAATGCATTATCAGCCATTCCGAAGGTGTCGACGGCATGAGGTGGGTATCATTGCAGACTATCGATTTTCCCGAAAGTGTCTTTGAACCCATGATAGCCCAGTTGTTGGATGCAGGCATTGGTTTTGGAACTATGCCGTCAAGATTGAAAGCCGTATCCACTTTGCCGCTCTTTGAACCCATAAGCTCGGAGGCGGGAATATCACTGAGCTTTTTAGTTTCATCCACAGGCAGCGAGTATCCGGAATAGACGGGAAAGAGCCAGGGCATCTTTTCATATCCGAGCCTGGATGCAAGAACGAGGAAATCCAGTTCCTCATAGAGATTATAAGACAGTCCATAGCTCACCGCGCTGAAGCAGTAAAGGCTGTCAGCCGGCGTCCATGGGTCAGGTTTGTATCCCGTGATTGAAAATTCCGGCGGCAGTTTTTTGTGTGTGCTGATATATGCATTTACCCCTTTCGAAAAGCTTTCAAGGGATGCAAGGTGTTTTTTATCAAGGGTTGCAAGAGCTCCGTTTACAAGCTCCTTTATTCCCAGCGTTCTGAAATAGATATCGGTCTCAAGGGTGTCCTTCCCGACAATCTCGGAGAGCCTCCCCTGCATAACCATACTCCTTAAATACATCTGCCAGAGCCTGTCGGAGGCCATTGCATAACCTGTGGCGAAAAAGAGGTCGTCTTCACTTTCCGCCTCAATATACGGTATGCCCAGGTTATCCCTGCTGATAGTTACCTTTGATTTGATACCATCCATCTTCAATGTGCCTGATGGTTTGTCAACCGAGGCATTGAAGTTTTTCTTGATGATTGCACATCCGGAAAAAAGAAAACTTGCGGCAACCAAAAGGATTAATATTTTTCTCATACGGCCTCCCTTCTCCGCAAGAGTCTAGACTTTCTCTTTTATGGATGAAAGCACTTCATAGACTTCAATTACGGGGGCGCCATCCATCAAAGGGGCTATTTTTTCGAAAAGCTCTGCAAAATACGGCGTCGAGCTGTGAAAGGCAAGCGCTTCCTTGTCCCTGTACCTCTCATACATGAGAAAGCTCTGCGGCTTCTTCTTCATGCGGTGAAGGACATAAGCAAGAGTCCCTTCCTCTGATTCCACCTTCGGGATAATGTCTAGAAAGGCCTTTTCCATCTCTTCCTCTTTTCCGGTCTGCGCATTCATCCGGGCAACAACAATCAGCATCATGACCTCCAATATTGATTTGGTTTATTTGTTAATGTCCTCCTGATCAAATACCGCCTTTGAGCTCAGGAATTAATTAGTTTTTATGCCACACTGATTGGAGTTTAATCAATCAGACAATCTGATACCCCTCATGGCCGGCGATTTTTATCTTCAGCCAGTTTCATGTCTATATATCCTCTGGTTTCGTCAACCGATGCAATCAGCACATCCACCTTGTCGCCCATTGAAATAACATGCCTTCCCATCCTTACTTTCCGGCCTTCCGATATCCTTGCACCCGGAATATCAGCCGCCCTTACCAGACCGTCAACAGGAGGATCCGAAATTTCAACAAAAAAACCGAACGGCAGTATGCCTGTCACAATGCCGCTGAACGTCTCTCCGACATGGCGCTTCATGTATGACGCCGTCTTCAATTTTACGGCCTCCATCATGGCCTCGTTTGTAGTACGTTCTTTCCTGCTTATGTCTGGGGCCAGTTTTTTAAGCCTTCTGGCAAATTTTGATTTTTCATGATCCTTGACGCCTTCCGGCCGGAATAAGCTTTTCAGGACCCTGTGGACCAGCAGATCGGAATATCTCCTGATCGGAGAAGTGAAATGCAGATAACCTGAAAAACCAAGACCGAAATGGCCGATATCCACTATTGAATATTCGGCCTGTCTCAGAGAACGCAGTATATGCCTGTGTACAAAAGCCTCCAGTTCATGTCCTCTGTATGCATCGGCAACCTCATTCAAGACCCTGTTAAGATGCCTGCCGGAAGCTGCCGACTGCGACAGTCTTCCGGTAAGCGCTTTTGGGCAACCAAGGTCATCAAGGATCTCCACCAGTCCATCGATATCTTCCTGCGCAGGCTTGTCATGAACCCTGAAAAGCACTGGCATGTTTCTCTCTTTCAGATAGGAGCATACGGCCCTGTTCGCAAGCAGCATCATTTCTTCAATAAGGCGTTCTGCAGGCCCTCTTGGTCTTCTGGATATGTCCTCGATATAGCCGCTCTCAGATATTTCTATCTCAACTTCAGGCAAGTCAAAATCAAGGCTGCCCGCTTTTTTCCGGGCCCTCATAAGATGGCCTGCCAGCACATTGAGCATTTTCAGTGACTTGTTGACTTCCGCATCCATGCTGGGCTCACCACCCTTGCCTTCAAGGTAGGGCGAGGCTGTTTCATACATGAGCCTTGCCCTTGAACGGATAATGGCTTCATAGCATCTGGTCGAAATAAGTCTTCCCCGGGGGCCGAGTTTCATCTCGGCGACGACGGCAAGCCTTTCCTCGCCGGGTTTCAGGCTTAACACACCGTTAGAGAGAGCCTCGGGAAGCATGGGCAGACATGTTTCGGGGAAATACACGCTGAATCCCCTTTCCTGCGCCTCTTTGTCGAGAACAGAGCCGGTTCTGACGAGCTCTGCTACATCTGCAATTGCAACCCTCAGCAGAAAATTACCGTCATTCAGCTTTTCCATCCCGACGGCATCATCAAAGTCTCTGGCGTTTCTGCCGTCGATCGTGAACAGGACACTGTTTCTCAGATCAACACGGTTTGCAGCACATTTATATAGATCCACAGACGATACTTCATCAGCCTCTTTCAGCGCCTCCTCTGAAAAGCCTGCGGACAGTGAATATTTGATTATTATATGCCTGAGGTCGTCTTTAATATTCTCAGGCATATCAAGTATGGCGTCAACTCTTGCTGCAATGGAATCAATCCTGCCCGAACCCTTTGGTGGTGAAAGGATGGCGGTTACCATATCCCCGTGCCTGGCGCCTGTTTCCCAGCCCTGAGGGACAATAACCGTATAAGGTATCGGTTTTACCGGTTCGATCACTCCCCATTTTTTATATCGGATATACCTGCCGGATATTCTGATGTTATCGCGCTTAAGCACACAGGTCACACACCCTCTGAAGCCTTTGCCCTGCCTGAATATCCTTGCCTCGACCCTGTCTCCGTGCATTGCGCCGCAAAGGTCGGCCGCTCTCAGAAAGACATCCTCTCTGCCGTCGTCCCTTACTAGAAATGCGTATCCCTTTTCATTCCAGACGATAGTACCCTTGGCTTTCATCTGTTTCTTCTTACCACCTGAACGAATAAATTAGTATAATTATGAAGTCTAATTGTTGCATTATCTCATTTCGGATGTTAGTTTTTTATTAAAGACAATGACAAAACTCAAACAGAGACAAAGATACAGTCCTGACGTCCATGTTACCGATGAAGGGATGGTTGAAAAAACATACAGGACAAAGGCGCTTCCTTTAAGGATTTTCGGCGCCCTGTTCATATTCTGGGAATCCTTTATCTATTCCAAGCTGAACGGCATTGAAGGGATCCCCCGCTTCCTTGGCAAACCTGATATATACTCTCTCCACATATCGTTCATGGGTGGCAAGAACCTGAGAGAGACATCAAGAAAACCGGATGCCTCATATTATGAAAGACTTGGCAGGATTATCTCATGCATGCATGAAAGGGATGTCGTTCACATAGATATGCGCAATCGCAGGAATTACGGTATCGATGAAGAAGGCAGACCCTATCTGATAGATTTTTCCCCGTCGCTCTACATACCCTGGCCCAAAACACTCAAGAGGCTGCTCACCCCTCTTGACTGGCTCGGCATGCTTAAAATCAAGGGAAAGGTTTCTCCTGAACTTCTGACTGAAAAGGAAACAAGGAGCATGAAAATAGGCTGTTTCTTAAGCTATTTGTGGCTCCCGAAAAAAATATTCAACCTCGTGAAATCCTTTTTCAAACTCCTTCACTCGGTTTTGCGGCACTAAGGCTTTTCAGGGATTTTTCAATATTTTTCTTCTTGAGCTTAAGTTCTCTCATGTTTTTCATGAAAGCGGTTTTTTCCGGTAAACTTACCAGTATAATCGGCAGCGTACCTGACAGAAACGACAGCAATATCAAAGCCCATAAAGGAATATCCGGGATAAGCCTGTATGAGAGAAATGAAAGCGTACAGGGCATGGGATTGTGTATGCCGAATATTATTGCCGCCAGGATAGATAGGACAAGAATAAGCACTTTTATATATCGCACGGCTTTTTACCTGTTATATATATCCTGGGCATCCTTCTGCCTGTATTGCATATCACCTCATAAGGTATGGTACCGGACCATTGAGCCAGATCCTCGGCGGTTACAATCTCCCGGCCGAACATCATTACCTCCTGGCCGGGGGGATAGACATCATCGCCAAGCTCGACAAGACACTGATCCATGCAGATCATACCCACAAGGGGATATTTTTTCCCATCGATTACGCAGAAGGTCTTGTTGGAGAGGGACCTCATATACCCGTCGGCATAGCCGACAGGAACCGTCCCTATATATGTGTCCCGGCCGGTCTTGTAAGTCAGACCATAAGAAAGGCCGGTACCTTTTCTGACACGCTTGATGAAAACGATACTGGACTTCATGGTCATTGCGGGGATAACGTTCAGTTTTCTTGTGCATTCGGGCGACGGGTAAAGCCCGTAGCAGAGAATGCCGGGCCTCACCATATTCATATATGAATCGGAATGGTTTACAATCGCCCCTGAATTGGCGCAGTGCATATATTTAATGTCCCTGCCCAGGAATCTGGCCTTGTCTATTATCTGCTGGAACATGAATATCTGCTCTTTTGTAAATTCCGTATCGAGAGAATCGGAAACAGGAAAATGCGTGTATATGCCCGAAACCTTTATTTCGTTTATCCCTGAAAGGCTGTTCAAAACATCAAGGGCTTCCTCTGGAGGAAGCCCGAGCCGTCCCATTCCAGTGTCTGTTTTAAGATGAACCTCTATGGGTCTTCCCCACCTCCTTGCCCCGTCCACCATTACTTCGAAATGGTAATTGTCTGTGATAGTAGGGGTAAGGCGGTACTCGAAAAGGGCGTCAATATCTTCCTTGGTCTTATCGACAAGAGTGAATATGAGAACAGGGAGTTTAACACCGGCATCCCGGAGATCGATTCCCTCCTCAATGCTCGAAACACCTAGCATATCAACAAGGCGTTCCCTTTCGACAAGCCTTCCGACTTCACGGGCACCGTGGCCATATGCATCCGCCTTTATCGCCATCATGATGCCTGTGCCGGTAAGTCTTCTGATCTGCTTCAGATTATGGCTTACGGCACCAAGGTCGATTTCAACCCTTGTCGATCGCATACATCTCCTAGTCTGCTTTTTTCCTCAAGAAAGTAGGTATATTGTATGCTTCCATATCCACCATGGTATCATCAATCACCATACCCATCTTTATGACTTCCTTTTCCTTCTTTTCCTTGTTCCTTATATATGTTGGGGTATTATAGTCGACCACCCTGGCCTGAAGAACCCTCACATTATCGGCTTCCTTCTCGTCCTTCATCCTTATCGCCGTTTTGTTCGCATAACCGGTTGCAATAACCATGAGGTTGAATTCGTCAGCCAGATCTTCATTGACTACAAAGCCCCAGATGATGTTCGCATCTTCATGTGCATACGCCTGGATTATCTTGGAGGCCTCGTTGATCTCCTTTATGGTTACCGTTGGATCACCGGTGATGTTGAGGAGTATCCCTTTCGCACCGGAAATGTCCACATCTTCAAGAAGAGGGCTCGATATGGCCATATTGGCCGCTTCCGCCGCCCTGTTTTCGCCTGAGGCCGAACCTATTCCCATAAGGGCCTTGCCCTTTTCGCACATTACCGATTTGACATCGTTGAAATCAACATTCACTACGCCGGTGGTATTTATAAGGTCTGATATGCCCTTTACCGCATTGGTAAGAATCTCATCGGATTTTTTAAATGCCTCCATGATCGGGACACCCTTTGCATCAAGCCCGAGAAGTCTGTTGTTGGGGATTGTTATTATTGCATCGACATTTTCAGAGAGGTCTTTCTCGCCTGCGATGGCAAGCTTCATCTTTCGCGGTCCCTCGAATTCAAAGGGCTTCGTCGCAACGGCCACTGTCAGGGCACCCATTTCTCGTGCTATCCTTGCAACTATCGGTGAAGCCCCCGTCCCGGTTCCTCCGCCGAGACCCGTCGCAATAAAGACCATATCGGCACCTTTGAGGGCTTCCCTTATTTCCTCCTCGCTCTCGCCTGCGGCACTTTTCCCGGTCTCGGGATTTCCGCCCGCCCCCATACCCTTGAGGAGCTTTGATCCGATCTGAACCCTGTTTGCCGACAGGGATTTCTTCAGCGTCTGCGAGTCCGTATTACAGGCCAGAAAGTCAACACCCTTGATGTTGCTGCCGATCATGTTGTTAACCGCATTGCACCCGCAGCCGCCAACACCTATGACCTTGATTTTAGCCCCTGACTGCTCGACTTCTTCCAATACGAACATATCCCCTCCTTATTTTTTTAAAAAACCTCTTTGAACCAGCGGATCATTCTTTCCCAAATCTTTTCGAAAATGCCTTCACCTGAAAAACCTGTGGAAAACGACGGACTCTCGGTTCCGTAAAGACAAAGCCCCACAACCGTTGCATAAGCCGGATTGTCGACAAGTTCGGCAAGGCCTTTGGCCCCCCTGGGTTTTCCTATGCGGACCGGCATATGCATAATTCCTTCGGCAAGCTGTGCAAGACCTTCAAGACAGCTGGCTCCGCCCGTGATAACAAGCCCTGCATGCATGTCTTCAGCAAGGCCCGTATTTCTCATCTCGGTATATGCGATCTTCATGAATTCGACCATTCTGTCCTCGATGATTTCACAAAGATGCCTTCTTGGGATGTTATTAATCATATCGCCGCCTATTGACGGCACTTCTATATGCTCATCCTGGGGCACTTTTGATGAAATTGCATGACCGTATCTTATCTTGATCCTTTCCGCTTCAGCAATCGGCGTCCTCAACCCGACTGCAATGTCGTTCGTCACATGATCGCCGCCGAGCGGAATAACCGCCGTATGTCTGATCGCCCCGTCATTGAATATGGCTATGTCGGTGGTTCCACCGCCTATATCCATCAGCACCACCCCCAGCTTTCTCTCGTCGGGCGTCAGAACGGCCTGCGCGGATGCGATCTGCTGGAGCACTATGTCATGAAGGCCCAGACCGGCCTTCTGTGCACATTTGGAGATATTGCTGACTGCGGATACAGACCCGGTCACAATATGCACCTTTGCCTCAAGCTTTGTCCCTGCCATGCCGACAGGATCGGTTACACCCGGGATATCGTCAACGGTGAATTCCTGCGGAAGCACATGTATTATCTCGACGCCGACAGGTTTCGCAAAATCCTTTGCCTGCTCGACCACACGCTTCTTGTCAGTTTCGGTTATCTCCTCTCCCTTGATAGCGATTACACCGTTCGTGCTGATGCCCTGAATATGGCCGCCCGCAATCCCCGTATATACATCGTCGATCCTGATACCCGCCATTTTTTCCGCATCTTCCACTGCCCTGCGTATGGCCTCGACGGTTTGCTCCATGTTTACGACAAGGCCCCTTCTCAGTCCCATGGACTCGGACTGTCCGAAGCCCGTCACTTCCAGCGAATTTTCCCTTCGCTCGGTAATGAGGCAGCATATCTTTGTTGTGCCTATATCCAGGCCAACTATAATCCTATCCCGCTTTGCTGACACCTGTTTTTAATCCCTCCTCCCTAAGGGGGTTATGCAAAACAATCTTGTCTTCACAGCTCAAATCAAGCATGGTCCCCGGCCCCGGCCCGAGTTCCTGCATGACATACAAAGCGGTATCGATTTTGGCCGGAGTTATGTCTCCCAGAGTTGTAATACTTATACCTGTTTTAAGTCTTATTGTCATCCGTTTACAAGACTCAATTTCAATACTTTCTATATTTAATTTTTTCGAGGCCAGGAGCCTGTTTGCGGCCATGCACCTCGTAAGGATTTCAACCATTTCATCAGCGTTAGGGACATAACCAATTGATTTTATGATAAGACCCTTATATCCCTTCGGCAATGGGGCAAATATTTTTCCTTTTGCGTTCGCCACATACCATTTTTCGTTTATGTTTATCGCCGCGGCAGGCACCTGTTCCTTTACTGAAACTACGATCGAAGCAGGTAATAGTCTTCTTGAAATTGTGAGGTCTTCGATCCATAGATGTTCCTTCAGCCTGTTCCTCGCGGCGGTAAGATCGGCTTTGAAAATTCCGTCTCCCTTTTCGATGTCGAGAAGTGCAAGAATCTCCTCCTGCCTCAGATATGAACACCCCCTTATCGTAATGTTCTTTATATTGAAAATCTTGCTGCTTGAAATATACGCAACAGCGCAGAATATCAGTATGGCGAATGACAGGCCCAGGCTGGACCACATTAATACCCTCAAAAAGGCATTGATCCTTATGACCTTTTTTTTCGAGGACTTAACCCTGAACCTGTCCCTGTAATCCTTAAGCAATTATTACAACCTCCTCTTGAAGTTCTATTGAGAACTGTTTTCTTACCTCATCTTTGATAATCGCTATAAGTTTCAGAATGTCCGTTGTCGAGGCGCTGCCCTCGTTGATTATGAAATTGGCGTGCACGTCCGAGACCACAGCACCGCCCACACGGCACCCCTTGAGACCCGCCTTGTCTATAAGATAGCCGGCGGAAGAACCTTCGGGATTCTTGAATATGCACCCGCTTGACAGTCCTCTCGGCTGATTTCTGCGTTTGTCCATGAATGAAGAGATCCTGGCCCTGACATCATCGGGAGATGTAACCTCAAGGGATAACCCGACGCCGGTTATCACCGCCTTTGACGGCAGTTCCGTATGCCTGTAGCCGTAATCGATTTCGGCCTTTTCCATCCTTCTTGAACCGGTTGCATCCATCAGTTCGACAAACGATACGACATCCATAATGCCTTTATCATTCGTTCCTGCATTCATCCTGACCGCACCGCCTATGGTCCCCGGAATGCCGGCCATGAACTCCATGCCGGAAAGCCCCTTTTCCCTGCACAGGGTAAGTATCGAGGCAATGCTCGCACCGCCGCCTGCATAAAGCATCCCGGATTCATCCGCGTCTACCGCCTCAAATGCCTCCCCCAGTCTTATTACTGGCGTAAGCGTCAATCCGTCGGAAAATATCGTGTTAAATCCTCCGCCCAATATGATATATTCATTTATTCCGGCTAATAGTCTCATCAGTTCATCCCGGGATTCGACGGTAATGAACTGTGCGATACGGCCCCCGCATCGCATCGAGGTAAGGTTCATTGCCTGCGCATCACCTGTTTTCATTTTTTTAATATCTCAAGCAATCTGGGCCCCTGTCTCCAGACATCACCCGCTCCGAGAAAAACCAGCAGATCTCCCTCTCTTAGTTCATCCTTCAACTTCTCCGGAATGGTATTCTTGTCTTCAATATAATACACATTCCTGTGACCGTGGCCTTTGACCTCTTCATAAAGTTTCTGACCGGTGACCCCTGGAATCGGATCTTCCGAAGCCGGGTAAATATCGGTTATGTAGAGGACCGAAGCATCATAAAATGCCGTAATGAAGCTTTCGAACAGATCCCTTGTCCTTGAGTACCTGTGCGGCTGGAATACGGCGATAATCCTTTTATCGGGAAAACCGTTCTTTAATGCTTTCAGTGTCATCCTGATCTCGGTCGGATGATGGCCGTAATCATCCATAACGGTAACGCCCGCCTCTTCGCCCCTTACATGGCATCTTCTCTGAACACCACTGAAAGATTCCATCCCTTCCCTGATCACCTTTATATCGACGCCAAGCTCCATTGCAGTGGCGATTGCCGCCATCGCATTCAGGCAGTTATGAATACCCGGAACCTTAAGTGAAATATCACTCAGGAAAGTGCCGTTCTTATGTGCCTTGAATGTAGACCCGAAACCGCTGAAGCGGGCCTCCTTGAACCGGTACAGTGCCTGGTTATGCGAACCGTATGTGATGACCTTCCTGTTGAGCCTCGGCAGAATATGCTGGATGTTCTTGTCGTCCAGACAGACCATGTTGAATCCGTAGAAGGGGACCTTATTGAGAAACTCTACGAAAGTTTCTCTGATGTCATCAAGGTCTCTGTAGCAGTCCATATGTTCTTCCTCGATGTTCGTGACAACAGCGATGATCGGCGCCAGCTTCAGAAATGACCTGTCGCTTTCATCCGCCTCGGCAACCAGCAGATCACCGTCGCCCAGCTTAGCATTCGAATTGAATATATCGACCTTGCCACCGATTATGGCCGTGGGATCAAGACCGGCACGCGACAGTATAGTCGCAAGCATTGATGTGGTTGTTGTCTTGCCGTGAGTGCCGGCAATGGCAATGGAATATTTCATCCTCATCAGTTCGGAAAGCATCTCGGCCCTTGGTATCACCGGTATAGCCCTGTCTTTTGCGAGCCGGCATTCGGGGTTGTCTGCAGCAACGGCGGATGAAAATACGACCACCTGTGCGTCTTCGAGATTTTCCGCCTTGTGGCCCACGCTTATCCTGGCGCCCATGGCAATGAGCCTTTCTATCGTCTCTGATGAGGCCACATCAGAGCCCGAGACCTTGAACCCGAGATTAAGAAGCAGCTCGGCAATGCCGCTCATGCCTATGCCGCCTATACCGACAAAATGAATTTTCCTTATTCCCCTGAACATTTTATGAGCTCCTCTGTTATATGCTCTGTCCCGTCACCCAGTCCCAGCCGTCTGCCGGCCGATGAAGCAGATGAAAGAGCCTCTTCGTCATTAAGTCTGTTGCTGATCTCGGCCGCAAGCGCCTCGGGCGTCAGCCCAGCCTGCTCCAGAATCCATCCGGCTCCTGCATCGGCTATGTATCTGGCATTAAAATACTGATGGTTGTCTGCCGCATTGGGAAGCGGAATCATTATGGCCGGCACGCCCATGCGTGACAGCTCGGAAAGTGTTATCCCGCCAGCCCTGCATACAGCAAGCTTCGTTCTTGAAAAAACCTGGGCCATGTCTTCGATAAAAGGCTCGACCTTAACTTTTATGCCCTTTTCCTCATAGGCCTTCTTAACCCAGCCCGCATCCGCTCCGCCTGTCTGGTGGATGATCTCAAAACCGTTCAGGCTTTTTCTGATCAGCCCCAGCGCACTAACGGCCGCCCTGTTGATGCTTGTCGCACCAAGGCTTCCGCCCATAATCAGAAGAATCTTCCTGGCAATGCCGTCAACTGGCTTGAATTCCGGGCGCAATGGATTGCCCGTAACTATGGATTTGCCGGCCGGAAACGATCCCGCCGCATCGGGGAATGAAAGGAATATCCGTTGAGAAATCCTTGCAAGTATCCTGTTAGTCAGTCCGGGAATGCTGTTCTGCTCCTGTATCGCACACCTTGCACCTGTGAGCCTTCCTGCGAGAACCACCATCCCGGTCACATAGCCGCCTGCGCCTATGACCCAGTCTGGTCTGAATGAAGACATGATCGTTAATGCGCTTGCAAACGCCCTGATATTGACTGAAACAGCCGAAAGTATGCTCGCAAATGATTTGCCTTTGATGCCTGCTGATTTGAGAGGCACAAATCCAATATTGTATTTTGCTGCAAGCTTCTCTTCAAGCCCGCGGTCTGTGCCTATGAAAAGGATTTCGGTATCCGGCCTTTTTCCCTTGAGCGCCTGAGCAACAGCAAGAGCAGGAATTATATGACCGCCTGTGCCGCCTGCAGTAATGACAAGCCTCATGTCCTGGCCCCCCTTGACACCGACAGGATTATGCCGCAGGCAAGCATCGTCGAGACAAGCGTCGTACCGCCGAAACTGAAAAAAGGAAGAGGTATTCCCGTAGTTGGGAAGAGGCTCATCGCCACACCGATGTTTATGATCGCCTGAAGCCCTACAAGTATTACCGATGACACCGCAAGGAAAAAACCGAAAAGATCGTTCGTGGCCTTGGCAATCTTAAGCCCCCTCCAAACCCATATCCCGAAAAGGACGACAATGACAGCAACGCCAATGAATCCGGTCTCTTCACCAAGAACCGCCATTATGAAATCCGTATGAGGTGCTGGCAGGAAGAACAGTTTCTGTCCTCCTTCGCCAAGACCGGTTCCAAGGAAACCTCCTTTGGAAAAGGCCACCATGGATTGTATTATCTGATAACCGTTGCCCTGCATGTCCTGCCAGGGATTGATGAATGCAGTGAGCCTGGCCCTCCTGTACGGTTCAAAAACCATGAAAAGTACACCAAGGGGTAATGTGGCCGCACCAAGGATCAGAAGGTGCTTTATCCTCATCCCGGCAATAAAGAGCACCATGACCGTCCAGACAAAAAGTATCCCCGCCGTCCCGAAATCGGGTTCAATCAGTATAAGCCCGGCCGCAATCGAGCATATGAAAAGCACGGGGAAAACCCCCACCGAGAATACCTCTATGTTCTTTGATTTCGACGAAAGGAAATATGACATGTAAACGAGCATGGCGATTTTCATCAGCTCGGATGCCTGATATTTTATAATTATCAGATTAACCCATCTTTTAGCATGACCTGCCGTTATGCCCACTCCGGGTATGAAGCACAGGACAAGAGATACAAGCCCTGCAATCAGCAGCAGATATGTAACAGGCCTTGTAAAAACCTTCCTGTAGTCAATGAACATCGCGGTAATCATCACGATGCAGCCGATAACCAGGTGGAAAAGCCTTTTCATAATTATGGCCGAACCGTTGCCGTACATCTCCTTCGAAAGGAAGAAGCTGGCCGAATAGACCATGACCGTACCGGCAACCATAAGCGCCAGCGTTGCCAGCAGGAACGGAACGTCGAAACTCAGTTCCTTTTTGTTGTCTTCAGCTTCTTCACGCAATCTGTAAACACCTCTCCCCTGTGGGCATAGCTTTTATACATATCAAAACTGGCACATCCCGGACTGAGCAACACGATATCCCCTGGGCTCGCCGAATCAAAAGATTTTGTAACCGCATCCATCATGGATTCCGCATACTCGAAATCAGTGATCCCTTTTATTTCGGAAGCGATCCTGGCCGCCGCCTCACCGATGAGAACGGCCTTCCTCAACTTGCCGGAGTGCCTTGCGATAATCTCTCCGAAGTCACCCCCCTTGTCCTTTCCGCCGAGTATTATGACGGCCTTTTTATCCACACTCGCAAGCGCCGTGTCTATGGCTCCGACATTGGTGCCTTTCGAGTCGTCAATGAATACCACACCCCCCAGTTCCCCCGCATATTCGAACCTGTGGTGGATAACCCTGAACGAGAGAAACACGTCTTCCATTATCTTTGGTTCGACACCGAGGTAACGAGTGACGACTGCGGCGGCAAGCATATCCTCGATTGTCCCTTTGCCTACTGCCGCGGCATCAGGCACCTTCGGGCCCTCACCCTCAATCTCACCGTAAAATATTATCCGGCCATCCCTGATATATGCCCCATGCTCGATGTCAGCCTTCGAAAACGAAAATCCCGCTCTGCGCGGGGTTCTGATCATTTCCCTGTACGGGTCGTCATTGTTTATGACGGCTATATCGCCATCAGTCATATTCTCAAAGAGCCTCAGCTTATAATATACATATTCTTCCATAGTATTATAGCGGTCGAGGTGGTCAGGCGTGATATTCATGCAGACGCCGATTGACGGCCTGAACTTCTCTATCCACTCGAGCTGGAATGAGCTTATTTCGGAAACCACATATTCCGGGTCCGCATCGACAAGGCTTATAAGCGGAGGCGAAATGTTGCCGCCTATCCCGGCATTTAATCCCGCTTCAGATAATATCCTGTGGATGAGCGTAACCGTTGTGGTCTTCCCGTTTGTGCCCGTTACCGCAACAAGCCTTCCGGTAAGCATAGAAGCTGCGACCTCTATCTCGGAAAGCACCTTTTTCGCCATTGCGAGCATGGGATGCCCCCTGGGTACACCCGGACTCGGAATTACCAGGTCGGCCCAGGCGATATCGGCTTCCTCAAGCCTACTAGCAGGAAAAGCAAGACCTTCCCCTGGCTCGATCTCATCGACAAGCCTGACGTCATTACCCCTTGCAGCCATCACCCTGGCCGCCTCGATCCCGGTTTCACCGGTTCCCCATACCAGGACTTTCATTTTTTACCTCAGTTTAAGTGTAGATATCGCAAGCATTGCCAGCAGTATCGAGATGATCCAGAACCTTACGATTATCTTGGGTTCCGGCCATCCCTTGAGTTCAAAGTGGTGGTGTATGGGTGCCATGCGGAATATGCGTTTGCCTCTAGTGAACTTGAAGAATCCCACCTGGAGAATTACCGACATGACTTCCATCACAAATATCCCGCCCACTACAACGAGAAGTATCTCCTGTTTTGTTATGACCGCGACAGTACCGAGTATGCCGCCAAGGCTCAGGGAGCCGACATCACCCATGAAGACCTGGGCGGGATATGCGTTATACCAGAGGAATCCCATGCCGGCGCCCACCATGGCGCCAAGGAACACGCTCAGTTCGCCGACACCTGCGATATAATGTATCTGCAGGTACGCGGACGTCTTGAAGTTGCCTGTCAGGTAAGCGAACAGCAGGTATGTTGCGGCAGCTATCGTGCTCGGGCCGATGGCAAGCCCGTCGAGACCGTCGGTCAGATTTACGGCGTTTGCCGCACCCACAATGACCAGCATGGAAAAAGGTATGAAGAACAGGCCCAGGTCAAACTGTACATTTTTAAAAAACGGCACGGTGACAACCGTACTGAATCCCGGGATGGTGGTCAGTATATATCCTACGACGCCGGCGGCCGCAAATTCGATTGCAAGCCTCAATTTCCCGGGCAGCCCCTTCATGTTGCCTTTCCTCGTTTTCACATAATCGTCGATAAACCCCAGTGCGCCGAAGACAATCGTTATGAAAGTAACCAGCCAGACGAACCTGTTCGAAAGGTCTACCCACATGAGCGCCGAGAAGACTATCGTGAATACGATAAAGAGCCCTCCCATCGTAGGGGTACCCGCCTTGTTGTTGTGACCGGGCGTATATGTGCTTATCCTTTCCCCGAAGCTCATCATCCTGAGCCTTTCGATAAACCAGGGTCCGAGAAGCAGGGCAATCAGAAGCGCGGTTATTGTCGCGTAAATGCTCCTGAACGTAAGGTATTTGAAGACATTGAATAACGAATGATATATGTGCAGAGGATAAAGAATATGGTAGAGCATCTACGCCGCCTCCTTGAGGTATGCAACTACACGGTCGAGTTTGAGCGAGCGGGAAGCCTTCACCAGAATGATTGCGTCTTTCAGACTCCTCCTTGCAAGCGTGTTCTTTATATCCTCAACATTTTCCGCAATGGTAATCCGCCTTATATCGAGTCCGGCATTATAGGCCGCCTCTTTTACCGTAAGGGCCATTTCCCCTGTTATGATAAGCTGGCTGATGTTCGATGAGGCAGCCCATCTGCCAAGCTCTTTATGCCAGAACAGTGCATCTTCACCAAGCTCCAGCATATCGCCCAGGACCGCAATCTTGACAGAATGAGACGCTGTGGAGAGTATGTCGAGCGCCGCCTTCATCGAACCGGGATTTGCATTATAGCTGTCGTCGATTATGGTAAGGCCATCGGAGACTACGATCTCGGAGCGCATTCCAGGGAATACGGCCTTTTCAATCCCTTCCTGTATCATCCCGGGTTCAATATCGAACGCAAGGGCGCACGCGCATGCGGCAAGGGCGTTCTGGACATTGTGCATGCCGGGCAGACTGGTCTTTATCTTGATTTTTACATCTCTTAATGCCGCGGTAAAAATTGTTCCCGTGAGGTCCTGTCTGTGAACCTCGCAAGGAAAAACATCGGCGGGATATTTTAAAGAAAATGTGATTTTCCTGAGGCTTTCCGGAACGACCACATTTTTCGTATATTCACCGTTCGGGTCATAGACCGCCGTACCTGTCGTATATTCGAAGATGCTCTGCTTTTCACTGATGATGCCTTCCATGCTTCCAAGACCCTTGAGATGCGCCGGTACAATACCGGTCAACACCGACACGTCCGGCATCGTCATCCCGGCAAGTCTTCTGATCTCACCGGGCGAGTTTGTGCCCATTTCTATGACGGCAAAATCGTGTTCGTCCCTAAGGTCCAGGAGTCTCATCGGCACGCCGATGAGGTTGTTATAGTTTTTCTGTGTTTTAAGGACGTTTCCCGCAAGCGCCAGAATGGATGCAATCATCTCCTTGACAGTGGTCTTGCCTGCAGAACCGGTAATGCCTGTAATTTTTGCATCGTATAAGCGTCTGTTATACGCGGCAAGCGCGCCAAGAGCGGCGAGAGTGTCTTCTACCTGAATAATGTTCAAACCCTTTGCATCCGGCGTGAGTTCAACGACAGCCGCTGCCGCACCCCTTTCAAAAGCCTGTCTGACAAAGTCGTGGCCGTTGAAATTATCACCCTTGAGCGCAATAAAGAGTTCGCCTTTGGTTACCAGCCGCGAGTCGGTCGATATTCCGGCAAAGGGCGTTTCAGGATTGCCTTCTAAAAGGGTGCCGCCGGTTATGCTGGCGGCATCAATCAATCTGCCCCTCATGACATAACCTCCAGAACAGCCCTCCTGGCCATTGCCCGGTCGTCAAAAGGATACTTTTTTGTCCCGATGATCTGATAATCTTCATGGCCTTTGCCCGCAATGATAAGCAGGTCCTCAGCCTCCATCAGCCCCACACCAAGCTTGATAGCCGTTGCCCTGTCAGGTTCTACTATCGGATTGCAGCCGGGTGAAAATCCGGCAAGTATTTCCTTGATAATAGCATTCGGATCTTCCGTTCTCGGATTGTCCGATGTAACTATCACGGTATCTGAATATTTTTCCGCAATGGCCGCCATTAAAGGCCTTTTGGCCCTGTCACGATCTCCGCCGCACCCGAATATGGTATGAACCTTCCCGTGGGAAAGCGCCTTTGCAGCTTCAAGCGCATTTTCAAGCGCTTCGGGCTTATGCGCATAATCTACCAGAATCCTGAGCCCCCTGCTGTTCGGAACAGGTTCCATCCTCCCGGGCACAAACCTGAGATTTGCAATGCCTTCGATTATCGCCACGGTATCAATCCCGAGGCTCATGGCGGCCCCTGTTGCAGCCATGATATTATAGACCTGAAAACGCCCGAGAAGATTGCTCGCCAGTTCGAACCTTCCTCTGGGGGTGTCAAGATTGATTATCATCGAACCTTCGTCAGTCCTGACCGAATTTGCCCTTATATCAGCATTCTTTGAATTGCCGAAAGTTATTGCATTCTGGATCTCGATCTTCAGTTCTTTACCCGCTGAATCATCAATATTTATGACAGCGCCGCCTCTGAGGTATTCCGTGAAAAGCCTCTTCTTAGCATTGAGATATTCCCGCATGTTCCTATGATAGTCAAGATGCTCATGGGAGAGGTTCATGAACACACCTGCATCGAACATAAGACCGTCAACACGTCCCTGGTCAAGGGCATGCGAGCTGACCTCCATTATGCATATGTCCACGTCTTTGCTGGCCATGTCATCGAGCATGCCGAAAAGTTCGACCGGACCGGGGGTGGTTACATTTGCAGGAATTCTTTCTGAGCCGTATCTTATTTCTATGGTTCCTATCAGACCCGGGTTTTTCCACGCGGCCCTGGCAATGGATTCAAGCAGGTACGCAGTCGTTGTCTTCCCGCTTGTGCCTGTTATACCCGCAAGCGTCATTTTCCCTGCCGAAGGGAAAAGGGCCGGAAGTATTACCCTGAGAGCCTTTCTTGTATCAGGCACTTCGATAACCGGTAATCCAATCCGGGAGCTGTCATAACCCGAATTGCATACAATCAGTCCGGCGCCGTTTTTCCGGGCCGTCCTGATATAGTTATGACCGTCAGTCACCGAGCCTTTCAGCGCTATGAATGCCGCCCCTTTTATGATTTTCCTTGTATCGTCGGTTATGCCTGAAACTTCCACGTCAGGCCCTTTCAGGACCGCAGCCGGAATCATGCCTGCAAGAGTCGATGCCTTCACCCCCGTCCCCCTTCTTTTGCCAGTGTTATTATGGGTCGCATATCCATGATATTTGTACACTGCATGGCGATATTCTTGAAAACGGGACACGTAACGATACTGGCATAGTAATACGGATGAGGTTCATCTATGCAGACCAGCATAGTCATAACAGGTTTTCCGGATGAATCCATTATCCCGCCGATGAAAGAGGAAACATGAGCTCCAGCCGAATAGCTTCTTGTCAGAGGATCTACCTTCTGGGCGGTCCCGGTCTTGCCGAATACGGTATAGTTGTTCATTCCTGCAGCCTCACCAGTTCCGCCTTTCAATACCACTGTTTTCATAATGTCAACGATTTCTTCGGATGTCTTTTCAGACATAACCTTCCTCAGAATTTGAGGCTGATATTTGGAGACCCTGCCTGTCGGGTCCGATATGTAGTCGATGAAATGAGGCCTTATGATGACGCCTCCGTTTACCAGGGAATTGAAGGCGGTGATAAGCTGTATGCCTGTTATGGCAAATCCCTGCCCGAAGGCCATGGTCGCCTTGTCTATCATTCGCCAGCCTTTCGGGTTCCTGACAAGTCCTGCAGGTTCGCCTGGAAAGTCGATCCCTGTTGGAAAACCAAATCCGAATGCCTTCAAGCAGTTATACAGTCTGGATGTATCCACAGGACTGAACAGCTTTACCATACCGATATTGCTGCTGTATTTAACGACCTCGCTTACGGTAAGCCAGCCTTTTCCTTCATGGTCGTTTATTGTCGAATGATGAAATTTATATGCCCCGTTCTCACAGAAAACACTTTGGGATGCATTGAGATAATTGGTATCGAGTCCCCATGCGACCCATATCGGTTTTACAACCGAGCCGGGCTCAAAGACATCGGTGATAGCCCTGTTGTGATGGCCTGAAAGATTCCTGTATGAACCGATATTCGGGTCAAATCCTGGATAGGAGGCCATGGAATAAATCTCTCCGGTATGGGGATTTGTTATTATGACAAAACCGCCCTTTGCATTGTTGCTCTCGACCGCATCCTTGATAAATGCATATGAAATATACTGCAGTCTTTTATCGATCGTAAGACCAAGACTGTTGCCGTCCTTGCTGTCATTCACATCCGGCTTTACACCCTGGGCGCATATTATACGCCCCAAACCGTCCTTCTCTACCTCTATGTGTTTCGGCATCCCCTTAAGAACATGGTCATACTGAAGCTCAAGCCCTTCCAGACCGTTTCCGTCAACGCCGACAAAACCCAGAATGTTCGACAGGGCTTCACTTTCGGGATAAAACCGCTTTTTTTCGTTGAAAAAACCAATCCCCTTGATTTTAAGATCTTCAACAGCCTTTATTTCGTCGGGTGTTGCCTGACGCTTTATCCATGCGAAATACTTGCCTTCTCCAAGACGTTTTCTGATATATGAACGGTCCATATCAAGGGCCCTGGCAAGCTTTACTGATGCATCATTATGATCCTTTATAAGCCTCGGGTTTGCCGCAACTGATTTCACGTCCAGACTGATAGCAAGAGGGTGACCTCTCCTGTCATATATGATCCCCCTGCTGGGGCTTAGGTTAACGCTGTGCTCAAATTTCCTGTACGCCCTGGATATTACGTCTTCTGCCTTGAGCACCTGCAGATGAAATGCCTTTGCGCATAAGCCGGCCATGAGGAAAAGAAAAACGACTAATATGACGTTTACTCTTTTTTCCATAGATACACCATCTGTTCAGGTGACGGCGGCGTCATGCCGAGGTTTTTGACGGCGATCGATTCCAGCCTGTCGGTTCTTTTCAGTGTTGAAATCTCCAGCCTGAGCGCCTTGTTTTCGTTTGTAAACTCCTCCTTGATACCCTGCTCCCTGGAAATCTGATATCCAAGGTCCATGGCGAATGTCCTCGTCCAGACATGAAACATGGCCCACAAGCAAAAGGATGAAATAAAGACAATACCGGCAATGAGCATCGTCTTCCTGCTGACTCTTTTCATCCCCTCCTCCTGGCCGCCCTGAGTTTGGCGCTTCTGGACCTTGGATTTGCTTCAATTTCCATTGGTGACGGCAGAACAGGTTTTTTCGTTACCCTTTCCATAACGGGCGTATCAGGTTCGATAAGAACCGGTATACCCCTTGCAGATACATCATGGACAGGACCTGCAAAAAAGCGCTTTACAATCCTGTCTTCGAGTGAATGAAAAGAGATCACAGCCATTACGCCGCCCGGTTCGAGAAGAGATGCCGCTTTGGGAAGAAATTCCCTGAGATTATCAAGCTCTCTGTTTACCTCTATCCTGATTGCCTGAAACGTCCTGGTCGCAGGATGGATATTTGCAGGCCAGTACTTCCTGGGAATCGCTGAAGCTATAATACCGGCAAGTTCCTTAGTGGTCTTAACAGGCCTGCTGTCTGTGATTTTTTCTGCAATTCTCCTTGAAAACCTTTCTTCCCCGTATTCCCGTATAATCCTTGCAAGCTCTTCCTCGTCATATCCGTTGACGACATCATAGGCAGAAAGTTCTGCGCCGGATTCAAACCTCATGTCGAGAGGAGCATCCTTTGAAAAGGAAAAGCCCTTTTCCGGCATATCAAGCTGAAAAGAGGAAACTCCAAGATCAAGAACTATACCCGAAAGGCTGTTCCATCCGAGAGTTTTACAAATCGTGTCGATCGAAGTGAAGTTGTCTCTGAAAAAATGCGCCCTTTCGCCGAAAGGTTTGAATGTCTCCGAGAGTCTTGACAGGGCATCCCCGTCAAGATCGGTTCCTGCGAGCATACCCGAGGGTGAACTTGCTTCTAGGATGGCCAGTGAATGGCCTCCGCCGCCAAGCGTTCCATCGAAATACTTGCCGCCATCCCTTGGAGCTATCACCTGAACGACCTCCTTAAGGAGTACCGTTACATGCCGCATCAGTCTAAAGCCCGAGCTTCGCGAGCTCTTCGCGAAGGTCTCCCGTGCTGGCCAGCGCTTCTTTCATGATCTTTTCATAAGTTTCATGATTCCAGATTTCGAAGCGGTCGGTGATTCCGACAAACAGGCATTTATTCTTGAGGCCCGCATAATCTCGCAGACTCGCATGGACAAGTATCCTACCCTGTGCATCTATCGTGCATTCATCGGCCGATCCTATCACATGCCGTTTGTAGAATATGCCAGCAGGCTTATAACTTGAAAGGCGGGAGGCCTTCTCCTCGACCTTTTCCCATTCATCCGGAGAATACGCAACGAGACAGGATTCTATCCCTTTCGTTATAATGAGCTTATCGGTACCACAGAGATTAAGCTCGTCCCTGAAACGGGACGGAATGCTTAACCTTCCCTTGTCATTAATAGAGTTTACAAAGTGCCCTTTAAACATGTAAACCTCTCATGCCACTTTTTGGCACTATTTAGCCTATATTACAATCATTATTATCGGTCAATAATAATATAACACTTTAACTTGATTTTTATTTTATTTTTTCATGTAGTTATATGGTAACAACAAAATGTCAAAAAGTGTCATAATTGAGTGATTAGGTTTGCACTTGAACAAACTATTCTTTAAAATATATATGAAGGCTGAGATGTTGAACAAACTACCTTAAATAAAGTTTTTAACGGGAGGTACTCATGTTAATGCTGGCTGCTACGGCGTTAGCTGCTCCGGGCCAGTTCAGGGGCGATATTGGGGCCATGGTCATCGATTCTGACCCTATTGTTAAGATCGTGCTTCTTTGTCTGCTGGTTTTTTCAGTTGTTTCATGGGCACTGATCATACAGAAATGGATAGTTTTCAAGAGGGCGAGAAAGAGCGGGGAAATCGTCCTGAATGCTCTGGCGCACGGAGGAACACAATCCAAAATATCGGAAAGGATCAGGCAGGCCGGTGACTCCCCTGTCACAAGGCTGTACAGCGCTGCACAGCTTGAACTTGACAGGATAAGCGGCACCGCCACATCGATATCTCCCGCACTGCTTGAAAATATCGAGGGTATAATCAAAGGCAATTCAGCCGATGAATCGATGTCACTGGGCAGGGGGCTTGGTTTTCTTGCCAGCATAAGCAGTGCATCTCCTTTTATCGGCCTGTTCGGCACGGTCTGGGGTATAATGGATTCGTTCAGGCAGATAGGCCTGATGGGTTCCGCAAACCTTTCAACAGTTGCTCCGGGCATATCCCAGGCGCTTGTTGCAACGGCGGCAGGGCTCTTTGTCGCAATACCGGCAGTCCTGTTCTATAACTATTTCACCGGTGTCATGGATCATATACACCGTCAAATGGATCAGTTCATGATCGAATACATGAACTGGGCCAGAAGGAGCCTGTATGGAGACAGGAAACAGCAAGGGTAAAGTCTTATCAGGCATTAACGTTACACCGATGGTCGATGTAATGCTGGTGCTTCTTATAATCTTCATGGTTTCCGCGCCTATGATGAAGGAAGGCATGAATGTAAACCTTCCCGAGGTTGAATCAAAGGCGCTTCCCGGCCAGTCCCAGGACATAATCGTTACCATAAGCCAGGACAGGAAGATTGATATCAACGGCTCCACAGTGGAAATAGGCAGACTGACCCCGCTGCTTGAACAGATAGTGCAGCAGAGAGGAATTGAAAATGTCTTTCTGCAGGCCGACAAGGGCGTGCCGTACGGGTATGTCGTAGAAGTCATGGCCCTCATCAGGAATTCGGGCCTTACGAAGCTGGGGCTTGTCACTCAACCTCCGATAAACAGGTAAGGATGAGAAAATTTCATGTCTTTCTGGCAATATCCCTTCTGCTGCACATAGGGCTTTTTGCAGCAGTGCTGGTGCCTGATTTTTCATCGAAGCCAAAGACGGTTCCGGTTGTTTACGAGGTCGATATTGTGCCCGGAGTGCCGGGCGCCTCTGTTTCCGGCGGCGCATACAGAAGTTTCTCCATGCCGACATCTGTACCGAAGATTAAAGATTTCGGGGAAATTTCAAGAGACGTTCCTGTCAATGACGGCCCGTCAAGACTGCCGAGCCCTGATCTGGATTCGGAACCTGCACGGTCTTCGGGTTCAGCCCAGTCGGGTCAGTATGACCGTCATGGAGACGACGATTCTACCGGTGGAAGCGCATATGGCGAGGTTGCAAGGAAGGATGCATGGATAGGAATTGTAATGGCAAGATTCAGGAATGTATGGCAGATACCGGAAGGCGTGCCTATAAGACCCGATCTGCAGGCGACATACACCATCAGGATTTCCTCAACAGGCGATATAATCAGCAGAAAGCTTCTGGTCTCCTCGGGAAACAGGCCTTATGACCGCTCGGTTGAAATCGCATTGAGCAGGATCAAGCTTCCGCCGCCCCCGGGCGGAAGATATGAATGGACATTATCGTTCGTCCCGCCCTACAGTAATTAAGGAGATAGCAATGAAACGTAACAGAATGGCCGGTTTATCGGCAATCATTTTTATATTTCTTATATTCAACATCTCTATTGCCCAGGATCACGAAATCATAGTGATTCAGGCAGGCGGCGTAAAAAAAGCAAAGGTGGCCATGCCCTTGTTTGCCGGGCCTCCCGATCTGGCAGGTCCGGCATGGGCGATACTGAAAAAAGATCTGGAAATCGCACAGGTCTACGATATTATCGACCCTAAAACCTATCCGTCGCAGGCATCCATCTCCTCTACATCCCAGGCGAAGCTTTCCGACTTCAGCTCGATCGGAACAGACTTCATTATTACGGGCTCGCTCACGCCTGCCGGAGACAAGTCGGTAAACTTGAAGCTGGAGGCCGCGGACATAACGGGAAAAGTAATTACATCCATTGACTATAAGCCCTTCAAGGATGCCGTTTACCTGAGCATCAACAATTTTGTGGATTCCTTTCTCAAAGATTCCCTGGGCCTTTCTCCCATATTCAACTCGAAGATAGTCTCAGTCATGCAGACGGGTTCAGGCCGGACGCTGTACACATGCAGGCCGGACGGGACCGGTGGTTACCCGCTTTTAAAGTCAAAACCGGACGATATCGTATTGAGCCCCGCCTTTTCTCCGGAGGGAAACCGGATAGCATTCGTTTCCTATGCAAAGAAAAATCCGGATTTGTGGCTTATAAATTTTTCGCAGGGCAACGCTACCCTTCTTTCAGACAGCAGGGGGCTCAATACCGCTCCGGCTTTTCATCCGTCAGGTCAGAAGCTGGCGCTTACAATGTCAAAAGACGGAAACCAGTCCATATATTTGATGGACCTCAATACAAAAGCAGTATCACGTCTGGTCAGTTCGGCGGGTATCGACACCTCGGCAAGCTTTTCCCCGGACGGCGGCAGTATGGTCTTCTGTTCGGACAGGGGCGGCACTCCTCAGCTCTACATAAAGGATTTATCAACAGGAAAGGAGACCAGGATCACCTTTCAGGGGAAAAAGAATACCGAACCCAGATTCTCGCCTAAAGGCGACCTGATCGCTTTTACATATGTCGATGGCGGGGCATTTCATGTTGCCACAATAAGGCCGGACGGCTCAGACCTGAGGGTCTTCGAGGGAACCGAATTCGAAGACTTCTCTCCAGCATTCTCACCCGACGGCAGGCTCATAGTCTTCGCCGCCGGTGACGGCAATCTGTATATAACCGACCTGATCGGAAGCAAACCCGTCCGCATCACAACTTCGGGGGGCAAATTCAGCCAGCCGGTATGGAGTGCTCTTCTAAAATGAAGGCAAATAAATTCTGAGAACAAGGATTTATTTCTGAACCGGCCGTCGAACAACTACATTTGTTTTTTTATAGATACACCTATTCTCAAAGCTGTGATAAAATTTTAGGTGTTAAGAATTTGCTTGCAAGGAGAATTTGATGACTAGGCGGAAAATAGCCTTTATCGTTCTTTTAATGTTTACAATGACTATTCTCTGCTCATGCGCAAAGAAAAAGGTTGAACAGATGTATGGCCCAGCCAACCAGAATCAGGCACAGAGCAGTGTGTCACAAAGTGATTCACAGTCACCGGAAATGCTTCCGCAGCCGATCGAGATACCTCCTTCGCAGTCTCCCGGCTTAACAGGCAACGTTACAGCAACAGAGAGCCTGAAAAAATTCGAGGATGAAGATATATATTTCAATTTTGACGACTTCACCATTTCAGAGGAAGGCAAGAATATACTTGCTTCAAAGGCGGATTTTCTGAGAAGCATGCAGTCGCTCAAAGTCATTATCGAAGGGCATTGTGATGATCGCGGAACTACAGAGTACAACCTTGCACTCGGAGAAAAGAGGGCGCGTGAAGTCAGGAAATACCTTATTTCCCTGGGTATTGACGGAAACAGGCTTTCCGTTATCAGCTACGGCAAGGAAAAACCTGCGGCCAAAGGCCAGAATGAAGCCGCATGGGCAAAAAACAGGAGGGCACACCTTGATGCATTTGAAAAATAAAAAACTATCGGTAACGGTCATACTTCTAATTTCGGTTGCAGTTTTAATGCTTGCCGGATGCGCATCGCAGCGGGATTTTACCAACCTCAAGACCGAGCTTGACGCTGTGAAGGTCAGCAATGACAAACTTGTAAAGGATATTGGAACGATAAGCAGTGACAAGACTCAGGCATTGAAAAACCAGGCGGCCATCCAGGCACAGTTCAATGATCTTCAGACTCAGATCAGGGAGATACAGGGAAGAATCGAGGAACTGTCCGCAACGCCAAAAACCGACATTACAAAGATCAACTTACTGGAGGCTAGAGTCAAGGCGCTTGAAGACTCCATAAAGGGTCAGGCTGCTTCGGCCTCGGCCAGATCTCAGTATAATATGGCAATAGACAAATTCAATGCCGGCAAATTCCTTGAAGCACTCAAGGCATTCGACGCCTATATTGCAGCCAACCCGAACGGCGATCTGGTTGACAATGCAAATTTCTGGGCAGGAGAATGCCTTTTTGCGGAAGGCAATTTTGAATCTGCCATAGACAGGTATGATGTTGTGCTCAAGAATTATCCTAAAAGTCCGAAGGTACCGGATTGCCTGTACAAGGAAGGTCTGGCGCTGATCGAGCTTGGAGATTCCGAGGCAGGCCGCCTGTCGCTGAAAAAAGTGATAAATGAATATCCAGACAGCGATGCAGCAAAAAAAGCGAAGGTGAAAATGGGGGAAAAGTCCTCCGCAAAACCGAAAACCATAAAGGGTAGATAACTTAAAGGCCGCAAACATCTGACAAAATCGAAAAGCCGGGGAACTGGCGGCATGAATTCGACAGGCAGCAGCCTGTATTCACATTGAAAGGGGTTCGCATGCAGATAAAGAAAATACCTTACTGGGTAATGCCGGCACTACCGGAAATGCTCAAGCCTGTTAAAGAGCTGGCCATGAATCTGTGGTTTTCATGGAACCAGCAGGGGCTGAGACTTTTCAGACATATGGACAGGGACCTCTGGGAAAAAATCGCCCACAATCCAGTCAACATGATATCGAAGATTTCCCAGTCAAGGATCATGGACCTCCTTGAGGATGAAGGCTTCCTCTCACAGATGGAGAAGACTTACGAATCTTTTACCGATTACATGTCCGAAAAAGGTGTGTATTCATTCCTTATTTCACAGCCAATCGATTTTAAAATCGGCTATTTCTCTATGGAATACGGCATCACGGAAAGTCTGCCTATATATTCAGGCGGACTGGGAATACTGGCGGGCGATCACCTGAAAAGCGCAAGCGATCTGAGACTGCCTCTGGTCGGCGTCGGTCTCATGTACAAGCACGGCTATTTCACCCAGCAGCTCAACGTTGACGGCTGGCAGCAGGAAAAGGATACGGACAATGACTTTTATCACATGGCGCTAACGCTCGAGAAGGACAGCCAGGGCAATCCCCTAAGGATACCTCTCAGGATGGGGGACCATGATATAAAACTGCAGATATGGCGCTGCAATGTTGGAAGGATTCCGCTTTATCTTCTTGACACCAATATCTCCGAGAACAACGAGGACGACAGGCAGCTGACAGCCAACCTCTATGGCGGCAACGAGGAATACAGGCTGAAACAGGAAATCATCCTTGGAATAGGCGGGATCAGGGCACTCAAGGCCCTCGGCATAGACCCCATGGTCTATCACATGAATGAAGGTCACAGCTTCCTTGTCGGTCTTGAAAGAATAAGGAATTACATGCTGAATACGGGCCTTGATTTTCGCACTGCATTCGCCCTGGTAAGGTCATCCATGGTATTCACAACGCATACGCCGGTCCCGGCGGGCAATGATGTCTTTAATCCAAACCTTGTCGAAAAATATTTAAGGCCGTATGTGGATGAAGTGGGCATATCATGGAACAGCTTCATGAGGATGGGAAGGCAGAACACGAATGACAGTTCGGAACCATTCGGTGCAACCGTTTTTGCCCTCAAAACCTCCGAATTCAGAAACGGGGTAAGCAAGCTTCATGCAGTAGTTTCCAGGAACATGTGGAAAGATATCTGGCCCCATGTATCGTCCGATGAGGTTCCTATTTCATCCATCACCAACGGTATTCACATCCCCTCGTGGATATCCGCAGAAATGGCGGATCTCTTTGACCGGTATCTGGGCCCCGAATGGAAGGAAGACCCGGACAGCAGCAGGCTCTGGGAGAGGATGGATGAAATACCTGACACCGAACTCTGGTACACGCATGAAAGAAGACGCAGAAGGCTTGTCGAATTTTCGAGAAAACGCCTGATCGACCAGTTGAAAAGGCAGGGAGTAAACCCCAGAGAGATCGAAAGGGCCAAGGAGGTGCTTAAGCCCGATGCCCTTACAATAGGCTTTGCAAGACGAATGGCAACATACAAGAGAGGCCTTCTTATCTTCAAGGATATTGATCGTCTGAAGGCTATTCTTTCAAGCAAAGAAAGGCCTGTGCAGCTTATTATTGCAGGAAAGGCCCACCCGAGGGACAGCGAGGGAAAGGACATTATACAGAGGATTATCCATGAAAGCAGGCAGGACCCGTTCAGGGATAAAATCGTGTTCCTCGAAGACTACAATATGAATATCGGAAGATACCTTGTTCAGGGTGTCGATATCTGGCTCAACAATCCGCGCAGACCATTTGAGGCCTGCGGTACCTCCGGAATGAAGGCTACAGCAAACGGCGCCTTGAACTTGAGCATCGAAGACGGATGGTGGGATGAGGGCTATGCACCGGGTCTCGGATGGTCCATCGGCAAGGATGAAAAGTACGACAACTGGCAGAATCAGGACATGGCTGAAAGCAAGGCCATCTACGACCTGCTCGAGCGTGAGATAATCCCGTTATTCTATGAAAGAGGTCTTGACGGTCTTCCGAGGGGCTGGATATCCATGATGAAGAAGTCCATGCGCACATTGTGTCCGGCTTTCAATTCAAACAGGATGGTCGAGGAATATACCGACCGCTGCTATATGGAGGCGGCCCTCAACCACAAGACCCTTTCTGCAAACAATTTCAAAGGGGCCAAAGATATCGTAGCCTGGTGCACTCATCTGATATCGAACTGGAAATCGGTAAAAGTGCTCAGCATGGGACACGAGGGGAGCGCAGAGGTCAAGGTCGATTCCGAGATTATCATCAATGCAGAGATTCAGCTTGGCGCCATCGAGCCTTCTCAGATAAGCGCCCGTGTCTATTACGGCACACTTGATGACGCCAACAATCTTACGGATGCCCGGGACCTTATCATGGAACATGAGGAAAATCTTGGCAACGGCATTCATAAGTTCAGGGCGGTTCTTACCTGTGAAGATACGGGCAGGTTCGGTTATACGGTCAGGATCATGCCGAGGCATGAACATATAAGATATCCGGTGGACATAGGACTCATACGATGGGCCGAAGAATGAAATAAAAAAGGAGGCGATAAAATGGATTTAAGGGGCAAAAAAGCTGTTGTTACGGGCGGTGCAATGGGAATCGGGTTTGCAACCTGCAGAAGGCTCCTCATGAATGGCTGCGATGTCTCTTTTTGGGACATGAACGAAAAAGCCCTCAAGGATGCAAAATCTGATCTTGAAAGGCTGGGAGGAGGAAAGGTCTTTGCCTATCAATGTGATGTCACTGACAAAAACAGGGTAAAAGAACTTGCAGCACAGGCCGAAAAAGACATGGGCCAGGTGGATATCCTTGTCAATAACGCAGGCTTCGTCAAAACCGGCAGGTTCTGCAGCCGCCCGGTCGAAGACTGGGAAAGGGAGACGGACGTCAACCTTACGTCAATGTACTACACGATCCAGGCATTCCTGCCGGGAATGTACAAACGCAACCTGGGTCATATTGTAAACATATCATCCGCTGCAGGCGTTATCGGCGTACCCGACCTTGCAGTTTACTGCGCAACGAAATGGGCCGTGTGGGGTCTGACCGAATCACTCAGGTTCGAGGCCATACTGGACAAGAAGAATATCAGATATACATCGATCCACCCTCATTTCCTTAAGACAGGCATGTTCGAAGGCGGCAGACTGAACTTCCTGGGAGAACTGATAGTGCCCAGGATAGAAAAGCATGACACGGTCGCCGAGGCCATCGTGGAAAAGGCTCTCAAGAAAGGCCGCAATGTAATAAAAATTCCTCCCATGCTTCACATCGGTGTGATTTCCAGGGCGCTTCTGCCGGATTTCATAATGGGCAGGGTGCTGCTTCTCATGGGTCTGGCCAGGGGTATGAAAGAATGGGTCGGCCGTCCCGGTTCGGAGCACGCGGGGAAATAAGGAGTCATAATTGATAGCAGTCACGGGCGGGGCAGGTTTTATCGGCAGTGCAATCATACATGCGCTCAATCAGAGGGGCATGAATGATATTCTTGCAGTGGATCATCTGGGGACCTCATCAAAATGGAAAAACCTTAGAGGCCTTTCTTTCGCGGATTACAGGGAAAAAGACGATTTTTCGGCACAGCTTCACTCGGGCTCACTTCCCGAGCTAGACGCCGTGATCCACATGGGGGCCTGCTCCTCCACAACGGAAGCGGATGCAACCTACCTCATCAGAAACAACTTTCAATATACAAAAGACCTAGCCCTATTCTGCGCAGACAAAGGCGTCAGGTTCATTTACGCCTCATCGGCAGCCACCTACGGCGATGGCTTGAAAGGTTTTTCAGATGATGAAGCGCGCATCGAAGAACTTATTCCCCTCAACATGTACGGCTATTCAAAGCATCTCTTCGACCTTTGGGCGAAAAGAATGGGGCTTCTATCTACAATTGCAGGCTTGAAATTCTTCAATGTCTATGGCCCGAACGAATATCACAAGGCTGATATGAGAAGCTTTGTCCACAAGGGTTATGCACAGATAAAAGAAACCGGAAGACTTAGGCTCTTCAAATCACATAATCCGGAATACAAGGACGGCTGTCAGAAAAGGGACTTCATCTATGTAAAGGATGCGGTCAGGGCCGTCCTCTTTTTTCTGGATAATCACAGCGTCTCTGGAATTTTCAATGTAGGCGCAGGTCAGGCCCGGACATGGCTTGATCTCGCAAACGCCATGTTCTCAGCACTCAATATGGAGCCTCAAATAGACTTTATCGACATGCCTGAAATATTGAGGGACAAATATCAGTATTATACCCAAGCCGATATTTCAAAGCTGAAGAAGGCAGGATATAAAACAGAACCTGCTTCCATTGAAAAGGCCGTCAGGGAATATATTCAGGACTATCTTATGAAGGATGCCTATCTGTCGTCCTGAGAGGGCATCAATAAAAGCTGCCGGTTATATTTCGAAAAGATTCTTGACAAAACAGGCCCTCATGCTGATAGAAGGGGAACGGGCGAGAGTGGCGGAACTGGCAGACGCGCCAGACTTAGGATCTGGTGGAGTGATCCGTGGGGGTTCAAGTCCCTTCTCTCGCACCAAGACTTTTAACTTATACCAGAAAATATCACACACGCATATTATCAGGCATACCAGAAAACGGGTTTATTGCCGCTCTTGATCTTTCTGATGTATGCCCGGCGGGCCTTGTCGATGGAATTAAAGAGTGCAGTAGGGTTCAATTTCACCGGTTTACTGCAGTCAGGGTTGGGGCATTTGCCCATAAAGCCTGAGTTCTTCTGATTATCGATACCGGCGAAGAACACTGAACTGCATGATCCATGGTCATATAACGCCAGCACATTTTGTTTTCTCATTTAAGCACCCTTTTGTTGTTTAAAATTTCTCCAGTAACCTGGCAGATGCATCTCTCCATAGATCAAGCCCTGCAAATTGTCTAATTTTATGATTTAATGGATGTTTTAGAATATTCTAAATGAAAACACAGCTGGTTAGACCGCTCGGATTACAAGGAAATCTGACCATCTGAAACTCTCAGCATTAATACTTAATTTCAACAAACCAAAAAGCACTGGAGTCACTTCAGTAGCATAGTAAGCAGTTCACCATTCATCATCTTAATTGCGGCTGATTTAACGTCCATGGCTCAGCTCTGTATCTGATTGTCCTACCTGTTGCCGGTAAGTCACACCGAAGATGGTGTCGCCCAGCCATTTTTTAAACGACGGGTTGTCGCTGAACTGCTTGAATAGTTCGGTGTGGTCGGCCAGCAGGTCGATCA
Organism: Desulfomonilia bacterium; assembly: GCA_036567785.1. NCBI lineage: Bacteria > Pseudomonadati > Thermodesulfobacteriota > Desulfomonilia > Desulfomonilia bacterium. The sequence goes on along the minus strand of DATCTV010000037.1, from coordinate 199,193 downwards.
TGACCCGCTGCAGCGCAGCATCATGTTCGATGCGGGCGGTCTTTTTATCGTTGTTCTTCATTGCATTCTGATAGGCCGCATCCGCCGCCACCTTGGCAGGAATTTCTTCGGCGATGACCTTGCTAATCTTATCGCCGTCCTTCCATTCGATGTTGCCGAACTGGTCGTTGAACGCTTTGATGATATTGCTAAGTTGGTCCAGTTCCGGTTCCGGTTTACGGCCGCCGCCGCTGGTCGGAACCGGTCCAACTTCGGCATCCTGATCCGTAAGACTGATTTTCATGCTGGTTTTTACCTCAACCCGATAGCTGTCCATGTCAATGGCTTCCAGGATGCCCCGTGACAGATCATCTTCTTTTGGCGCCGGAAGTTTGGGAATCAGGAAGTTAAGGAAGATCGAAAGCTTCTCCCAGTCGGCATTCGAGTAAGGCAGGATAGAAGCCAGAAAGCCGTAGGTGCGCACGAAGGCCTTGGCCTTGCCTTTGAAGTCAACCTGTTTATTCTCATCGAGATCGGCGTTGTAGATAGCCACACATGCATCCAGAATAGGGTCGAGCTTATCGCGATCCGCCCCGCCAAGGTAGAACTCTACCAAGTCGTCGATCTGCTCTTGCGAGTAGACCTGGCAGCCGTCCAAGTCCGACTTGAGGTCGTGAAGCTTGTTGGGGTCAGTCTCTTCGCTGAGGATGGTAGTGCGGTAATATGGTTCAAATGACTTCTGGATGATTTCAGAGTCATTGTAAAAATCGAGAACAAAGGTGTCATACTTCTGCGGATGGGCGCGATTAAGACGCGAAAGGGTCTGCACCGCTTTTATGCCTGAGAGAGCCTTGTCCACGTACATTGTGTGAAGCAAGGGCTCATCGTATCCTGTCTGGTATTTGTCGGCAACGATCAAGAAGCGGTAAGGGTTCTGCTGAATCTTCTCCGGAATCTGGCTGCTGGGAAAACCGTTCAGCGTCGCTTCGGTCACCTTCTTGCCCCCGTATTCGTGTTCTCCTGAAAAAGCCACAATAGGCTCATAGGGGCTCTTGCGCTCTTTTAGATAATCCTTGAAGGCATGAAAATACTGGATGGCCCGCACGATGCCATTAGTGATGACCATTGCCCGGGCCTGCCCGCCGATCTTGTTGTGTCCGATCACCTGCGTGTGGAAATGATCCACCATGATTTCGGCCTTCTCACGGATGGCATGTTCATGGGATTCAACATAACGTCTCAGCTTTTTCTGAGCCTTATTGGCATCGAAAAGCGGATCGTCTTCCACCGTCTTGGCCAGGCGGTAATAGCTCTCAACCGGTGTATAATCTTTCAGTACATCGAGTATGAAGCCCTCCTGGATGGCCTGTTTCATTGTATAGCTGTGGAACGGGCAATGCTTTACAGCGCCGTCCGGCTGCGGGTCCGACTCGCCAAATATTTCCAGGGTTTTATTCTTTGGGGTGGCTGTGAAGGCGAAATAGCTGGCGTTAGTCACCATCTTCCGGCCTTCCATGATTCTGTTGATCTTGTCTTCAGTGTCAAGTTCATCCCATTCAGTTTTATATTCTTCCATCTTCTCCGCCACAGCCATATTCATTGCTTTGGTCGCCTTGCCGCCCTGGCTGGAGTGGGCTTCGTCAATGATGATGGCAAATTTGCTCTTGCGGTGTTCATTGCCTATCTCGTCGAGGATAAACGGGAACTTCTGCACAGTGGTAATTATGATCTTTTTCCCGGCCTTGAGGAACCGGCGCAGATCGCCTGAGTTTTCTGCATGGCCGACCGTGGCCGATACTTGTGCAAATCTTTTGATGGTATCTCGGATCTGCTTGTCGAGCACCTTACGGTCTGTGACCACGATGACGGAATCAAACAGTGCCTTGCTGCCCTGCTCAAGTCCCACAAGCTGATGCGTTAGCCAGGCTATTGAATTGCTCTTTCCGCTGCCTGCCGAGTGCTGGATCAGATAGCGTCTGCCAACGCCTTTTTCACCGGCGTCTTCCAGCAGCATACGCACTACCTTTAATTGGTGATAGCGCGGGAATATCTGTTTGTATTTTTTCTTTCCGGTCTTCTCGTCCTTTTCCTCAACTATCTGGGCATAGTTTTCCAGGATGTCGGTCAGGCCTTCCTTCGATAGAGTTTCCTTCCATAGATAGTCGGTGGCCAGTCCGGCAGGGTTTGGCGGATTGCCTGCGCCGTCACCGTAGCCTTTGTTAAAAGGCAGAAACCATGAGCCCTTGGCCTTTAGATGGGTGCAGAAACGTACTTCATGATCGTCCACGGCAAAATGTACGGCGCAGCGGCCAAACTGAAATAGCAGTTCCTTAGGGTCGCGGTCTCGCTGATACTGAGCGACGGCATCAAGAACCGTCTGCTTGGTGAGCTTGTTTTTGAGTTCGAAAGTGGCTATGGGCAGACCGTTTATGAACACGGCCATGTCGAGGGCAAGCGCACTATCGACACGGCTGTAGCGTAGCTGGCGGGTAACGCTGAAAATGTTTGCAACGAATCTTTCAGCCGCCTTCACATTCCCTGGTGTAGGTGTGCAATAAAATAAATCAATATGAGATGGGCCGTGCTTGATGCCGCTACGCAGCATATCCACCACTCCGCGCTTGGCGATCTCGCCCTGCAGCCGGTGGAGGAACTGGGTGCGCCTGGGGCCTTCATCGCCTATGCCGAGCTCTTCATAAGCATCTGGCTGAGTGGCGGCGAGAAATTGCAGCAACTTAGATAAATCTACAGCATGCTCCCGGTCATAGTCCTTAGAATCGCCTTGAACATAGCCTGCTTCCTCCACAAGAGAAGCGACAATGATCGATTCCAGGCCTTTTTCGCTGGTGTCGGTCGGTTTCATAAGTCCTCCAGCAATGTGGCGATTTCTTTTGGCGACGGCAACTGTCCTTTCAGCGCCTTGGGCAGGGTCTTTGTGATCTCATAGGTCGCAACGCCTATGGGCTTGCGGGCGTCGTACAGCGCATATTCCACAACCGTACGGTTTTTCTCCTTGCAGAGGATGATGCCAATGGAAGGATTTTCGTCCTCCTGTCTGACCTGTCGGTCAAGGGCTGTCAGGTAGAACTGAATCTTGCCGACAAACTCCGGCATGAATTTGCCGATTTTCAGTTCGATAGCCACCAGAGATTTAAGCCGCCGGTGAAAAAGCAGCAGGTCTATGAAATATTCATCTCCATCCACTTCCAGACGGTACTGACTGCCCATGAAAGCGAACATGCCGCCCATGGCCCGAAGGAAATCCTCGATTCGGGCGATCAGCGCCCGTTCCAGTTCCCGCTCGCTGTGATTCTCGCCCAGCTCCAGAAAGTCGAAAATATACTCATCCTTCACCGCTAATTTAGCCTGCGCTCGCAATTCCGGAGTCAGCGCCTTGTCAAAGTTGGTCTGACCCATCATGGATTTTTCATAGCTCTGGTTATCGATCTGGTGAACAAGAACATTTTTCGACCAGCCGAACTTGCGGGTCATGCGGATATAAAACTCCCGCTCCAGTGGGTCCTTGCAGCGCCCCATAATCACCAGATTGTGGCTCCAGCCGATTTCTCCAACCAGTGGTTGGAGTTTTGGCGTGTCATGATATTCTTGATAGAACTGCCGCATGTACCAGAGATTTTGAATGGAAAAACCGCCAATCCCGGGAAACTCTTTCTGCAGGTCTGTGGACAAGCGTTCTACAACAGATTTGCCCCAGCCCTCGGCATTCTGCCGTTCCACGATCATCCGACCGATGTCCCAGTAAAGGCCGACCAGCTCCTTGTTGACAGCTTTCAGCGCTTCATACTGCGCGGCGCGTATACGATCTTTTATTTCAGAAAGCAGGCGCGAATAGTCGCCATGTTTTGCAATGCCCTTAGTTTGGTTGGTGTCAGCCGGCATTATCCATATCCTCCTTATCTTCAATTACATCATCTGGCTCGGCAGCATCCACATCCAGCGCCAATATATCTTCTTCAGCAACATCGGGAACGTCGATGCCGCGCACATCAACCTTGCCTGTAACAACATCTGAAATCAGACGGGTGCGGTATTCGCTAATCAGCTCTATTTCACGCTCTGCGCGGAAAATGGTCTGGTCGATTTGTGCAGATGATTTCTCAATATTATCTACCAAAGCCCATTGTGTATCATAGTCAGGAAGCGGAATTGACATTGCACCAATTCTTTCAACATTCAGATTCCCCTGTGTATTGACTGGAGCTTCTTTCAGAAATTCTTTTTTCATGGCTGTAAACGTGTAATAAAGGAATTCTAAAGATACGTTTTTGATTGGAACAAAGCCAACAATGCTGTCTGGAAAGCATGCGTCAAAATCAAGGATCGCTACATCGCCTATGTTCGCAGCTATTGTCATAGTAAGTGTTCCTTTTGGAAATTGCTTGCTTACAAAAAATCCCTTTTCATTTAGTGTCTGCTTATATCCAACAATAAATTTACCAGCTCTTGCAACATCTCCAGTCTGAATAAAAGGAAAGATCCCATCATACAAACTGGCATCATTTCGCGGTCGATGGCTAAATTTTCCACGAAGTATCTTTGTTACTGTTTTTATTCTCCTTACATCCCAATGTTCCGGAATATCTCCGATCCATTCCACGCCGCTGGGCTTGAGCTTGACATTAGGATTGAGCCCTCGAGTCACTGCCTGGTTGATAATGTTCTGCTTCTGCTCCTTGAGTAGCTCAATCAACCGCCGCTTATTACGGATGAATTTGTTGATCTGAGCAGTTTTCCAGTCGAGGAAACGTACGATTTGGGTTTGTTCTTCCTCCGAAGGCTTGATAAGTTGCAACCGAAAAAGATCATCTGAATAAATCCTAAGGCGGCTTTCAACCACACCTCTTGACCGTCTTTTGATTTCTGAACGATACTGAGTACAGCGAAGAAGATTATGGTAGTACCATGGCACACCATCTTGAAATTTGTATACACAATAGGCAGGACTCACAACCCCTTGAGCCGATGATACGCCAAGGCTCCCATTCCAGGCTAACATGATGTTGACCACAAGGTCGTTTGTCTCCGCGACCTTATATCCGACTAGGGACTCAGCCCTGGTGTCGGGGTCTTTGCTTCCTTCTTTTTTTCTTCTGTTAGTTACCCCGGTATATTGAGAAACGCTCAACAAGTTGCCTTTGGCGTCCTGCCAACGTTCATCTCTTTCCCTGAGAATGTATTTGGCACGGCGTAGCTCCCAATGCGCTGGAATTTTACCCAGCCACGTCACATTGGAATCTTTGTACTTGTCGTATATTGGAAGGTTCGCCATTCCTTCCTCCTACACAGGAGACAGCATGCCGGAAAACTGCCCAGCCTGACCACTATCATCTATCCAGGTAATCTCGATTTTGAATGGATCAGCATTTCCCATGGTTGGAGCAATTAGGATCGATGTATTAGACCCTGGCCCAATATCGCCTACCCCATTGACACCTTCTGGCACCAGCTTGTGTTCTTTGAATGGAGCCCCATCGAAATGAACTTTGATTTCCCTGGCAGTGGCTTGCCCACGATTTTCGATATGCACCTGAGTTCGTTTCCCATCATTAGTAATGTTGGCTATCAATGAGGCGCTTACTTTTTCACGGATTCTGTCTTGCTCCCTAGCTTCTTCGATAGCCACCATTCGGTACTCGGTCTTCTTGGTTTTGAAAAGCGCTATGATTGCAATAATCAATGCTCCGATGGCTATTGCGTTTCCAAGCCAAGGAGAGGTGAGCCAGTCGGTTATTAATTGAGCATGCTGAGCCAACACAATCAGTTTCCCCCATCCAAAATCTCATCTAACAGTCCTTCGGTTTCCTGCTCCAGGGCGTAGATGTCGGCCTTGATTTCATCCAGGGTGCGCATGGGCACGGGTTTGTAGAAATGGCGGGTGAAGCTGATTTCATATCCAATTTGAGTTTTGGATTCGTCGATCCATGAATCTGGTGTGTACGGCAGAACTTCGCGCTGAAAGAACGACTCTATGCCGCCTTCTTCCAGCAGCGGCACCTGTTCACTGTCGCGCAGGGCGGTATCCGGCTCGTATTCGACCACGCAGGGCTTGCCGTTTATTTCGGCCTCGAACAAGCCATGTATGGAGTCTGGCATGACCTTGCCTGACTTGTGAACCTTTTTAAGAACAGGGGCGGCGTCTTCGCAGGTGTCGCAGAGCTCACTTTGCAGCAGTTTTTTGCGTTTATCGGTGAGCTTGATGCCATGTTTATCGGCATCGGAATCACAGGCGTTCATGAAGACATTGAAGTCCAGGTGCTGGCCGACTCCAAGGGTCTCTGCAACGCAGTGGGCCAGATTGGCCAGCGGCTTATCCTTGGCCTTAGCGCATATTGAATCAAACCGTTCAAGTCGGCCCGGGCTCAAATCGACTGCAAGGCGAAGCGGTCGGTCAACCGTCACCTTCCAGTAGCCAAAGGATTCATTGGGGAATATCTTAGATTTTTCGGTTTCGACCGGACTAACCACCAAGTCGCAGATGGCGCGGATGTGTTCTTCGGATAGTTCGCAGTTCTTTTTGCCAAGATTGCGGCGAAGCGGCGCAAACCAACCCGTAGCGTCGATTAGTTGGACCTTGCCCCGGCGCTCCTCTCTCTTGCTGTTGGTCAGCACCCAGATATAGGTAGCGATACCGGTGTTGTAAAACATATTCTCCGGCAGGGCGATGATGGCCTCCAGCCAGTCATTTTCGATGATCCAGCGGCGGATGTTGCTTTCTCCCTGACCGGCGTCGCCGGTGAATAGTGACGAGCCATTGTGAACCTCGGCAATTCGGCTGCCAAGGCGGGTGGAGTGTTTCATCTTGGAGAGCTTGTTGACCAGGAACATGAGCTGTCCATCTGAGGAACGCGTGATCATCTTGTATTCCGGGTCGCCACCATGCTGGGTGACGAAGCGCGGGTCCTTGATATCGCCCTTGCCGCCCAGTCGCTCAAGATCGGTCTTCCAGCTCTTGCCATAGGGAGGATTGGAGAGCATGAAGTCGAACTCCTGTGACGGGAAGGCATCGCCGGAGAGCGTGGAGCCATACTTCATATTCTCTGCTTCGGCCCCTTCGCCTTTGAGTAGCAGGTCTGCCTTTGAGATGGCGTAGGTTTCGGGTTGTACCTCCTGGCCGAAAAGGTGGATGGAGACATCTTTGCCGTGACTCTGGGCCAGCTCAGCTAGGCGTTCCTCTGCCACTGTCAGCATGCCGCCGGTGCCGCAGGCCCCGTCATAGACAAGATAAGTGCCCGACTCAATGCAATCTGCCACTGGCAGGAAGATCAGATCAGCCATGAGCTTGACAACATCGCGGGGTGTGAAGTGCTCACCGGCTTCTTCATTGTTTTCCTCGTTGAAGCGGCGGATCAGTTCTTCGAATATTGTTCCCATGGAGTGGTTGTCGAGCGCCGGAAGCAGCTCATTCCCATTAACATCCTGTACAGGTTTGGGACTGAGGTTAATGCGACTATCGAGGAACTTCTCGATCAGGTGGCCGAGAATGTCAGCTTCGATCAGCGTGGGTATCTGGTTGCGTAACTTGAACTTATCAAGGATCTCCTGGACATTGGGCGAAAAGCCGTCCAGATAGGCTTCGAAATCCGCCTTGAGCTGTTGCTGCTTGGCGCGGTTTTTCAGATCGCGCAGGGTAAAGGGAGATATATTGTAAAAGGCCTCTCCCGAAGACTGGCAGAGAGCGGCATGCTGGTTGGCGATACCAGCTGCGTCGAGTTGCTTCTTCATACTGAGGACTTTTTCTTTGCTCGGCTCCAGAAGCGCATCGAGACGGCGGATAACTGTCATCGGCAGAATTACATCACGGTACTTGCCACGTACATAGACATCACGAAGAACGTCGTCTGCAATGCCCCAGATAAAATTAACAATGCTATTATGGATAACATGGTTCATAGCCTGTCATTACTCCTTACTTTTTTGTCGGTATCTACAGGCTTGGTTGCTCCACCTGCCTTGACCCATGCGTCCACTTCATCTTTCTTGAACTTCCAGAGGCGGCCCATGCGATGGGCGGGCATTTCGTGTTTATCAATCCATTTGTAAACAGTGTCATTGCTGACCCCGAGGTACTTGCAAATCTCATTTATCGATAACCAGCGATCTTCCATCTCTATCATTGTCTTGCTCCATGGGCGTTTTTATTTTGCTGATTTCTCCAGATGCGAAACGGGAGAGGCTGGGTGCCTCTCTTAGTTCAATGGTTTCTTGAATTATACGAACATGTCATTCTATGTCAAACGATATTAACCGATTTGAGCCGGTTACTTCCAAATTATAAGTACAGGAAATAAAAATTATATATGAATATTATGACAATATTAAGGCGATAAAAAGACAGATGGCCGGCAGCGCGGGTGTGATGCAGTATTTGTTTTGATTTTTCAAGCTTTAATATTCAATTCCAAGAAATAAAAAAATGGAGATGAAGGGATTCGAACCCTCGACCCCAGCATTGCGAACGCTGTGCTCTCCCAGCTGAGCTACATCCCCACAAGTCAGTGCTGATTGATTACAGGATTTGATATTCTCAAGTCAACCTTCTTCTATTTTCTGCCCGGACAGCATTTTCCCGGCAAAGAGCATGGCCTCGTTATAATCCTTTATTTCACCGTTCAGGCCCCTGTCCCTTATCTCCTTTAGACAGACACCAAGTTGCTTGTTCTGTTTGAACCCGAGTTCGATGAGGTCTTTGCCGGTGACAGGAGGCTTATAGTGGCGCCAGGATGTAATGAAAGACGATATTCTTTCCTTCATGTCTAGGCTTCTGGTCTTGGACATTACAAACAGTATCTCTTCCAGACTCGCGCCTTCAACGGTATTGACCACCCACGCAGGAGTCCTCTCCTTTTCTATTGCAAATGCCTTGAAGATTTCAAAGGCCGCGGTTTTTGACGCCAGGAGCTGCCTGATTTCTTCCTTGCCCACGCCAAGACTTTCACCGATTGCAATAATCGTCTTCGGCTTCATCTGATCGGTCAGCGCCATTATGAATACAAACCATGGCCTTAGCCTTTCATGAGTATAAAGAAGGTTGAACCAGCTGAGCGTCTCCTTGACATGCATAAAAAGTTCGGCCGTCTGCTCGTTATAGATGATGCCCTTGTGAATGGCCTCGAGTACTCCCAGATCCTTAAGCCTTTCCATGGATGGCAACGGATCGTTTTCCGAAAGTATCTGGCCTATCTCATGGAATATCCGCCTGCCCGGAATGCCATTTAAGAATCCGGATGCAACCGCCGAGTGAACCAGCGAAAGAGTCTGCTTGCCCAGTGAGAAACCAAGCCGCTTTTCAAACCTGACCGCCCTTAAAATACGTGACGGGTCTTCCACAAAGCTCAGAGAATGCAACACCCTTATCCTTTTTTCCTTGATGTCCCGCTGGCCGCCGAAAAAGTCTATCATCTCGCCGAATCTGTTCGGATTTAAAGCAATAGCCAGTGTATTGATCGTGAAGTCCCTTCTGTACAAATCGAGTTTGAGTGTCGATTCCTCGACCACTGGGAATCCGCCCGGTATCTTGTAATATTCGAGCCTTGCCGTCGCTATGTCTATGTGCCTGCCGTTTTCAAGCGTCAATACAGCTGTCTTGTATTTGTCGTGAGAGGCGATCCTTGCCCCGTTCATCCTGGCAAGCTCTTTTGCAAAGGCTATCCCGTCGCCCTCGACGACAAGGTCTATGTCGAGGTTGTCAATGCGCATGACCATGTCGCGGACTATACCGCCTACGATGAAGAGATTGAAGCCCATCTCGCCCGCCAGTTCTCCGGCCTTTTTGAGCAGTTCGAAAAGCTCTTTCGGAAGTCTTTCAAACAAAAGGGACTGGACGTATTTTTTTGGCGATGACGAAGCCTGCCGGCCCTCCACCTTTCCCATCTTCTCATGCATGATGCGCATAAGGTCAGTGCGGGTTATGACACCGATTACCTTTTTATCGTCCATTACCGGGAGCAGCCTCTGAAATCCGTCTATGACGAGCGAGCGTATCTCTCCTACGGATGCCTCGGGTCTGACCGTTCTGATATCGCGGATCATGTACTCCATCACTTTTGAGCCGCCCAGATTATGCCCCTGCGCCCGGCTCACCACCTGTCTGGTTACTAGGCCGAGGAGCTTTTCGTCCCTTGATTTAACAAGGGCTGCATTGATATTGTATTTGTTCAGCACATCACTCGCATCATCGATTGTTGAGTCGAGGTATACGCCCTTTACCGGAAAGGTCATGATGTCCCTTGCCGTTATCCTGGGTTTCACAATTTTCTTAAGATGCTTCAGCAAAGAGGCCTGTGCCTGATCCAGCCCCAGGTCCTTTACAGAGGCGGCCGATGCGCTCGGATGTCCGCCGCCGCCGAAGATTGCGGCCGCATCCGCTGCATTTATCTGAGGAACAGAACTCCTCGCAACAAAATATATCCTCTCCCCCATCTGACCGAAGGCGAAAATCGCCTCCACCGCGAACATGGGCCTCAGCTTGTGGACAAGCATTGCAAAGTCTTCCACATATTCCAGGGATACCGACTGTGTGAAGAGGATGTCGATACCGTTGATCTGATATGTCCCGGCATTCTTTATGAGCTGGTCAAGCACATCCACCTGTATGGGGCTTAATTCCCTTGAAACCATCCTTGCTACACGATTTACATCTGCGCCCCATGAAATAAGGTCCGCATACGCCATGCAGTCCCTCGGAGTAGTCGAAGGAAAGAGCAGTGAACCGGTGTCTTCGAATATGCCCATTGCCATTACGGTTGCAATTTCGGGAGAAGGCTTTATGGCCTTGCGGTTCAGCTCTTCCACCATGAGTGCAACCGTTGATCCGACCTGCTCGCAATGCTCCATGGTCCCGGTAATGTCATCCGAAGATGCCCTGTGGTGATCGTAAATGATTATCTCGAGTCCTGGTTTCGTCACTATTTCCGAGAACACCCCGATACGCGACGCCTGTTTTGTGTCAACAAGAACCAGCCTGGTGATATCGTCCAGCCTGTCATGCCTTAATTTTTCAATCGAACCCGTTATCTCGACACCCGCGCCCTGCAAATAATCGCGCACGATTTTTTCCTGCGCTCCGGAGAAAACAAGCACCGCATCAGGATAGAGAAGTTTCGCCGCAAGCATTGATGCGAATGAATCGAAGTCGGCCTGGATATGGGTTGTTATGACTTCCATATCAGCCCCTCGGGTGATAGCGGGTGTGGACTTCTTTAAGTCTTTGTGAGGTTATGTGGGTGTATATCTGCGTTGTGGATATATCGGAATGGCCAAGCATCATCTGGACAGAGCGCAGATCCGCCCCTCCCGTAAGGAGGTGCGTGGCAAACGAATGCCTCAACGTATGCGGGGAAATGTCCCTGAAAATGCCTGCGGCAAGCGCATAACGTTTGATGATATACCAGAAGTTCTGCCTGGACATTTCCGTTCCCCTGTTTGAAAAAAAGAGTATCTCGCTTTTTTTAACGATCATGGACGGTCTTACTGTTTCGACATATTCCCTTGTCCAGTGAACCGCCTTTTCTCCCATAGGGACAAGCCTTTCCTTTCCTCCCTTGCCCTTTGTGAGCAGAAATCCCGCACCTAGATTGATGTTGTTCAGCTTCAGCTTTACAAGCTCGCTGACTCTGAGGCCGGTCGCATAAAGAAGCTCCAGCATGGCCTTGTCCCTCTTGCCTAGAGGTTTTGAAGTATCGGGCGCATTCAGCAGTCCTTCCACCTCGTTCACATTAAGCACATCGGGCAGATACTGCGCCCTTTTTGGCATGACTATATCCCTCGACGGGTCCTTCTCAATAACCCCTTCATCGAGAAGGAATTTGTAAAACTGTCTGATTGTCGAAAGCCTTCTGTTGATGCTGGTTGTCTTAAGACCTGTCTCCCTCATGACGGCGGTATATACCGCCAGGGTGTGATAATCCGCCTTTTCAAAGTTCAGACCTTTTTCATCCAGCCACAACCCGTAGGACTTCAGGTCGGTTGAATATGAAGACATGGTGTTTTCTGCAGAAGATCTTTCCGTAACCAGATATTCGATAAAGGAATCGATCAGCGCATCGTTCATCGCGGGGCGACCCTGGCAGAAAGGCCAAGACTCCTGATTTCCTTTTCATAAAAACCCGCAACATCCTCATTAGGGTAAGCACCATACATTACACGAAAACATTTATCATTCTGCTGAATCACATACGCCGAGACGCCCGATTTTCTCACCCTGCGGACCTCTTTTATTGCATTTTCCCTTGTAGCAGCCGTCGCAAGTTCCACGCCATAAGGCATGGGAGCGCCGACATAGGCATCCTTCGGAATCAGCTTCGCGGCTTTAAGCTCCTGCATCCTTGTTACTGCATCTTTAGCACTCTCGAACGCCCCGTGGTCAACAGAGTACCATGCGGTGTTTGAAACAGGCGTTTTGGTAATGAAAGTCTGACCTATTGAATTTGCATATACGTCGGCGGCCTCAAGTGCTGTTTCCTTATATTGATTCATTTCAAGGTGGATGGTGAACGGGTGAAACGGCTGGCTTCTGCATGGAATCTCTTCTTTTAAGCCGGGGGAAGCCTTTCCAGGTTTAACTTCCCTGGCCGTGACCGACAAATCCGGCGAAGGAGGGCTGATCTGTTTTTCCATAATGTTGCTCTTTCCATAACCAGCACCGATTATAAAAATTAACATAATGGCCAGTAAGAGAGGATTTGCCTTTCTCATTGTGTTTTCTCCCTGTCTTTGTCCTTGAACGCATAGCAGGTGTTTGTAACGTATGCATTTATTCCCGCTGCTATCCCGTCAACAACGCTCTGCTGATATTCATCCGTATGCAGCAGTTCGCATTCGTTCGGATTGGTAATAAAGCCTATCTCGACAAGAATGGCCGGCATTTTCGCCCCTATCAGGACATAGAAAGGCGCCTGCTTGACACCATGGTCTTTTGTCACGATGTCATATTTATCAAGGGAGCCGATTATGGATTTTTGCGTTGACGATGCAAACCTTGAGGATTCATTTATCTTGGATGTCAGCATCAGATCGTTTATTATGAACTGAAGGTCGCTTATCGACTTGGTCGTGGTCGCGTTTTCACGCGCCGCAACGCGAATGGCAGAGGCGTCGGTTGTAAGGTTCAGAAAATATGTTTCGACGCCCTTGATGTCCGAGTTGTCGTGGGCATTGACATGAATCGATACAAAAAGGTCGGCCTTCTTCCTGTTTGCAAACGCCGTCCTTTCCTCCAGCGGTATGAACACATCGGTATCCCTGGTAAGAAGCACTTCATAACCCTGGTCTTTCAGCTTCTTTGCCAGCTGCTTTGCTACAGCGAGATTGATGTCCTTTTCCTTTTCGCCATTGGGACCAATCCCGCCCGGGTCTTTTCCACCATGACCGGCATCAACGACTATCTTGGAAACTTTGAGCGAAAGCTGCTTCGGGATCGAAGGGGAGTCTTCCGGCACCTGTGATGATGAGAATTTCTTGACCTTACGGAATTCGGTTTCCGATTGAGGTGAAAGCTTCGTTACATCTTTCGGATCACACATAACCGTGGCCGGGGTGTCAGGACCTGACTTTATATCAAGTACAATCCTTGAAGGATTTTCCATCGGGAATGCCTTGTAATCAGCCTTTGAACTGAGATCCAGCACAATTCTCACCTTGTCCGCCGTATTCTGGCTTACATGCATTGTCTTAAGAAGGGCATCGTTCAAGTCAGCCTTAAGAGGTATGCCTTTGGACAACCTTGCGCCCATCACATCCATGACAATCCTCTGGGGCCTTGCAGCTTCCTCGTCGGGAGGAAGCGAAAAGGTCTTGAAAGCCGCATCACCGTCAAGCTCTATTACAAACCTGGTATAGTCTTTATCAGACCACTGGCGGATATTCTTTACATTAACAGGACCGGCAGATGCCTGCCCTTCTTTTTCCTCTTTTGGAGGAAACGGTTTCGATTCTTTTACAGCATCGCCATTGCTCTTTTTATCCGTTTTAATAATCTTTTTGACTTCAGTCTTCTGGGAAGCGGCTTCATCCTTAATGTTTATGGCATTCAACTCTTCACGCGCCTGCTGGGCCATATCGCTTTTGGGAAACCGGGTCACCGTCTGCCTGTAAAGCTCCACCGCCTTTTTGTTATCCTTAAGCTTAGTCTCATACAGTTTGGCCTGGCTGAACAGTGCATCATCGGCAACCTGACTGTCCGGATATTTTTCAACGACCTTTACATATGCAGCCAGCGCCGAATCAAGGTCACTCTTTTTCCAGAAATAGCCATAGAGCTGCTCATAAAGCTTACCTTCCATCAGGAGGCATTTCGGGGCCTGTGCCGATTTGGGATAATTTTGAGCAACAGCGTCAAACTGTTTTATTACATTCATCCAGCCGGATTTTGTTTTTCTGAGGGCTGCGTCTCTGGAAAGTTCGACATAGCTCTTGTTTGCCGCCTGATAAAGGGTTGCCGCCGTTTCCGCGGAAACTGCCGGGACCGCGATGTATAATATAAGAAGTAAAAATATGACGCTCAGTGGATTCCTTGCCGGTCCTGATTTCATGGCTTTATCCTAACGCAAAACATTGAATGCAACAAGGGCTTCATATGGTATTTTTTGGACAATTTGAGTTTCTGTCATAGATAATTTTGAGTCCTTTAAACATAAGGTTATCATCAATTATATAGCTTTCTTTAAGCCAGTTTGAAATCATCGGAACCATTCCTCCGGTCACAACGACAACTGCCTGAGTATCAATCATTTCAGTCAATCCCCTGATCATTGCCGCCTGCGATGCAACAGCACCGGAAGACATGCATTCCGAGGTTGTCCTGCCGATCAACCTTTCAGCCTTTTCAACAGCGACCTTAGGAAGTTCCGGTGCATTTTCAAGCAGTCCAAAAAGCGCACTCTGAAGGCCTGGTGCAATGATGCCGCCCGCAAATTCACCGCTTGCACTTATCAAGTCTACAGTTGTAGCCGTTCCCAGATCAACAGTTATGACCGGCCTGCCTTTTTTCCTGTACAGATGCCATGCCGCCGCAGCCGTCACCAGTCTGTCTATGCCCAGAGTATCAGGACTTAGGTAGAGATTCCTGATCCCGGTTTCGGTATTGATATCAACTATGAAAGGGGTTTTGCCGAAAAGGGCCATGGCCTCCTCTTTTATTATTTCAAGCGCCTGCTTTCTGACGCTTGCAACAACGATCCCTTTTCCACCTGATTCCGCCAGGGGCATCAGGGAAAAATACCTGTTTTTTCTGATGCACTCTTCGGTGGAAAGATATGATATTTCGGAGACGCCGCCTTCATCAATGACAGCCGCCTTTATATAAGTATTGCCCACATCGATAGCCAGCATGGCCTAAAGATATTTTTTAAGCTGCATAAAATCAAGTGATTATTGAACATTACAGGTTTTTGACAAAATGTCACAATATTCAGGACAGGTATTTTTCAATTTTGACAAAATGTTCCGGCAGGAGCAGTTGATCAGGCAGAACATAATGACACCGTGGCAACATGAGTAATTATCGATGGAATATTACTTTAAATATTATATAGTTATAATTTGTTTGATGCCTGGCATGCCATTTGCTAGATTATGTTCAGAATAAAACAAAACGGAGGTAAACGCCATGTTGATGCTTTGGATAGTAATAGGTTGCTTGTTCCTGACGGGAATCGGAATCAGGTTTACGTATAAAGTCCTCGGACTGACCCCGGTCGAAGCAGCTGCAGTCTATATACTGATAGTGATGCTTGTTGGTGTGAACACTGCACCGGCACGCCAGCTGATCGCGGCTTTATTCTAAAGGATTGGCTGTGGCGCAAGACAGCAGACACCCCCAAAAACCTTCCTCTTCAATCGCAGCGACCGCTCTTAAGGGTCTGGTGATTCTGGCAGGAATCTTTCTGGGGTTGTTCACTGGTCTTTATGCCGATAAAGTAACAGGTTTCGACCCGGGCTTTACGCTCTTATTCATCATGATGGGAATAATTGCAGGAAGCTGGGGTTCGATAAAATTAAGCAGAAAGAAAGGGGTATGAAATGAGCATCATCTTTATAGTAATAGGCGCAGTTTCGCTGGCAGCAATATCGTTCAGGTTCATTTCAAGGGCGGCAAGCCGCCAGGCCAGCGAGCGATACAGTCTCGACGAGAAAGTAAACTGATCAGGCATTATGACCGCTATTCCTGATGAAGGAATAGCGGCATATATCGTCCCTTCTTTTCCATCCGATTTTTTCCCAGAACAGGGCTGCAGCTTTATTGTCAACAAGAACATCGATGTGTGATTTCAGTATGCCTTCTTTTTGAAGTCCTTCGAGACACTTTTCCACAAGGGCCTTTCCTATCCCCTGTTTCCTGAATCCATCGGCAACAGCCAGGTGCTGAAGATAGCCGCGCCTGCCGTCATGACCTGACATGATACAGCCCACGATCCGGCCTGACTCTATCGCCACAAAACTGAGGCCCGGATTGCGCTCAAGGTATCTCGTAATCGCCTCTTTAGAATCCGCATCACGTACAACTACCCCAGGTGCCTCGCGCAAAAGCCCGATCACCTCTTCATAATCCCCAATCGTCATTTGGCGGATGTTAGACATATTTTAACACAGCACATCAACAGCAGTATTAACAGGGCAATGAATAAGCGGTTTTTTGCTGCCGAGAACATGTGTTCATCAGATTGATTGTTCGCGAATTATGGTTTCGCAAAATTGTTTACCTAAAAAATCATCTGAGAGTGAGGCTTTCACCACCTTTACCCAGGCTTTTCGTTCTTCTAGTGGCAACACATCAGAAAGACTTATTAACCTCCTTCTTTCCCATTCGTCCGACCTATCGAAATATTCACGTATAGTTTTAAACTCAGATCGATTGATCATACCTTGCAATCCTTCTAGGGCAATCATTGATCCATATGTAGAAACATCTTTAGCAGGTGTCTTATAAAGCTGAATTAAGGCATTTTTCCTAAAGTAATGAGGATGACTGAGCAACTTTGCTACAGAAGCGCAATGCCATTCAAACGAATAGAGGTCACCACCATTGATTAATGCTTCATATAAATCCGCTATTTCGTTTCGCTGGACTTCCGGGATGAACTCTGAGTTTTTAACAAGCATATCAATAAAATAGTCCAGACCATAAAGGTAGCTACTACACACTCTCGCAATATTTATCAGTGCATCGAAGCGTTGTTGTATAAGTGATGCAATAACAACTTTTTGGATACCCTCAAACTCAACGATCGATTGTTTGCTAAGTGAAGCAATCTCTTCGTCGAGCCTGATAGATTTAAAATTTTTATGCTTTTCTTCCGCTGGCATTGTGAAACGTCTTACTATTCGGTTGTATCCACCTGTTAGCTTTGTTATTGCCTTTAGAACAGTCTCTGCAGAATCTTCCAGTATTTCTGTTTCTGAATCTACTTCCTTCGTACCAGGTATTGCTTCACGAATTTGAGTCTTTCCTGTATTAAGCATTAATCCATCACGAAATAATCTTGTTGTTAACTTGTTCATCCATTCCTGTGCAGTGAGAAGACTCGGTGCAAATAGTCTGTAGTCATCTACATATCGTGTAAATACTATACCTTCAGACAACAAATATTGATCAATATCAATCAATGCTACTTCAGCCAGAATTCTACTCGCAACATTTCCGACTGGAATGCCGTAACTGTCTTTCTTTGACCAAAACAGTAATAGATCATTCGTATGCTTAACCAAATGTTTTGGTACATCAATACTTAGTAAAGTAGATTCTATGCGATGAATATTGACCCTATCGTAAAATGCCGCGATATCGCAAGAAACTATAAATTTACACTTACTGTCTGCCGCCTTGATTTTCGTCTGTTCCTTCCATTGAGAGTAACCAATGGTGCGATCGAAAACACCTTCATTGTTAGGATTGAACCTGTAAGAAAAAACAACATTGTCCTTCAGTGGTACACGCGACGCTTCAACGATCTCGGCATATTGAAATACTATCGCAAGAAACTTGGCAAGGCAAGCGGGGCTCATGATTGCCGCTTTTCTGTAATCGAAAACATATCGATTTTTTGGAGTAAGAATATATTGAAGTGGTCGAAACTCCATTTCAGACACAGAGCCTCGATTCAGTTTGGATTTTATATCTTTCTCAAAATCTGTCCTAAACGCGGCGATCAGCTTCAATTCGAGAGATTCTGAGGTTATATCACTACACCCATCTCGCAGAATACTGTCTACCGCTAGTGATACCGCATCGTTCACATTCAAGAGATCATCTCCTTATGTAGTAAAAAGCAAAGACTTGTTTCAAATCATACTTTTGAATTTCGAAACCTCTCACATTTTGCCCCTTATTCACTCTATTTATTTCATATTCAATAATTATACCGCACTGACACAAACACCAAAGCTAATTAATTCTATGCAATGCATAATACACCTTAGGCGGCAGGGCGTCAGAACAAAGCAGGTCAAGGAGCAACGACGTCGAAAGGTGAGGCATACTAAAGACGTATGCCGCAACCTTGAGACAAGGAGTGACGCAGAGATGCGAAGTTATCACGCCCTGCCTCTACTGAACCTCGGCCACCGCCCTTATCCACCCCGCGCTCGCCCCTTTGATCTTTACCGGGAAGCAGTAGAATTTGAAACCCGTTGACGGAAGCATATCCAGATTTGCGAGCTTTTCTATCTGGAAATAGCCCTTTTCTATACCGGCAAAATGGCCTTCCCAGATTATTGATGCATCTTTTGTTTCGACGAACTCCTTAGCCTGGAAAGGAAGCGGCCTGTCCCAGCTCCAGCCGTCGGTGCCCACCACATGCACACCGTGGCCCAGTATCCAGAGCGTCGCGTCGCGGCTGAACCCGCAGCCCTTGACCAGATATTCCGGCGTACCCCAGTATGGCGCCGCCCCGCTTTTCGCAAGGAATATATCGCCCGGTTTGAGCGTGTATTTAATGTCATCGAGCTTTGCCTTAACATCCTCGACCGTGATGTTGTAGCCGTCGGGGAAATCCGAGAAGTCCAGCTTGACGCCGCTTCCCACGCCCCATTCAAGAGGGAACTGATCAATCGTCATGGCCGGTTTGCCTTTGTCCTGAGTGGGATGAAAATGCCACGGCGCATCCATGTGCGTGCCAGCGTGAGTGGACACTTCCATAACTTCGACAGCCCAGCCCAGCCCGCCCGGGAGATCCCCGGCAGTAAGTCCGGGATAAAAGGACTTCATGCTCTCCGCCCCCAATGCATGGTCTATGTACATTATCTTTGGTATCATCATCGGAGGGTCGCTTGGAAGCCCGCTTTCTATAGTTACAGACAAGTCGATGAATCTGCTCATATCATTACCTCCCTTCAGATTGAGTCATAATTTTACCAAAGAATGATCAATGAATACAAGAAATGTATGCCCTGTCATGATATAGAAACTGCAATGATCCCTAGCAAGGAGACATATATGATTTACAAGGACGACTGGGAAGAAACGAAAAAAAGATTCGAGGCGTTCTGGGCATGCGACATGACAGACAGGTGCTGCGTAGCCGTTACCGCGCCTCGCAGCAAGCCCCTCGATTATACCTTCCCAGACATTAAAGAGCCTGCGGGCCTTTGGGAAAAGTGGACGACCGCAGAAAACTTCTATCACGGGAACGAGTTCGTCTTCAGCATAGCTTCATTCCTCGGTGAGTCTTTCCCCTACCAGTTCATAAACCTTGGACCCGGCATGCTTGCGGCGCCCCTGGGATCGGATTACCGCCTCGACGATACGACGATTTGGTTCGGCCCGAAACAGTCTGCGAACCGGTCCGATTCAATTCCGGATATAAAATTCGACAAGGATCACGGCATGTGGAAAGCGGCGGTTGACATGACCGGCTATTTTGCCGAACGTGCTCCTGACAAATATCTGGTCGGCATGACAGATCTCGGGGGAGGTTTCGACATAGCCGTGTCTCTATGTGGAGCACAGGAACTCATCTTTGACATGATAGAAAGACCCGACGAAGTCAGGAACATGATCGATGCGATAGACGATGCATGGTTCGAGGCCTACGGCATTTTACATAAAATGATTTCAGAAAAATGCGACGGCATGACATGCTGGATGCCACTATGGAGCAGGGACAGGTGGTATCCCCTGCAATGTGATTTCGGGGCGCTGCTTTCCCCGAAGATGTTCGATGAGTTCGTAAAACCGACACTTGAGAGAGAGGCCGCATTCCTCGACAGGGCGCTGTTCCATCTCGACGGGCCGGACATGGTGAAGCATATCGACAGCATTCTCGACATAGAAGGAATCCATGCCATACAGTGGAGGCCGACCGAATACGACGGGCCGGACGCAAGCTATGTCTACGAAAAGTGGATACCGCTCTATAAAAAGATACAGGCCAGGAAAAAGGGAATCGTGATGCTGGGGGTGAACCCGAAGGAGATCGAAGAGATCCTCAAATATGTTTCTCCCAAAGGGCTTTACATGCAGACCAATTGCGACACCGAAGATGATGCGCTCGACCTGCTGAAGCAAGTTAAAAAATGGAGTAAAAT
Source organism: Desulfomonilia bacterium (assembly GCA_036567785.1). Lineage (NCBI taxonomy): Bacteria > Pseudomonadati > Thermodesulfobacteriota > Desulfomonilia > Desulfomonilia bacterium. The sequence continues at coordinate 178,673 of DATCTV010000037.1, read as the reverse complement.
CGGGTAACTATCCCGGAGAACTACCCTTATGCCGGACAAGGGTATAACTCTTTTTTAAAATTCCCTCAAAGATTCCTGCACACCTTTGTGTATATCATACCAGAAGGCAAGCCCGGCCTCTCCTGCATCTTTTTCAAACATATCCAGCCATCCGGCAATTTCTTCACTGGCATCGCCGAGTTCTTTTCTTCGTTTCAGAAATGAGTGTATAAACTCCAGGGCGCGTGAAGACTCCCAGAAGCATGATGCATTTCTGGAATTTATGCGGCTTGCCGTTATTGAGATGCTGCTCAGATATTCATCCTTCTTCCCATAGAGTTCGCCGATTATCTCGGGTATCATATCCTCGGCCCACATGCGGTGAAAACGGCACATGCCTATATTGTCCATCACCAGTTCCATTTTCATGCGCTTCGCATTCCTTCTGCCAAGTTCCCTGGGCGGTAGAAATTCCTTGCCGTAATCCATGTAGTATTTGCCCATTATGGGCATCGGCGACAGCACGCCGGGCGTCCAGTACTGATTGGGAACCATCCAGCCGTTGCGCGCGTATGCGGAGTACAGGAAGCAATCAAGAATTTCCCTGCCTTTTGTCCTGCTTATGTTTCTGGCAAGCCTGCGAGCGCCTTCAGTCATATCAAGCATGGGCCGCTTCCGGATCATACCGTCAAGAAGCTCAATGCCAAGCTCGGCATTGTTCATGGAATCGGTCTCGATGCTGAATCCATCAGGCTTGAAGACGGGCATCCTGCTTACTCCCAGTTCTTGAGGGCTTAAGTGTCCTTCGGCCAGGCATTCCATAAGCCATGACACGATCCCGCCTGCGGAAATTGCGTCAAAACCGTACATGTCGGCATGATGGTTCAGCTTCTCGGCCGCGCGCTGGTCGAATATGCCGGATAAAGGCCCCATGGTCTGATAGGGTTCATAGTCCTTCTTGAATTCTCCGTTCATCTTCTTGCACAGCGCGGCGCACGGTTCGCCGCATGTATGCTGCTGTTTGGGGTATATGGTCTCTTCGTTGAACTGCTTAAGGTAGTGACCGGCGATAAGGTTTTTGTGCATATCGAGACGGGCCGATTCATCCATAAAGATAGAGCGGTAATTGAACGCAATGATACCTCCGCCTATTGTGGCAAGGTTTACCCCCAGGGTTCCGCCGGTATTGAAGTCGGGTTCAAACCTGTATTTCGTCGTTGCTTCAAGGTCCTTTGCTGCAAGCTTTTTTGTATACTTGTCTATGAACCACTGGTCGGCAACCTTCCTGTCCCTGAAATCATCATCCAGGTATGTGCCGCCATAGACCACGGCTGCAATGCCGTGCTGTAAAAAGAGCTTTGAACCGAAACCGCCCCTTCCCGCCCAGGTGTCTATATGGGTGGGCTTCCCAGAAACGACCGGCATTGAGCATATCGCACCGAAATCCGTAGAGAGCGAGGCAGGACCGGTAACGAGCACCCTGGGATCGGAAATGTATCTGGAACCGAAAACATCAAGCACATGATCCGTCATGGCATAAACGCCACGTCTGCCGCTTTTCCAGACCTCTTCAGCCTTTACAGGCACAATCTCAACCTCGATTTCCTCGCCGTGAACACGGTTGAGATAAATGATTGACGGGACATGCGCCTTGCCGGTGATCGAGAGCATGTTGATGCCGAGGTTATCGAAGACCAGACCAGCTCCCCCCATTGATGAGATAAAAAAGCCTCCCCAGCAAGGAGAGAAGCCGGTAAATATCATGCGGTTCGAACCCGGGAATATAGACCCTGCAAGAAGACCTACACCGATGTTCAGGGAATTATATCTTCCGGCAAGAAAGAGGCCCAGATCAACCGGCCCGAAAAAGTCACCCAGTCTGTAACGCTCATGACGGTAATATCCGCTTGCCGCATCGACCATAAGAACTTTTAGTCTGGTATCCATTTTTCATCCCTTCATTATAATAACCGGCATGCCGGTGCTAGCCTTTAATATATCGGCAGCGCTTTTCATATTGGCGGAAAATTCCACCGTTCCTGCGCTTCCCTTTATAAGCGCAATTTCACCTTCGGCTATATCCCAATAGGTTGAGGCGGTCCTGCCAATGAACGTATTGTTCACAGTAACACCGCAGCCGTTGAGGGATTCAAAACCTATGTTTGTAATAACGTTGCCGAAACCGTCTATATGTACGATCATCGGAGAGGATGCATCAAAGGATATGGCATTCTTCTTCGGGATGCCCAGTGTTGCAGGCTGTATGCCGTTTAAGAGCATTGCTGCAACCGGGGCCATTATATCCCTGGCATGAAATGTGGGTGATACCTCCGCCTTTGGCCTCCATGTTACCTCAAATATCTTTTCCGCCGGATAAATGAATGAAAATATCCCGTTATCCGGTCCGATGAAAAAATGGCCGTCCTTTTCGAGAACAAGGATTGCCCTCTTAGTGCCCACACCGGGATCGACAACCGCAAGATGAACACTGTTTTTGGGAAAATATTTCCAAGATGTATGCAGAAGCCACGATCCGGAAATGATGTCGAACCTTCCGCACTCATGCGTGATATCGATTATGTTCACATCCGGCGCAGAATTCAGAATTCTACCCTTGACCTGTGCTGCATAGCTGTCTTTAACACCGAAATCCGAAAGAAAGGTCAGTATCTTCTTCATCGATTATCATTATATCATTTTACGGTATTCTCTGAAACGACCATTAATTTACTAAAGGTGTTCCGTTTTGTATTCAAGATGATGCGGAGGAGGCAAGAAGGAAGCGACGCAAGCATACTTTGACGTATGTCTCTACGCCTTCGCTATGCTCGGCTTGAGGAGCGATACCGGATGCTCATGATCCCATTTTTGAGGAGCATTCCGACGCAGCCGACAACGGCAGGGCTTGAATACGAAACGGAACTAAAGAATTATCAGCCAGCGGTATTCCCTAATATGGTCGAAAAATTCCAGGACGATTTCCTGCTCTGGGGTAGTACACGCCCCCGATTCGAACATAAATCTGTAGAACGGCCTGTTTCTGACACCCACCAGCTCGGCATATGAACCGGTCAGGATTTTTCTGCCGAAATGCTGAGCCACTTTGATGAGGTGGCCGAACCTGATCGTATATTCCGAATGTGAATAAAGCCTGATCTCTCGGGGCCAGCTGTCAAGGTCGAGCCCACTAGCAAGCCATGGCATGCTTTCAGGGATGACCGGATCACATGAGTGTTCGGAAATATAAGCCGGAATCCCCTTTTCGCATATCGCCTCAACAGCCTTTATCGCACCGGTATTCAATGAAAATACCCCTGTCTCAGGCATATCCAGTCCATATTTTTCAATGATTGCTGAAATTCCATCAGGTAGTTGCCCCGGCTCAAGGCCGGTTGTCGTATCAAGGTCGCCAATAACCTCGTTCATTATGATTAGATCAATTCCGCTGACTGCAGGAAGTATCTCTTGTATATCAGCATTTATAAAGGATACTATCTCCCTGAAAGCCTCAAGCCTCTTCCTCTGTTTTCTGAGAAGGCAGGGCGAAAGGTCCACCATAAGAACATTTTTGACTAAAGCCCGGTTCCGGTTCAGAAAAGCCTCCATGAAGCTCCCGTATCCGCCGCCGGCTTCCATGATTGTTGAACCCTGCCTGAGCAGTCCATGACCATCAAGCTTTTCGGCGACTATCTGCCCGAACGGCCTAGGCTTTTCAATGCAGGCCATATAATGCGAATCAAGAGAGGACAGCGACTCATTGATCGTGTATTCCCTCATGAGGTCGATTTCGCTTTTTAAATGATAGTCTCTGGTGGAATTATGCTCCATCATAACATATCCATATCCGATTGTCCCGATAATGTACATAGGGGCCTGATAAGAGGTTGCCGGGGCATGGTTGAAACGCTCTTCCGTCTGTGCTAGGACAAGCGCAGCACAAGGAGGATTAATATGAAAAAGATTCACAGGCTATGCACGCTTTCAGTGTTGGCATTACTCCTGACTGCAGGGATATCCCTGGCCGCGACCGCCGATATGTTTCAGGGAGAATGGGTGGCGGATGTTGCGCAGAAGGTTATCCCGTCGGTTGTCAACATCGCATCGACCAAGACCGTGGTTGACCGCTCGCCGTTTTATTCCGATCCGTTCTTCAGGGATTTTTTCGGTAACGCCCCGCAAGAGGAACGGGTTCAGCGTTCACTTGGTTCAGGTGTCATCATATCCCCTGACGGCTATATACTCACAAACAACCATGTCGTAGGCGGTGCGGATAAGGTTGAGGTCAAACTTTCAGACAGCAGGGTGTTTACGGCACACATTATCGGGACAGACCCCAAGAGTGATGTGGCGGTAATAAAAATAGATTCAAGAGGACTTCCCTGGCTGCCTGTCGGTGATTCATCCAAATTAAGGATAGGGACCTTCGTCCTCGCGGTAGGCAATCCGTTCGGACTCGGCCAGACGGTTACGCTGGGTATAGTCAGTGCTCTCGGCCGTTCAGGCCTCGGCATAACCGATTATGAAAACTTCATTCAGACCGACGCGGCGATTAACCCGGGCAATTCAGGTGGTGCCCTTGTGAACATGAGGGGGGAACTCGTCGGGATAAATACCTCTATCCTGTCCAGGTCGGGCGGCAATATCGGAATCGGGTTTGCGATACCGGCGGATTTTGCAATATCCATAAAGAACAGTCTGGTGCGCTATGGAAAGGTAATAAGGGGATGGCTGGGAGTAACGACCCAGGATATCGATGCCGGCATTGCACGCTCTTTGAAGATGGCGACGCCCAGAGGCGTTATCGTTGTCGATGTTTCCAAGGGTTCTCCTGCAGCAAATGCAGGCATAAGACGCGGTGACATTATAACTGCAATAAACGGAAAAGTTGTTCAGAACTCCATTTCAATGAGATTCATGGTATCCGAGATCCTGCCTGGAACCCAGGCTAAGGTGTCAATTATAAGAAAAGACAGGGAATTCGTAATACCTGTACAGGCAGGCGACCTTTCGAGGGCAGCGGCTTCAGGGAGTTCTCTCACCATCAGCAACAACCGCTTCCTTGGGGGACTTACTGCAAGAGAGATTGACGATGCCGTAAGGGACAGCATGAATCTCAGCGCCAATGAATCGGGTGTTATAATAACCGAAATTAAACGGGGTTCAAATGCCGACGGGACAGGACTCAAACCGGGAGACATCATACTCAAGCTTGGCAGAAATGATATAAAAACGCTCGAGGATTTCAAAAAGGCAACCGATTCTCTTACAGGAAGGAAGCTCAGCATGAGTATCCTGAGAGGGGGCGTAGTCATGACCACGACAATATTCAAATAAAGGACAGCTGAGAGTGGTTAGTGACGGTATTGAAATAAAAAGAAGAAAAAGGATAATCACTGCCGCCGTAATGGCGGCATGTGCGGCGATGATAGCGGTTTCAGTTGTATTACTCTATTACTGGTATCCGACCACGCCCATATATTCGCTCTTGAAGGTATCTAATGCCGTCAAAACCCATGACTGGAACACTTTCAGCAGGTATGTTGACATGGAAAGGCTTTCAATGGAACTCGCCAAAGAGATTACGTTTATTGCATATAAGAAAATGGATGATAAGGGCATCCCTTCGCATATCAGCAGAAATCTGGCAGTCAGATACGGGACCATGGTCAGAAAGAGCCTGCCCGGCGATATCGAGGCCTGGATAAGAAACGGCACACCTCCGGCGGCAAGCATCCTGAATTCAATGGTAAAAGGCCCTTCTTCGACAAAATTCAAATTGAAGGGCATCTCATGGAAAGATGATATCGCTCACGCAAAAGTCTCCTCGGGAAAAACCGGTGTACTTGAAATAGAACTGATCAGGGAACAGGGCTCATGGCGCATAACGCGGATTGACAATCTCATTGAGCTCTATGAAAAATCGAAAGGCTAGGCCTGGCATGCGGGCGGTTCTGCAACGGGTAAAAAATGCGTCGGTTGCCATAAATGGCGGTGTCGTATCATCAATAGGCACCGGGCTCCTTTGTTTGGCCGGAATTGAAAGAAATGATTCTCAGGCTGACATCGAATATATCTCGAACAAGATCACAGGGCTCAGAATATTTGACGATGAAAAGGGCTTTATGAACTTGAGCGTCGCTGAAACGGGCGGAGAGGTCCTTCTGATATCGCAGTTCACCCTGCTGGGCGATGTCCGGAAGGGTAGAAGACCTTCATGGTCTTCGGCTGAATCACCCGATGCCGCCAGGGCCATGTTCGATGCATTCGCAGCCCGAATGTCCGCGCTGCTGCCGGGAAAGGTGAAAACCGGCGTATTTCAGGCCATGATGGAGGTGTCTCTGATAAATGACGGGCCTGTGACCATATTGCTGGACAGCAGAAAGCTCTTTTAGAATCCGGAGCCCCAGAGCGAAGATACCGGACATCTTTCGCAGTCCGGATTCTTTTTCCTGCAGAAATCCTTCCCGATAAAGACGATATATGCATGCAGGTCTTTGAACAGCTGGACATCCGGATCGAGCCTGCTCATGAACATTTCCTGTATCTCATGGTATTGAGTTTTATCATCTGCAAATCCATGACGGACAAACATGCGCTTAGTATAGGCATCCACAACGAAGACCGGCCTGTCCGCTGCATAGCAGCATATACTGTCGGCAGTCTCGGGACCTATACCGCTCACTTCGAGCAGACCGGCCCTGAGTGCATCAGTCTGTCTGCAAAAGAACTCATCCATTCCGCCGGTCAGCGCAATTCTATCAAGCAGGTTTTTGAGCCGTCTGGTCTTGATATTGAAGTATCCTGCAGGCCTGATAAGGTTTGCAAGTTTATCGTCTTTCAAGGAATACATGGCATCAAAATCGAGCATGCCCTGCAATTTAAGATTTGATATTGCACGCTCAACATTGGTCCATGCCGTGTTCTGCGTAAGTACCGCACCTACGATGACCTCAAAATCCGTTTCGCCTGGCCACCAGCCCGAAGGGCCGTAGAAAGAAGACAGCTCTGCAAAAAGCTTATAGGGGTCGAACTTACGATATGCGGGAAGCTTTCTTGCCCTGGATGAAATTTTTCATCTCCTTTCTGGCATCTGTCCTGACATTAAGCAGCATGCCCGATATCTCGAGTTCGTATTCGATAGCAGCCTTCGCATCAAGCCTGCTGACGACATCGAATGCCCTTTTAAGGGCCTGGATAGCCTCTCTCGGCCTCTTTTCAAGCTGTCTTGCCCAGAGCATGACTTCATCCCTGAATCTTTCAGGCGGAACCACACGGTTGATGAGGCCGATATTATGAGCCTCGATTGCGCCTATCGGATCTCCCCTTAATGTAAGCTCCTTGCTCCTGGCCATGCCTATACGCGACACAAGCGGCGTAACCAGCGGGTTGAATCCGTATTTAATTTCAGGATGGCCGAAAATGGCGCTTTCGGATGCAATGATTATATCACCCATAAGGGCAAGGTTCAGTCCGCCTCCGAAGGCTATGCCGCTGACTGCCGTTATCAGTATCTTTTCATAGTCTATCAGGCGTGTGTAAAGATCGAGGTAAAGCCTTAAATAACGTGCCGAGTCGTTTCCGTTGAGATCAGGGACTTCCTTGAGGTCAAGACCTGCGGAAAAGCATTCATCCCCGCCGGTGAGCACTACAAGATTGATATTGCTGTCCTCTTTCATGAATGAAGCAAAGGCCGTGTTGAGCTCTCTCATCATAGCCATGGAAAGGGCATTAAGCTCTTTCTTACGGTTCATTTCCACAATGGCGATCTGATTTTCCACCTCTATCCTGATCAGAGAATATTCCATAAGTCCCTCTTTTGCAGATATTTTCTGTGCCGCATATCCCACATTTTCCGGGTGCGGTCAATCAAGGACTGCTTGATTACAGGGTTCCTTATCTGATACTTGACTTAATATGAACTGCTTTACCGTAAGTCAGCTGGGCCAGATTGCAAGGTCACTTCTCAGTGAAACCTTCGGCAACGACACCTGGGTAACGGGAGAGATACACGGCTATAAGATGCATGACCGCTCCGGCCACGCATATTTTGACCTTGTGGAAAAGGACCCCGACGACCCTGCCAGATATATCGCAAAGATCGGATGCGCCTTTTTTAAGAATTCCCTTCTCTCCTGGCGCACAAAATTAAGGCGTGATGGATTTTCTTCATTTCAGCTTGCCGACGGGCTGGAAGTAAAATTGAGGGCGGGCGTCGATCTTTACGTAAAAGAAGGGCGGTACCAGCTTATCGTAAGTGAAGTTGATGCAGGCTACAGCCTCGGGGCAATGGCCAGAAAACGCCAGCAGACCATCGATGAACTGAAAAAGGCAGGGCTCTTTGAAAACAACAGACGGCTTGAAATGAGCGACTGCCCTTTGAAAATAGGCCTGATAACATCTCTCGGTTCAGCCGCCTTCAATGATTTTTTGAGTGTCCTCAATTCCAGCGGATATGCATTCAAATTGTATATATTCGATGCGTACATGCAGGGCGAACACACACCCCGTGACGTTTCAAACGGGATAAAGGCGCTTCAGCAGAAAGACCTGCACGCCATTGCAATAGTAAGGGGCGGAGGGGCAAAGACCGACCTTTTTTATTTCGACGACATAAGGATTTGTGAAGCGATAGCCGGATGCCGTCTGCCGGTTCTCACCGGCATAGGTCATGAAATCGACCTCAGCGTGTCTGATATGGTATCGTACATGCATTTTGTAACGCCCACTGATACCGCCAGATTTCTTACTGCCAGACTTGATGATTTCCGTCAGAGGATTATCGACGCACTCTCAGCGCTTGATGATTCAGCCCGGTCATACACTGAAAAGGAAAACGACAGGCTTAAGATGATTGCATACAGGATGTCGGTATCCGTATCGAAAATGACGAAAGCTCTTGATTCCTCCATCCATGCGGCAGCAGGAAGATTGGGCATGGCGGCGGCGCGTGCATCGGCGCTTGCCGGAAACAGACTCGCCATTATCGAGCGCTCCGTGAAGCCTGCAGTCCGTGCAATAATGAGCACAGCGGAATCGAGACTTATTGAGTATGATAATCTGCTTGCCATCATGGACCCGGCATCCATACTCAAAAGGGGGTTCAGCATCACCATGACCCCTGAAGGCAAGGCATTAACGGACAGCGCCGGAATTCAAAACGGCGACAGGTTGAAGACTGTCCTTTCAAAGGGCAGCCTGACAAGCATTGTCGAGACAAAGGAGAAATCATGAAGAAAAAAACCTATTCGGAAATACTCAGGGAGCTTGAGGCTCTGGTTGAAAAGATGAATTCGGGCGACATTCCGGTTGACAGGCTGGCTGAAACAGTAAAGAGCGCATCCGAAATGATAAAAACCCTCAAGAAGAGCCTCAAATCGACAGAAGTCGAAATCGCAGAAATCCTCAAATCAATCGATGACGGCTCACCCTTTTCCGAATAGCGTATTTCGTTTAATTATGGGATGCCGTCTTTGTCGATCTGATTTCGACAAGAAGTATCCACGAGCTTTTTGTTGCAGATACAAGAAGCATGAACATGGACGATACCATATGATAGAGGCTGCCGGAATCTTCATGGGCAATGACATGGATCGAAGAGGAAATCATAAGGATGAATGCAAGCAGTGACCATCCGTAGCGCTTTAATGATACTGAAACATTGATTTTTCTTACATGCAACGCCATCTCCCTAAGGACAAGATAAAGCCCGTAAACACCTATACAGGTCAGCGGAATTCCCAGACCCTTTCCGCTCTGCTTGGGAATGAGCACCGTTATGGAAAATGTAAGGATAAAGAGATATGTGGCAAACGTCTGCCTGGCCAGCGACATCAGGTGTGCATTTTCCTCAAGGTCAAGGTGCGCCCTGTTTAGGGAAACGGCTACGAAAAGAAGCCCAAGGAGCGTTGCCGCCGCTTCGGCAATCGTGGAATAAAAAGGCTGCCAGCCGGTTATTATCTGCGAAAAGCTCACCATAAAATTATCCTTTTGTGTTTTCTTTCTTTGCTCGTTATCGGAAAAAATAAAAATAATACTTAACCCCTTTCAACTGAGGATATCGGCCCTATATTATATTCATGCCGGACAGCAATGGTAAACTGAAGATCCTCCTGGCCGATGTCAGCATGACATCAAGGCTCGCCCTCGAGCGAATTCTTGAAAATTATGGCTACTGCGATTCCGCGGAAGACGGCATGGACTGTGTTAAGGCCTTCACCCTTGCACTCGAACTGGGCAAGCCTTACGACCTTGTCTGCATAGACCTGATGCTGCCGAGGATTGGCGGAATCGACGCCATCAAAATGATGCGCAAAATAGAACGCGAAATGGGCGTGCTCGTGGCGGATTCCGTAAAGATTATCGTCATTACCGCTGTCGTAAACCCGGCATACATATTTGAGGCATGTTACAGAGGCGGTGCAAACCTGTATCTGTATAAACCGGTGGAACAGAAAAAAATACTGGAAGAGCTGAGAAAATTCGGGCTTATCAAATCGGTCGAAGAATCACTATAAGTGTTCATTCAAGATTCTGTGTGCCGGGCCTTTTATTCCTGGAATAACCGACAAGCTCGACATATCCCTTTCCAAGAACCGGGGAACCTTCCCTTGTGCCCTTTAAATTAACTGCCCCTTCCCAGTAATCGATGGGCGGCAGCCTCATCTCCTGGTCATTCATTACCGGAACCACGTTAAGAGTAAGATCGAGCGGCTTTATACGGATTTCCCACCGGGAAGGATACTCACCACCGGTATTGGGACTCTTCCATGTCGATATGTCTTTGACTTCGATATCGGAGAGAGTCAACCAATTGTATTCTCCTGAGGCGTTTACTATTGTACAGCTCGATTCCTTCACAATCTCGTTTTTATCCTTTATCATGTAAATCATTATGTCGGTCCCGTCATTGAGCTGAAGACTGAACCAGTCCCAGCCTTTGACACCGGGGGCAACCTTCATGATACCGTATTCATGGTCCATCCAGGAAACACCGTGTACTTTAAGGGTCTTGCCGCCTGCCTTAAGCGTACCGCTTACTTCGATCCTGGTTATCGAATAGTAATAATTGCCGTAGCCGCTGCCCTTTGCGACAATCCCGCCGGGTCCGTTCGGAACGGGGTCTTTCAGAGGCTTCAATTCCAGATCGATCTCATAACCTCTCATGTTTGCCTTGAGCTTGTGTATCCCGTCTTCTTCCCTGACTGACCAGTCTCCTATGGAAACCTCGTAACGATCCTTTTCTGCCTTCCATCCAGAGCAAAGATTCGTCTTCTGCGCAAATTTGAATTTTTTACCGTTAACGTCGGTTATGGCAAAATGGCCGACCATTCCTATATCCTTGATCCAGTAGGCGGGAAATTTAAAAATAACAGACTTGTCGTCGCTCATCACCCTCTTGAAAAAAGTGAGTTCGAAACCATATTCGTTCCTGTCTTCATCAAAGAAATGACCGGTGTAGTACCACCACTCGGTCTGCGCGTCGTAATGGGCTGCCTGGTCTTTAGGAAAACTCAAAGGCTCTTTCGGATAATCATGGTTTATCGTATATCGCGGTGCGCAGGCCGCCATAAACATTGCCATCATTACGAGAACTGCAAGTTTTTTCATCATTATCTTCTCCCTGTGTATAGCTGTCGAGCTATTGAGCCATTAAACTTTTCAGCTTCCTTATCCCTGCAGGCGGCTAAACAGTGTCTTTTTCCTGCGCCGCCATGAATTAAATGCGGCAGGGTCATATTCATTCGGGTATTTTTTGTAGTGCGACAGGACGGAATTGAGCGTCATTCCCATTCCGGCAAGCACCGGTATAAAGCGCGGATGTCTTGCCATGCCCATTATCCTTTCAGGAAGCGTGGCAGGTGATATTAGAGGGTCTGAAATAAGCAGTCCGTTCACAATATCCTCTTTATTAAGGAGCCCGGATTCCATCATGTCGGCTACATCATTTTCCTTGAACATGTCGATGGTAAGCCTTGTAACGTCATAGGCCGCCAGCAGCCTGCCCCTTGTCGTCTGGTATTCGGCCGAGTAAGGCCAAAGGGCCCGTACGGTCGTATCGTCTGAGAACAACGCCCTTGATGCAGTCTTTGCAGCAAGAAGGCCTGCATACATGGATGATGCGACGCCGCTTCCGTGCATGGGAAAGACCATGCATGCGGCCTCGCCGACCGCCATGAACCCGTCGGCAACAAGTTTGTCGAGTGAATGTCTGATGCGGATATAGCCTTTTCCCCCGTGGATTTTTCTGCCGAACCACCCTGCATCGTTTATAAAATTATCGACAGCCTGTCCGGCGGTGATACTCTTTTCCAAAGCTTTTTTCAGCCCTATAAGGATATAGGCCCTGTTTTTCCTTGTGGAGAGGAAGGAATATACCGTTGAGTACGGGCCGTAATCACCCAGTCTGGTCCTCACCTCTTCGTCGCCATGCCTGCCCGATCTCACCGCCTCTTCAGCCGCAGATGGTATCGTCTCATTGAAACTGTTGGCCGCGCTTACGACATGCCTGTCATCATCAGGAAACTCAAAGCCAGTATCCTGAGGCAGAACCCTCACAAGAGTGGCATTAAATCCGGTTGAGTCGATCGTGATTCTTGCCGTTGCCGCACCTTTACCTTTTGAAGATTCAAATTCGATGCCTGCTGCCCTTCCTGATGAAATTAACGGCGCAATAACCCTGTGGCCGCCAAAAAATGAGGCGCCTGAGCGTCTGGCTGCTTCAAGCAGGGTCCTTACATAACGGTCAAGGTACATGCCTATTGGTGTAGCGTTTTCCTTATTTCCGATGCTGAAAACCTCTTTCCCCCGGGGTGATATGTAGCGGAGGCATCCGGCATGGTAGGGCACCATGTCGCCTGCGGGCATATCAACGCCTACTATAGGGAATATGGACCTCTCGGCTTCAATGATTATGGGCTTGCCGAGCGTGGTTTCATCCGATGAATCGAACAGGGCCACCCTGTGGCCGGCCTGAGCAAGCTTAATTGCTGCAACGCATCCGCCAGGGCCTGCGCCTGCCACTATAACGTCATAATCATAATGGACCATTATCGATCCCCCTGAACAGGTTCATTTAAACTCTCCTATGACTTCGGAAAGCGTCTTTATCGCCCTGTCGATGGTCGCTTCATCGCTCATGGTGTAATTAAGCCTCATGGTGCCTCTGCCTTCGCCTTTTTTAGTGAAAAAGTATTTACCGGGCACGAATGCAACGTTTTTCTCTATCGCTTTTTCATATACTTTATCCATATCAAGATTCCCTTCCACCCAGATGAACATGCCCCCTTCGGGCCTTGAAAAATAAAAATCAGACGGGAAATATTTACCAAGGGCATTAAGCATCGCCTCCTGCTTCGGTTTATAGATGCCCAGTATCTTGGGAAGGTGCCGCTCGAGATAGCCTCCGGCCATGTATTCTGCTGCAAGGGCCTGATTGAAAGTGCTAGTATGCAGGTCGACGCCCTGCTTTACAAGCACGAGCCATCTGAGGATAACGGGCGGGGCCACGCAGAATCCGAGCCTCAAACCGGGTGCAAAAACCTTTGAAAGGGTGCTTATGTAAACAGTGTTGTCGGGCGCCATTGTCTTGATGGGAGGTAGCGGAACGCCGCGGTACCTGAGCATGCTGTACGGATCGTCCTCTATTAGCAGTGACTTGTATTTGATGATCAATGATGCGATTTTTTCCCTGCGTTCAAGAGAGATCGTCCTTCCGGTCGGGTTCTGGAATGTAGGCACAAGGTATATGAGCTTTACCTCGTTGTTTTTAAGCACCTCTTCAAGCGATTCAGGAATGACGCCGCTGTCGTCCGTTGCGATGCTTACATAATCAGGCTCGTAAGGATTCAGCGCCTGAATTGCGCCGAGATATGTCGGCGCCTCTACCGCCACCTTGTCTCCGGGCGTTATAAGCGCCTTGCCCATTGCGTCGAGAAATCCCTGCGAGCCCGTGCCGATTATTACCTCATCGGGTTTCGCCCTTACGCCCCTTTCTATCAGATAATCCGCAAGAACCTCCCTCAGGGGCGTAAACCCTTCCGTCAGGTCGTACTGGAAGGCCTGGCTGCCGTACTTTTCGATTACACGGGCAGTGAGTTCGGTCATTATTTCAAGCGGAAAACTTTCAGGAGCCGGAATACCGCCTGCAAGAGAGACCATGCCGGGCTGGGATACGACTTTCAGGATTTCCCTGATCGCGCTTGCGCCCATGTTTTCAGTCCGTTTTGCCAGAAGTCTCTTTAGCGGCATGGCTTCCTCCTTTTCAGGTTTAAGATTGAGTCTGAAACTTCAGGTTACGGACTAAAACAGCTCAAGTCAATTTAAAATACTTTAAGAAACCTGTCCGGTAAAAGCCGATATTCAACCAGTCATGATATGAAATTCACAAATATTCCCCTCTGTTCTAAACCTTGTTTCTTGACAATTTTTAAATAAAAGCCATAGTTTATAAATACGGAGCATGATATCCGCAGCAGGGACGGCCGATGACCGTATTATCGCAGGGCACATAATAATTATGCACAGGAGGAGAACGGGTTTATGAAATCATTATGTAAAAAACAGATTATCTTATGGTTGCTTCTTGTAATATTCATTGCCGGAACGCCTTTATTCGCGGATGATGATACCAGTCAGAATGCAAATGACGATTCGTACTCGCTTGTTCAGGTAATGCTGGGCGCGGCCCGCTATGCGAACCTTAACCTCAACTACCAGAGCACAGAATACCCCACTGTTGAAGCAACATCCACATTTACCTGGATGCCCCTCATAGGCGTAGAAGGCGGTATTCCAATATTAAAGAAACCGGTTTCATTAGGCATTGAGGGCGGAGCCCTTTTCAGCTGGATGACAGATTCCGTCAGAGCCGCAGGCACCGTGCCTGGTCAGGTCACTGTGCATGTCGACAACCAGCTTTATCTGCTTGATCTTTCCATCGGCCCGTATGTGAGTGCGGAGATGGGAAAAAGGATACGCCTATACGGAGGTTTGGGACCTATATTGATGTTCGGTCAGAACAACAACCAGTCGAATTATTATGTATCCACTTCTCAAACCGACTATCAAACCAATACATCTTCGGCATTCGGCCCCGGGATTTACGGCCGGGCCGGAATCGAATTCAGGCTCAAGAACAGTTCCTGGATGGGAATTGGCGCGCGCGCCTTCGGGTCGAAACTGAATTTCAGCAATGTATCGGGAACGACCAATATCAACGGTTTCCAGCTTATGCTCACCTACACCGTAGGGGTGAAATCGGACGATGACGGTTTTTAGTTAACGAAGCGCATCCAGACAAGAACAGCAACATGACCAAACCTAAAAACAACTTCTATGCAGTGGCCACAGGCAAAAAGCCGGGCATATACACGACCTGGTTCGGGCCTGATGGAGCTGAAATCCAGGTCCGGGGTGTAGAAGGCGCAAGGTTCAAGGGTTTCGTAAAGCTTCATGAAGCTGAGGCTTGGCTCAAAAACCCCGGGGTGTTCAAATCTTCAGCCCCTGCAAAAGATCCGTCTGCCGGATCGCCACTGTCTGATACCGATAACCGCATAATCATTTATTCAGACGGCGGCAGCATAAACAATCCGGGTCCGGGCGGCTATGGCGTCGTCATTATCGATGGCGGAAAACGCCGGGAGCTTTCAGGCGGTTTCAGGATGACGACAAACAACCGCATGGAGCTGACTGGAGCCATTGCGGGTCTGAAGCTCTTTGAAAAACCCTCTAGAATACTTCTTCGTACGGATTCACAGTATGTGGTCAAGGGCATCATGGAAGGCTGGGCTAAGAAATGGCGCAAAAACGGCTGGATGCGCACCAGAAACAAACCTGCCGAAAATTATGATCTGTGGAAGACGCTGCTTGAGCTTACCGAAAAGCATGATGTCGTTTTCGAATGGTTGAAGGGGCATGCGGGGCATGATGAAAACGAGCGTTGCGATGAACTTGCAAGGTCTGCATCAGAGAAAAAAGACCTGCCTCCGGATATAAACTATGAAGAAAAACGGACAACCGTTCAGCATGGACTCATCTGAACCATAGGGCAGTTTCCTTTGCGTCTCTTAACAGTAAATAACGTCTCAATAAGGTTCGGCGGCCCCCTGATCCTTGACTGCGCAGACCTCAACATCGAGACCGGCGAGCGTATAGGCCTTGTCGGCCGCAACGGCTCGGGCAAATCAACTCTCATGAAACTTATCGCCGGCGAAATCATGCCGGATGAAGGCGGTATCATAAAAAACGGCGATATAAGGACATCTTTGCTCCCGCAGGAGGTTCCTGATAATCTGAGCGGAAGCGTCTATGACGTAGTTGCATCAGGCGGTATGGAACATATCGAACTGTTAAGGGAATACCATGATCTCACCGCCAGAATCGCTTCAAACAGCAGTGAATCCGATATCAGAAAGCTTGAACGCGTCCAGCATCTGCTTGAAACCACAGGGGCCTGGCATCATCACCTGAACGTGGAAACCGTAATCACAAATACCGGTCTTGATGAAAATGCCGAGTTTAAAACCCTTTCCGCAGGTATGAAAAGAAGGGTCTTTCTTGCAAGGGCTCTGGTGAAGGAACCCGATATACTCCTCCTTGACGAGCCCACAAACCATCTGGATATCTCATCCATCGAATGGCTTGAAGCATTCCTCAGGGATTACGGAAAGACCGTCATGTTCGTCTCCCATGACAGGGAGTTTCTGAGAAGGCTTTCAAACCGTATAGTCGAGATCGACCGGGGCAGACTCATCTCATTAACCTGCGGCTACGATGCTTATGCGGAACGCAGGGAAGCAATGCTGGCAGAAGAAGAAAGGCACAGACAGGAGTTCGACAAGAAGCTCGCCAGAGAAGAGGTATGGATAAGACGCGGCGTTGAAGCCAGGCGCACAAGGAATGAAGGCCGGGTCAGGGCGCTCATGCAGATGCGAGAGCTAAGGGCTCAGCGGAGGGATTCAACCGGCAGCGCAAAGATCAATATCCAGCAGGCCGAGGCGAGCGGCAGGCTCATTGTGGATGCAAAAGACATAACCTTCGGCTATTCGGATACCCCGATCATCAAGGATTTTTCCACCACCATCATTCGCGGCGACAAGGTTGGCATAATCGGGCCGAACGGCTCGGGAAAGACCACCCTTTTAAAAATCCTCCTTGGCGGACTCGTGCCTCAGACGGGCGACATACGCATTGGAACGCGAATAAAGATCGCCTACTTCGACCAGCTGAGGGCACAGATAGATGATGATAAGACTCTCATGGAAAATATCGCGGACAAGAACGACATGGTATTTTTAGACGGCTCCCCCAGGCACGTCATGGGCTATCTACAGAGTTTTCTTTTCACAAAGGATCAGATAGTTTCGCCTGCAAAAAAACTTTCGGGCGGGGAGCGCAACCGTCTGCTGCTGGCAAAGCTCTTCAGCACGCCTTCGAATGTCCTTGTCATGGACGAGCCCACAAACGACCTCGACGCTGATACACTGGAAATGCTTGAGGACAGGCTGGTCGAATACGGCGGCACCGTACTGCTCGTAAGCCATGACAGGGCCTTTCTGAACAATGTTGTGACATCGACCATCGCACTTGAAGGGAATGGACGTTTGCAGGAATATGTCGGCGGCTATGACGACTATATCAGACAGCGCTCCCCTGTCATGCCTGAACCGGTACAGAAAAAGAAGGAGATGCCGAAGAAAGAGGCAAGGCCCAAGGAAAAGACCAAGCTCTCATTCAAGGAATCGCGCGAACTTGCTGAACTCCCGGTCAGAATTGAATCGCTCGAAGAGGAAAAACGAGGCCTCACGGAAAAGCTCAATGATGCATCATTTCAGATGAACAGCGCTGCAAAGACCATCAATGATGCAATTGCAAGGCTCGAGGCCGTGGATGCCGAACTCGACGCCCTTTATGCCCGCTGGGAAGAATTAGAAGACCTCGCAATGATGTTGAACCAGTCCTGAAAAGGCCTGCATCAGTCTGCGACTTGTGTATATATCTTTGACATATACATAATATACATATTAAATCATTTTTTTCTTACAAAGCTGCCAGAAGAAGGGGTAAATTGCCATGCGTATTATCGGCATTTCGCTTGTAAAAAATGAAGAGGATATCATTGAGGTTTTTGTCCGCTATAACCTCTGTCATATGGATGCACTCGTGATTGCAGACAATTCGAGCTGCGATAAGACCAGGGAGATTCTTACCCGTCTCATTGAAGAGAATCTGCCTATTGTCGTCATTGATGACCCGGAAGTGGAGCGCAAGCAATCCGAAAAAACCACACATCTCCTCCAGAGCGTATTCAGAACCTTTCATCCTGATTGGATAATTCCGCTCGATGCGGATGAATTTCTCGTACCGGAAGAGAATCATTCGCTTAAGGAAATCCTTGGTTCTGTGCCTGTTGATCATGTGGTCAGCATACCATGGAAGAGTTATGTACCAACGCCCTCCGACGATCAGAATATTATCAATCCCCTGATACGGATACGTCACCGAAGAGAGGTTGAAGATCCTTTCTGGTATAAAGTAGCCATTCCATCTTCGATCCTCTCGGACAAGTCACTGATAGTCGACACAGGCAATCATTCCGTTCATTCAAGTGTAAACGGCCGCAGGTATCCCGTAACCTGTCTGGACACGTTGAAGCTGGCTCACTATCCCATACGCTCGGCCGAACAGATAGTAGGAAAGGCCTTCGTCGGGTGGCTTGCACATATGTGTGATTCCAGCCATATACAGGGAAACAGCTTTCATCAGGAAGAAATGTTCCATCGCTTTCTCGACAATCCTGCCCCGACAGCGGAGGAACTCCGGCAGATCGGACTGAGCTATTCGGGTTGCAATCCCTCATGTAACCTGATTGACGACCCGATTCAACTATCAGAAGACGTATCGATAAGTTACCCTCCGGCAACAACGCCGCTCCTTCTAAAGATAACAAGACAGGCAGAAAAAATAGCCCGGCATTTTGCGAAGCACGTGATGCCGCTTGATACTCTGGCCAGGATGCATCTTGCAGAAGCAGAAGCAAAAGGTGTTGAAGCCGGTCCGTTCGTGGATGGTTTCCGCGATATTCCCCCGCTCCGTTATATAAATGAACGCTTTAGGCCTGCATCCGTTCTGGTAATTGGAGATGGGGTACGTTCGAGCATTGATCATTTAGTGCAGTTGGGTGTTCATGATGCTGAGGCGATTTCAATACCCGACCTTCATCAGAAAACAGGCTCAGGCCGCACATTTGATCTCGTTATGTGTCTTGATGTCATGCAATGGATATCACCTCAGGATGAGGACCGTGCACTGCAAACAATATTAGATTATGCATCCCGAGTTATTGTGTTTTCTTCCATGCAGCCGGGACAGGCACAAACGGAAGCACCCAACCTCAAACCGACTCAGTATTGGGTCGACAGGTTTCATGAAAAAGGCTGGGAAGTTTATCCATTTGCTACTCAAGCATTCCGCATTACAGCCAACCTTCTCAGCTCCAAACACAATGCCATAGTGCTGGTGTCAGCTTCAGCGGCAGACGGCTTATCCTTGGATCATCCATTCAGTGTCGATGAACTCTTCTATCATCATGATGAACCGTTTGTATGGAATGAGCAGAAGCCCGGGCTTTACGAATACACGCTTCCCGGTGACAAGCTTGCCGAATCATTTGCCGGGGCATGCAGCCCCCGTGAATCACTCCTGAGGATACATGAGTTAGAAGCACTTCTTAATCAGCAAGGCTGCCTGATACAACAACAGATCAGGACTCTCAGTCTAATTCATTCTTCGCGAGGTTATAGAATGCTGCAGCAATATTATAAAATCAGAGACTTTATATTCAAATTGCCCTCTCTGATATTTACTTCTTCGAAGTAGCATTCAGCTCTTTTCTACTTATGAAACTTGATAGGCGCCCTCTTAAATTTTCAAGATTCCTTTTTTTTAACCGGATATGATTCCAACAGCCTGACGCTACTACATGAAATATCTTTCAAGCCTTTCAATAAGCGGCTTTAATGTCTTGCGGTCAAGGGCCGAGATGGCGACACCGTCATAGCGCCGGGTCATTGTCTCGACATATTCCTTTTCAGCCTTGTCGATCTTGTTAAAGACCCTGAGCCGGGGTTTGGTTTCAAGCCCGAGGCCGCTCAATATCACGTTGACAGCCTGCATCCTGTAATCGATGAACGGGTCGGATATGTCTATCACCTCGACAAGGAGGTCCGCATCGTTCAATTCCTCGAGCGTTGCCATGAATGCAGCTTTCAAATCAGGCGGCAGGTCGCGTATGAAGCCCACCGTATCAGTTATTATGACCTCGATATCCTTTGGAAATCTCAGACGTTTGCTCGACGGGTCCAGCGTTGCAAATGGCATGTCAGCGGCCAGGACATTGCTCCTGGTAAGCGTGTTGAGAAGAGTTGATTTGCCCGTATTGGTATAGCCTATAATGGATATGACGGGCAGGCGCTTTTCACGGCGCTGTCTGCGTGTCACTGCCCTCTTTTCGCTTATGCGCTCCGCATCCTTTTCGAGCCTCCTCATGCGCTCTTTGGCACGCCTGCGGTCGATTTCGAGCTTGGATTCCCCGGGTCCCCTGATTCCGATGCCGCCCAGCAGACGGGAAAGCGCTGGGTTTTTGCCCACGAGTCTGGGCATGTTGTATTTGAGCTGGGCTAGCTCCACCTGGATTTTTCCTTCCATGGTCCGGGCGCGCTTTGCGAAAATATCAAGGATTACCTGGGTACGGTCAAGCACACGCATGTCGATCTCTTCCGTTATGGATCGGGATTGTGAAGGGCTCAACTCATGGTCGAATATGATTAGATTTGCGTCAACAGCCAGGGCCTTTATGTATATATCGTTCAGCTTGCCCTTGCCGACGATATATTTAGGGTCAGGTTTGGGCCTGCGCTGGATGACCGTATCCAGCACGGCGATTCCTGCGGAAACGGCCAGGTCTTTTAATTCTTCAGTGCAAATCTCGATTTCTTCAGGATCGTTCCCGACTGCAACAAGTATTGCCCTGTCTCCGCTTTCGACATTTCTGGCCGGTCGCATCCTGCCTATTTCAGCCTCGAGCTCGGATATGAAAGTATCGAACTCCAAGTTTAACCTATCGGTTCTTACGGGATCCAGAAGCTTCCATTCAAGCCGCATGCCTTCATCCGGAAAGAGGTGTGCGCCGTATGCAAAACCGGGCCTGCCGCCGTCAAGGACATCGACGGCCCATATCATATCGAGCCTTAGGCGCGAGAGATCGGTCAGGTCCTCGGCGGAAAGGTTCCCGTCGCCCAGATGGGTATGTATCAGCCTCAGCCCCTGCAGCCTGCCGTGGTGAGTCCGCCTGCGGTCGAGAGGAGGTATCGTAAGGCCTGTTGCAGTTCCTGCTATAACATACTGGACTTCGCCGAATCGGTCGAGGATGACACCTGTCTGTATGCCGGAGGCCCATGATATGCGGCAGATCTCGGTTGCAAGCTCGTGAGTGAATACGGCCTCGGCCGGAAGTTTTCTGCGATAGAGCCTTTCGAGTGCCCTCAAGTCGGGCGCCTTCAAACCCCTGGTATCGCCGAAAACGGTATGAATCCGAAACCTCCCGGTATCTATGCCTTTTCCAGCATGGAAGAATGAAGAACCACCTTGGCCCGCTGGTTTACTATCTCAACGAGAATCCTCACCCTGCCCTCGTCGGAATCCCATGAGTCGAAAATTCCGATAACGTCCTTCATCGGTCCCGACATTACCCTGACAAGTTCGCCCTTTTCATACTCGACAGGCTTCTTGATGACGCCTTCGCCCTTCGTCTCGATGTCCTTGAGCATATCGACAAAACCTGATGAGATCGGCACGGGATTGTTGTTGTCGATAAGCATCCGCCTGACCCCGCGGCACCATTTAACCTTGAAGAGCTCGGAATCGGTGTCTTCTGAATTGACAAAAATATAGTTCGGGAAAAGGGGCACTTTTTTAAGCGTTTTCTTTCTGGCATGGAAAACATACTTCTGCATGAGAGGCTGGTAAACCTCAAAACCGCCCTGCCTGAGTTTGGCAATGGCCACAACTTCTTCACGCGGATTCGTGTTTACAACATACCATTCTTTCATGGGAATGGCTTATAGAACAGCGAGAGTCGTTTAGTCAATTGCCCTGATTTGCAAAAACAGCGGCCCGGCTGAAGCTGAAGCGGGGCAGCGCTACAAGGTTCAACCCGCATGACTGGGCGGTTTTTACAGTCTTTTCAAAGGCGTCAGCCTTCACATGCATGCCCGGTTCGACTACAAGTATATGTCCTGCCGGTTTGAGCATTTGCTTTATCTCACCGAAGAGGCGCTCCTGGTCGGGAACTTCATGAACCATGTAAAAGGCCAGGATAAAATCCGCAGGCTCTTTTACATCAAGGGAATCTGGTGTGCATTTATGTGAAATTATTCTGTCTTTCAGACTGTTTTTAATGGCGCGTTTTTCCATACCTTTAAGCATCTTTTCCTGCAGATCAACTGCAATCACCTTTCCTGATTTGCCGACCATCCTGGCAAGCGGGATAGTGAAATAGCCTATTCCGCAACCGATATCCACGGCCGTATCACCTTCTTTCACAAGGCCTTTCAGTATCTCATCAGGCTTTTGAAGGAGTCTCCTTAGCGGATTATCAAAGGTCCGAATAAGCCACCAGGGACATACTTCATCTTTTATGATAAGATTTCTCAACCTTCCCATTATTCTCACTCCTTTATGGGCTTGATCTCTATTGAAACAAAGCTCTCAGTTACGCTGTAGGCCTGCTCAAGCCTGCACGGCCTGCCTGTCTTGTCCTTGAAATGATATTCCGTATTTATGCAGACTTCCAATGTATTTTTTCCTGCATCTCCTTTGGGTTTCGCATAGATGCAGTACGGGCCGAGCCGCGTACCGCCCAGCCTCGGGTTGATATTGTTTCCGATACGGTTTGCCTGACCGCTTTTCTCAAGATCAAGTGTGGCAAAAAGGTATTTCTCTACATCCGGCGACTGTTGGATTACAGGTTTGATGTCATCAAGCAGGAAAGACCCGTCCGCATTTGCAATCGCCGCAGGAAAGATAAAGGCAATTATTACGCCCGTGATTATAGAAGTCCTTACTCTCATACTTGCCTCCTTAATATAATCAGGATATTATTTCTTTGTTGTTCCAAATGATAGATAGAAATTTTGTCTAACTGGGAAAATGTAGATGATGAAAAGGAATGTGCTGATTTTATTATATGTTCTCATACCTGTTTTCTGTTTCATTTCCTGTTCGAAAAAATCTTCCGACAGTATCAGCCAGTCTTTAAGAATCATTCCTGCCGGTTCAGCCGTCTCCGGTTCGGATACACCTGCTGTCATGCCGGGTTTATGGGTAAACGGGACGCTCAGTTTTCTTGACATACCGGAAAATGCCAGTGGGGGAGAGATTTACGATATAAGCGTTTACGAGGGCGTTTATTATTCTGCAGGGATATACTATGTCCCCTGCCCGGATGACCCCCAGTATGACTGCGCCCAGCCTGCCTTCTGGAAAAATGATAAGATTCACGAACTTCCCGTTCAATCGACTTCAGGATACGGCTGCTCGATTATAGTATCACAGGGAAAAGTGTATGTGGCAGGCATGGACGGGCTGTCACCCGTTCTGTGGACGGATTCCGTTCCTGTCAGACTTCCCCTAAGCGACGGGGCAGAGGGAGGAACCGCATATTCCATAATAAAATCGGATATGGATTTGTATATCGGGGGCTCGGTATGGCTTAACGCCACTGACGGGCACAGACCTGCATACTGGAAGAACGGGAACCTGAACATGCTCGGTTTGGGAGACGCGAGTGAGGGCGGCCTCCGCTCGATAACAATTTCGAACGGAAAGATTTACACGGCCGGATGGGTTGAAAAAGGTTCCATCAAACCGGTTTACTGGCTTGATAACAATATGAATTATCTTTCAGACCCTGATGACGGAACCATCGGTATGGTATTTTCGCTGGATGTATATGGTGCAAAAGTTTATGCCGCCGGCTTCATCACAGAGGAAAACGAATCGATATTCAGACCCGTGTTGTGGAATGACGGGACTAAAACGTTACTGTCCCGTCTCGATGAGACCTTGGGAGGGGTTGCATGGCATGTGGAAGTCTATGGAGGAAAGGCCTATGTATCAGGAGGGACCGGCTATGCCGACGGAACCGACGAGAAAAGAAGGGCCTGCATGTGGATTGACGGAACCCGCATAGATCTTCCAACCTCAGGAAAGAAGGCCTCAGCCGGAATGGATTCAATCTTTATTCCTGACAGCATGAAAGGCGACCCTGTGGCGCTTGATGATCCTGATCTGGCGACAGGCTTTATAATCGAAAGCATCACTTCACAGTAGAATACATGACAGCGGGTTTAAATGAATTGAAAGTGCAGGGTTTTAATCCGATTTTACAGGAAATTGCCACAAATATAATAGGTTAAGGAAGGGGTTTTAATATAAATATCCGTGAACAGTGACCCCAATTCAATTGATGACCTCAGGAAGAAGCATGTCTGGATTGTCGTAAGCGTCCTGTTCGCAGCCTTCATGTCGAAGCTCGATGTTTACATTGTGAACATTTCGCTGCCGTCCATCGCGCTTTATTTCAACACTACCCCGTCGGTCGTCGCCAGAACCGTCCTGGCGTATTTGATCGTCGGCACCAGCACGCTGCTCTTCTTCGGAAAACTTGGCGACAGGTTCGGGCAGAAAAGGGTATTCATTGCAGGCTATGCAGTCTTTACTGTCGGCTCGCTCATGTGCGGGATATCGCCCTCCATGAATATTCTCGTTATATCCAGACTCTTTCAAGGCCTGGGCGCTGCCATGCTGATATCAGCAGCATACGCGATAATTCCCAGGCACCTTCCCGGGGAAATCAACGGCTGGGCGTTTGGCATACTCTCGCTCGGGGCGGCGCTCGGCATTGCGGTCGGCGCACCTGTGGGCGGCTTCATAAACAGGTTCATGACCTGGCACTGGGTATTCCTTATAAATGTGCCTGTAGGAATAGTTGCAATAATCATGTCGTGGAAAATGATTCCGCCGGAGAAGACCCAGAAGATGAAAATAAGCATCAGTGAGTTCGACATCCCGGGAACACTGCTAAGCCTCTCAGGCTTGTCGCTGCTTCTTTATGCAATTAACACGGGCCACAGCGCAGGATGGACTTCAGCCCGGGTGCTGCTGCCCATAATGTTTTCGGTTATTCTGATCGCTATTTTCTGCATATGGGAGATGAAGAGCGTCTCGCCCATCCTGGATTTCACGATATTCAAGGATAAGCGCTTTGTATATGCAACTCTCTCCGGATTCTTCGGGCTCGCGGTGCTTGGGGGAAGCTCATTCATAATGCCCTTCTACCTCGAACTAGGCAAGAAGCTTGATTCCATGACAACCGGGATTATTCTGATGTCGTTTTCAATCGGATATGTTGTTGTCGCACCAATCGCCGGAAGGCTTGCCGACAGGATTCAGCCCTCGCTGCTCAGTGCGGCGGGAATGACGTCTCTGGTATTCGCGGCCTTCTTCTTCTCTCAGACGCTTTCGATCGAGGGGCTCGCATTTCCAATCATTTATCTTATCTGGCTGAGCGTTTCCTTCGCCGTATTTTTCTCGCCGAACAACAGCTTTGTCATGTCCATTCCATCCGATGACAAAAAGGGGATGGCCTCGGGCTGCTATAATGCGACAGGCGCTTTCGGCACTGCAATGGGTGTTGCCGTTTTCGAAACCGTGTTTTCATTCGGCGCTTCCCGTAACGGAACCGTATCAGCCATTATCTCTAAAACCCCTGCGGCCACTGCGTACGGCTGCAAACTCGCCTTCATAGCCGGTATGATGCTTGCTATTGTCGCGGCAATCTTTTCAGCTCTCAACATCAGATATCCGCATCGTCATGAGGGGGTGCAGATGAAAAAACATTTCCTCAATCTGCACCACTGAGGCATCTCATCAGGTTCTCATTATGCAGTGATTTCAGGCCCGGGTGTATCCGGCTGCAATTCATGAAGAATGGCTTTGGATTTTCCGTTTGCTTATAAAAGCAGCGGAAACGGATATGTATATATAATTAAGACAATAATTCTTATTGCCGATAAAAAATATATGTTCTGGAAAATAGTTTTAACTGCAATCACAGGTTCGTTCCTGTTCAGCCTGGACGGCAGCATCGTAAATATTGCATTGCCGTCGATTGCTGACAGCTATAACGCGACAGTCAGCGATATCGCATTCATTCCAACGGCATACATGATAACAGTTTCATCGACACTGCTTCTCGTTTCAATGTTTTTTACCCGTTTCGGTATAAAGAAGGTCCTGACCGCAGGCTATCTGCTGTTTTTCTTGAGCACCATCTTATGCTCATTCGCACCCGATCTGAGAATAATGATCATCCTCAGGATCTTTCAGGGACTGGGGGGAAGCGTACTTTTGAACGGCGCCTTCACGCTGATACCCAGGTACATCGATAAAAACAAGATGGGACTCGGCCTCGGTTTCGTCTCTTCATCGCTGGCAGTGGGAATTGCAGCCGGTTACCCACTGGGAGGATACATTACCGATCATTTAGGATGGCGCTATATTTTCATTTTTGTAACAGGCCTTACATTGATACCTTTTACCTATATTTTAAGATCCCTTCCGGATGACGAGCCTGCCGACAGGAATGCCGGTTTCGACATCAGAGGTGTCATGCTGTTTTTCATTGCATTTTCGCTCTTTACCTATTTCCTGCAATATGTCGAATACAGCGGGCTTAAGAACATCAAGGTCACTCTGAGCCTCTTCGGTTTTTTTATTGTTTCGGCAATATTCCTTTACGTTGAAAAAAGAAACAGCAATCCTGTTGTCGACATATCTCTCTTCAAATCCAGAGATTACGGGTTCGCAATGTGCGCCCGGCTTTTTGTAGGAATGCTGCAGTACGGAAACCTTTTCATGATGCCTTTTTTCCTCGGTATCATCAAGAAGATGAGCCCTTCGGAGTCGGGACTTCTGATAGCCACATATTCGATTTTCTATATCCTGATAGCGCCGGTGTCCGGTTTGTTTACTGACCGGTTTTCCCCGCAGAGGATAAGCCTTTTATCCATTATTGTCCTCATGTTCGCCTCGCTGCTGTTCCCTTTGATCATGGGGATCAAAGGCCCGGCACTGATAGTTGCCTATATGATAATTATCTCTATCGGGTTCTCGTTCTTCTATCCGGCGAACAACAAATTCTGTATAACGGCCGTGCCAGCAAACAGGCAGAGCATGTCGGTCGGGATTTTCCTTACAATATGGGTCATCGGCATGTCGCTGGGAGTATCCTTTTTTGAAATGGTTTTTTCAATGTCACTCTTGGGACACGATGAGGGTTTATCAGCGCTGAAAGAGCTTGTCGTCAAAATCCCAGAAGGCATGCTGTTTGACGCATTCAGGAATGTATACACAGCCGGTTTTATTATCATTCTGTCAGCCCTGGTTTTTCTTATGATATCGTTAGGGAGGCAACCCCTCGAAAAAGAAAGGTCTTTATAAATTGTGTGTCCCGGACATTTATCCGCCCGGGACATGCTTGTATTGCAGAAGTAAGGCATCTAGGGCTTGGCCAGGCCTGCCATGCCCATCGCACTTAGATGGTCGTCAATATGCTACGGCAATGATGTTTCCTGTTTGATTTCTGACTGACATCAACGGACTTTTCTGTTGCCACAGCCTGGAAGACCTGCTAATTTATAAGTGTAGAAATAACCATTGGCATATCACCTGAGCCCTTAAATGGATTAGAACAATAAGGGGTCTTGCATTGTGTAAGGCCGCATATAATATATTAACATACCTGGTAGTATACCATACTGTCCTGTTTTCTATGGACTGAAAGGAGGAAACTTTTATGAAAAGAATTTATCTCGTATTGGTCATTGTCTTGTGTCTCGGGTTGGTCGCCTGCGGAAAGAATACTGCAGTTATAACCACGTCAGACCTGACGGGTACAAATGGACAGGTCGTGCTCCTCAACACTGATGACCTTACCCAGCCGCCTGTCACTTTTGAGGGTCTTAACGGCCTTTCTCCTCAGGTTATCGTAAGCCCTGATGGCAGCAAGGCATATGTCTGCCAGGCCCCTTATCCGAATAAAGGTAGCGACAAGATTCTCATCATAGACTTGATCACTCAGGCTCGTACCGAAGTTACGATCAAAGCCTATCCCTTCCCCGACGATGGTCGCAGCATCTGGGACATGGCGCTGAGTGCTGATGGAACAAAGCTGGTGGTCG
The DNA here is from genome assembly GCA_036567785.1 of Desulfomonilia bacterium. Lineage (NCBI taxonomy): Bacteria > Pseudomonadati > Thermodesulfobacteriota > Desulfomonilia > Desulfomonilia bacterium. The sequence goes on along the minus strand of DATCTV010000037.1, from coordinate 150,396 downwards.
GGACATGGTCTGTTATCAACGGAGGCCACATCGAGGTCTATGACACCTCTACGCTTGGGCTTACAATATCGTTCAAGCTTTTTTCAGGCCTTACAGACCCCTACAAGTTCGGAAACAAACTCGTACTGGACCCGAAACACGATGTAGTTTACGTCATTACAACCACGGGTATAATCGGTACCAATCCTCAGGTCCGGGGGTTCAATCTCTCTAACGGCAGCATCTTCGACAGCGGCAAGGAGATCGAGTCCGACGAGATTATCACCTACGGCAACTACGACATCGCAGTCGCCCCACAGGGCGATCTCCTGCTAGCCGTGAGCAAAAAGATCTTCCCCTTCAAGATCACCGATACCGGGCTGGAAGCCCTGAACCCCATCGAGGGTAAATCAGGCGACACGTTCTACGGCAAGACCAAAATATTGTTCTCAAAGAACTGGGGCAGAGTATATGTCAACTCCGCAGGCTTTTATCTGCCTTTGCTTTTCAATCTGGGAGGCAGCGCCTACTGCCTTGACAAGGCAAAGATCCTTGCCAATGATCCGAATCCTTACGTCTTCAGCCTGGTGGATTTCGTCCACGATGACCTCATCAAGTGGATTGTAGGCCTGCTTAGCCAGGATATCGAAAATATCATCGATCCTGCACAGCTCTACGGCATAGCCGATTCCGCTATTGAAGGGGATACATGCTACATGGTCATCGCCTCGGTTGCATCAACGGCACTTGACCTTACGGGGTTGCAGGGAGGCAAGTACATACTGGCCATATTCAAGACGCTGCCCTTGGTGGGCAATGTCTGGGTGGGCGGCAAGATTATCGACTGGTATCCCAGCAATATCGGCGTGAATCCTGCCAACAATACTTTGATACTGTCGTATTTCTGGAGGAATCAGGTAGGCGTATACAAGAGGAACCCAGTCCTTGGCTGGCCGCTCACGAGCGAAAAGCTTATTGACATAGGGAATTATCCGCGGGCTCTGGACATATCCACTCAGAAGAATCAATAAAAAGCTCAGGCGCCGCAATGCTTAAAAAGCGCGGCGCCTGAACCCCAAACCCTGACGCCCCGGAAAAACGCCTGGGCACCATTTATTCTGTGTCCTTAAACGTACTCGCCGCAAGCAGGAGAAGCACGACAACGTATCCTGCGAGGGCATAAAAATTGATGAGTATTATGAAGAAGGCACGCTCGTCCCCGATGAGCTGCTGAAGGACATTGTTGGCGTAATAAAGCGGGAATATACGGCTTAAGACCTGCGCCCATTTCGGCAGCTGTGCAACATCGACAATCATACCCGAGAGAAAGGCTGAGGGAACAATTATCAGCGGTATAAACGGAAATATCTGACCTTCGTTCCTGGCGAATGTGGAAATGAATATGCCCAGAAGAACGGAGACAACAGCCAGCAGCCATGTGACCGCAAAAAGGATAAGTATAGTTTCCGGTGAGAATTTAAGTTTGAAAAGCCAGAAGGCTTCCGCCTGGATGATGGCGGTCTGAAATGTCACAAGTGCAAAGTAGCCGAGCAGAAAGCCGGCAATTATCTCGATGCGCGTCACACCTGAAATTATGAGTCGTTCGAGCGTTCCAGCCCTTCGCTCCTGAACGAGAAGGATTGTACAAGTAACAAAACTGATGAAATGGACAATAAAGGCCGTCACCGGCACCACATATCTTGATTTTGGAATATAGAAAGGCAGGGGTATAGCATCAAAGAACACCTTCAAAAAATATATGATGATAAGCGGGCCAAGTATTGAGAGAAGCAGCAGCCTCTTGTCGTGCCTGAGCTGACGCATTATGCGGCCTGCAATTATGAATACTTTTTTCATCTGCCTTCCATCAGTTCGAGAAAAACTTTCTCGATGTCCGGTTTTTTTATCTCAATTGATTTGACCTCTCGCGAAAGTCCGTATTCGTGAAGCGCTTCAGCCATGCTTTCGGGATTGCTGTCGATAATTCTGTTTAAGGACTTTTGCCTCATGCCGATACCGATTTCAGTCCGGCCCTTCTCCAGAATCACCTCCGGCGAAGCGTATAACAGTACCTGCCCCTCTGATAACAGCGCCAGCATGTCGCAATGAAGAGCCTCGTCCATCAGGTGAGTACTGATGATTACGGTCTTGCCGGCATCCGCCAGATGTCTGAACATCTCCCAGAATTTTTTTCTGAGCACAGGGTCTATTGCAGCAGTGGGTTCATCCAGGAAGATGAGTTCGGGATCATGCACCAGAGCACAGGCAAGGGAAACCCTCTTCTTCATGCCGCCTGAAAATGTATGAACTGCATCATCGGCCCTGTCAGCAAGCCCGGTGAATTCAAGAATGTTTTCCGCTCTTGTTTCCGGATTATCCAGACCATGAAGCCCGGCAAAGAATGTTATATTTTCTCTTGCGCTCAGGTCTTCGTATATGGACGGATTCTGCGGCATATAACCGATTTTTTTACGAAGCTCTTTTCTCATTTTGACAGGGTCTTGAGAAAAGACTGAGATTCTGCCCGAAGAGGGTCTGACCGCGCCTGCCATAGCCTTGATAAGCGTGGTCTTTCCCGCCCCGTTGGGTCCGAGAAGGCCGGTTATCCTCCCACCTGGTATATCTATGGATACATTTTTCAAGGCCTCGACCCTGCCGAACGTTTTATTTAAGTCTTTTATTTCAATTGAAAACTGATCCATTTTATCCCCGAACAAGATTTTTTTACCTTGAAATTGCAACGGCATTGCAGTTGCAATGATAAGTTCAGGTCAGATTTTGAACCACAACCATCATATTATCAATATGAAATACAAATCGCATATAAGTCTCAGCCCCCCGGCAGTTTCCGGTCATTATCATTTTATTTCGAAACTCTGCCGTGCAAACATGACAGCTGATTACAATCTATGTTATAAATTTTCAGGGTTTAAAAATAACCCCCAATAGTATGATATTGATTATAAGATAAGTATCAGGGAAGAAAATTAACATCTGAAAGGAGGATGTTTATTAATGAGACCGCATGTGATTGCAGCAATATTAATGATAGTCATGCTACTGATGTGCAGCTCATGCAAAGAAGCCCCCAAGGTAACACATCCGATCGCCGATAAATCGGATTCGAGCTGCCTCGTATGCCATCAGGGCGGCGTAAAAGGGACTCCGGCAACATCCCACCCCAAGTACAAGGACTGCCTGCGCTGCCACGAATATGCAGGCGGCAAAGAACCTGTGAAACAGCAGGTTCAGTCAAACCGGTAAGATGTATTCAATCTTTCAATAATATAGTCCTGGCAGCTGATGTTGTTCATATTTAAAATGTTACATTCCTGTAGAATATCTTTTTCGTTAGTTCCGCTGTTATGATGTAGCATATGGTAATTAAACCCACTGTCAGAAGGAACGAAACAGGCAGGCGGCTGAACCCGAAAATATCTCCAAGAACTGTAAAGGGCAATATCAGTGTCATTGCAACAATTGAAAGCGTTGCCATGAAGAGATATTTTCCGGGCCTGCTTTTAAAAAAAGGCCTTCTAGTGCGCACAACCAACACGATCAGCGCCGCCGAAACAACAGACTCGACAAACCAGCCAGCCCTGAATTCTTTGGGATTCGCATGAAGAATGAACATCAAAACACCGAATGTAATATAGTCAAACACCGAACTCACTATTCCGAAGGTAAACATGAACCTGCGGATGGACTTGATATCCCATCGCCTGGGCTGGTCCACCATTTCATCGTCCACCCTGTCGGAGGCGATGGTCATCTCGGGAAAATCAGTCATGAGGTTCGTGAGCAGAATCTGCTTGGGGAGCAAAGGCAGAAACGGCAGAAAAAGAGAAGCACCGGCCATGCTGAACATGTTTCCGAAGTTGGCGCTGGTCGCCATGAACACATATTTCAGCGTGTTGGCAAACGTGGTCCTTCCTTCACGTACCCCCTGAACAAGAACTCCCAGGTCTTTTTCGAGCAAAACGATATCAGCCGCATCTTTGGCAACGTCGACGGCGCTTTCGACCGAGATGCCGACATCTGCGACATGGAGTGCGGAAGCGTCATTGATGCCGTCTCCCATATAACCCACCACATTCCCTGCTTTTCTGAATGCATGGATAATACGCTCTTTCTGATTGGGTTCGATTTCGGCAAAGACATCCGTATCAGCCACGCGCTTAAGGAGCGCGGCATCACTCAATTGGCCGAGCTCAGGGCCGGAAATTATCCTTGTATCCGATAATCCCATCTGGTTTCCTACACTGGCAGCTACCAGGCGGTTGTCACCTGTTATGATTTTCAGCGAAACTCCCAGGTTTTTCAGGTCTGCAACAGTTTTAATAATACCGGTTTTGGGAGGATCATAAAGCACCAGAAAGCCCAGAAAAGTCATGTCCTTTTCATGGGCCTTGGTTATTGATGACCCGGTTCCGATGTCTTTACAGGCCACACCCAGGGTACGCATACCCTTGTTGCTGAATTCTTCCAGTTTCTGCCTGATTTTTTCCTGCACCTGGGCGATTTCAACAATTTTTCCACCCCCGGTTTCAGATTTCGAACAGACAGCAAGTATTTCCGATAGCGAACCTTTTGTCACCATCTCATGCTTATCACCGTTGGAAACAAGAATGCTTAAACGTTTACGGAAAAAATCATACGGAATTTCGTCAAGCTTTCTGTAACCGGTCAGGTCAAATTGTTTATGGCTTCGTATTGCGTCATCGATAGGATTGGGAAAGCCTGTTTCATAAAAGGCATTCAGATAAGCATACAGCAGGACTTTTTCACTGTGAGCGCCATCGACATCAAGGGTGGATTGCAGATGCACAACGCCTTCGGTCAGCGTACCTGTCTTATCGGAACAGATTATGTTCATACTGCCGAAATTTTCAATTGCAGCAAGACGTTTGACGATCACCTTTTTTTGAGCCATGCGTTTTGCACCATGGGCCAGATTGATGCTGATGATAGCAGGCAGCAGTTGAGGAGTAAGACCTACGGCAAGGGCCAGGGAAAACAGGAATGAATCCAGGACAGGTCTCGCCAGGTACACATTGATGGCGAATATGACCACCACCAGCACCAATGTGACCTCCATAAGAAAAAAACCGAAGCGCCTTATACCGTGCTCAAATTCAGTTTCAAGCGGCCTGAGTTTTAACCGTTCAGACACCTTGCCGAATTCGGTTTCCCTGCCCGTGCTTACAACAACAGCGGAAGCGTTTCCGCTAACTGTGTGCGTTCCCATCCAGAGCGCATTTGTCCTTTGTCCCAGCGGCATTAGCGCCGGTAACACCCCTGCGTTTTTTTCCACAGGAAAAGTTTCACCTGTCAGCATTGCCTCATCAATAAAAAGATCTTTTGAATCAAGAATCAGACAGTCACCCGGGATAATATCACCTGCATGAAGGATAACGACATCGCCGGGAACAATCTCTTCAACAGGAATTTCTCTAACGTTTCCATCGCGAAGGACCGAAGCCTTAATTTTAACTATGGCAAGCAGCCTTTTAACTGCATTTGCCGCATCACGTTCCTGCCAGAATCCGAGCAATCCGCTTACAAGAATAATGATAAGAATGATAAAGGCGTCAACAGGATCATGCAAAAAAAACGACAGCCCTGTTGCAAAAAATAGCATCAAAATGATGGGACTCCTGAACTGGGAAATGAGAAGGGTAAGCCAGTCCGTAGGCTTCGGCGGTTTCAGGAGGTTTGAACCATGAAATGCGAGTCGTTTCGCCGCCTCATCTCCGGTTAATCCTTCCTTTGTTGTTTCAAGCTGCTGCAATAACTCAACATCTGAAAGGCTCCAGAAAGGCGGCTCATTCTGTTTCATACATAATTCCCCTTTCTATTCATGAAGGAATACCTGCATGCAAAACCCTGGCATCAAGTATAATTTATTCTTAAATCCGATGCGATATTTTATTGGAAAGCAGGGATTTATTTCCCCGGAGACGATCATGCGTTCACTAAGGCCTGATGCCAGCCTGCCGCCATGAATCAGGGAATGGCCTGTTCCTGTTCCGGTTCCTGCATTATCGTACTTATTACATTGACAAGCTTCTGCAGCTTGTAAGGCTTCTGAATAAACCCTGCGATAGTACCTTTCTCAAAGGATTTCATCACCACATCTTCACTGTAGCCGCTGGATATGATTATCTTCACATCACTTTTAATCTTAATCATCTCCGTGGCGGTCTCGATTCCATTCATTACAGGCATAGTAAGGTCAAGGATTACCAGCCTGATCAGTTCAGAATTTTCCTTGTAGATATTTAAAGCATCATAACCGTTCAAAGCTGTCATGACATTAAATCCGATTGATTCAAGGAACTTCATGCCTACATCTATGATGTTTTCTTCGTCATCGACCAGAAGGACTGTCCCCTGACCGCGCCATTTTATACTGGTTTCTATCTGTTCGGTTACGGTCTCAAGTTCAAACTGTTCTAATGCCGGGAAGTAAAGGCAGAAAGAAGTTCCCTCGCCAGGACTGCTTTGCAGCCTGATAACCCCGTTCTGACGTTTGACTATGCCGAGTATGGCGGAAAGGCCCAGTCCCCTGCCCATGAATTTGGTTGTGAAAAATGGCTCAAATATTTTTTCTTTTGTCCTGGCGTCCATTCCTGAGCCGGAGTCTGTAATTTCAAGAAACACATAATCCGTTTCGGTTATGTTTTCGCTCATTATCAGGTCCGATTTGGTTATATCCCTTCCGTTAATAAAACCGGTCCGTAACCATATTGAACCGTTGCTGTCACCTATGGCCTCAGAAGCGTTTATAAGAAGATTCATTATCACCTGATTCATCTGCGGCGCATCGGCCTCGATATCCGGGAGATCCGGCATCAGCGAATATTGTATGGTTGCACGTTTTGAGATGGATACCGAAATCATGTTTTTCATATCGTTAATAAGGCCGTTGATATTGACATGTCTGACGGCAATTCTGCCTTTTCCCGCATAGGCCAGCATCTGAGAACAGAGATCGCTTGCCGTCATGCAGGCTTTCTGGGCAGAGTGAAGATTTTTCACCGAATCAGAATCCTCGGGTATTTTCATTAGTGCGATATCTATATTGCCGACAATCGCCATCAAGAGATTGTTGAAATCATGGGCAATGCCTCCGGCAAGAACTCCGAGGCTCTCAAGCTTCTGAACCTGCTGAAGCTGTTCATCTATCTTGCGCCTTTCCCTCTCCGCAGTTTTTCTATCCGAGATGTCATGAAGGATATTGACTATTGCCGGTTTTCCGTGGAAGGTCAGCTTTCCCATAGAGATATCCACATTAACGGCATTTCCTTTGACATCAACACATTTGACCTCAAGAGGAGGCAATATATCCCCATGATTGAATTCCTTTAAACGCTTAGTGACCGCAGCATGATCATCTGTGTGGATATAATCAAGAATGTCCCTGCCGATATGATCGTCCGCATTACCTGCCCCGAAAAGCCTCAATGCTGCAGGGTTTATGAACAGTATCTTTCCGTCCCTCTGAACGACAATCCCGTCAGGAGAAAGGTCGATAAGACTTCGATAGCGCTCTTCGCTCTCCTTCAAAGCCATTTCAGATTTTTCTTTTTCGTCGAGAAATCTCTGAAGATCGCTGATTGTGTAACCCAGGCTTTCCTGCTTTTTATTCAGGTTATTGATTGTATGGCTCAAGTTTTCCTGAACCTTGTTGAGATTATTCTGGGTGCGCTGGCTGTTGAGCATCATGAAAATGACATTTACGCCCGTTTCAAACAGAGGGACTGCAAGAAAGAACACTGACTGCAGAATCGTATTGGAAAAAAGGGTGTAACCCTTCATTGGCAGAACGCTTATCCCGCGCCACAAAAAGAGGCCGCCATAAATGACAAAAAGAATTACAAGCGCGATGTTGAGATATTTGCTGTCCTGACTCAGGTTGATATAAAATTCCCTTGCGATCGCGGCCATAATGAAAACAACGGCAATAGTCACAAACAGCGAACGTATGACCGGACTGTCATCAAAGAGATAAAAGTACAGCTCTGCAAACAGTACCAAAATGGGAATAAACCAGAAAGCAGGGTTGATATCAGGGCGGCTGAAAAATCTTTTCGTCCCTTTAAGCCTGAATATAAGGACGCCGGAAATCCCTGCATTCGCTACGATAATGCTCGCAAAATCCGGCACAACCCCTTTGAGGGTATACAGCAAGCAGAAAACAGCAGCAAGAATGACAGTAATCATCCATTCGACAAAACCCTTATAGGTTTTCTGCCCCAGCCAGAACAGATACATGAAACAGCCAAGAAAAATAAAAAACGCCGTCTGAACAATAAATAGTGTTTTAATATCGACTAACATCGCCATTATTATCGGAAAAATCAGAGCGTGTCATAAATAATTCTTTTCAGTTCAATCCACATGTTGAGAAAATATTTGCAACTGCCGGTTAAGAAAAAGATATATCCTTTATATCCTGTGACGCTAAAAAATCTGATTCATCTCTGCAAGGGTTTATGAGGTTTCCAGTGACTCTGTTAATTTCCTTTACTACATCGGATAAAATGTGTTCAATATTCGGGCAGAGGCTGATCGATGAAAATGAAATTACCGCATAAAATCTGGCCGTTTGGCTCCAAAATTGAGACTGAGACCATAAAGGACACGAATGAAGCCCCCGATATTTTCGAAGGTCTCAACCTTGAGCCTCAGCCTTTTGATTATCTGAGGTTAGACCACATTGTAACAGTAGGGAGAAGATTTTTCGAATACAACAGCATTTTCCTTCTGGATGAGTTCGAACCTTCTGCCGAAAAAATTCTTGATGTAGGGGGCGGTGTAAGTTCGTTTACATATGAAGCGGGTGAGCGAGGATTTGATGTTATGTCAGTGGATCCCATATACGCATTCGATCACTACAAGCTTGCCAGAAAGTGCGAGGAAGATATCGAATACTCGATCAAGAACCTTGAAAAGGCTTCGCACATGCTCAATTGGGGCAAACCGATAGCGGATTTCGAGCATTTGAGACAGGCAAGACAAAGCTCCTACGAAATGTTTCTTGAAGATTTCAAGAATAACCGCTGGCGCTATCTGGATGCACAATTTCCGTATACGCCTTTCATAGTGAGGGATAATTTCACTGTCTCGCTAGTTTCCCACCTGCTTTTTATTTACGACAACCATATTGACTATGATGCTCATGTCAGCATCATTAAGGAAATCCTGCGTGTTACATCAAAGGAAATAAGAATCTATCCGCTTATTAACCTCAGTTTCAAGACATCTGAATTTGTAGCACGGATTATGAAAGACCCTCTTTTTGCAGGGGTTTCTTTTGAGCTTCGTCCTACTGAATATATGATTTTAAAAGGCGCCGATAATATGATGGTGATTAAAAAATAAATTTGATTAACATCAGTAAAGCGCATACTGTCCCGGCAGATTGAGAACCCAGGAAATCCGTTTTTCCACCACTTAACCGCAGGCCCGGAAACTGAGTTCCCGGGACCCGCGTTTTGAATCTTTTTTGTTTCATGATTTGCCGTAGTACCATGCGATAAACTGCTTGAGGTCAGCCCCCACCCATGGATCAGGAAGATAGCCGTAGAGGCCTTTCATGACCTTATCCGTATTGTTCATGATGGCATGCAGGCCATCGACATCGCGGAAACGGGGTACATAGAAGTCATTCTGTTTTACCGAAGGCTTGAATTTGAAGCCGTCAGGAGCTAATGAGCATGCATGCGGCTTATCGGGGCTGAAGACATCGTTGGGATTTAAAAAGTCGATGATCCAGCCGGCAGTCCCTATAGCCGGATAATCGCCGGGTCCGAAGAAGTCGATCTTGTTGCCTGAGTTTTTCTGATCCAGAATGAGCTGCAGGCAGTACTGATATCGCCATACCATTTCAGGCAGAGCGCCCGAAACATACCCCATCTGGACTATCGACTCGAACTGGGATATGCGCATACGAGGGATCAGAAATTCATTAGTAACAACAATAATATCATCGTCCGACTCGAACTGATCCGGAAAGGTATATTCACTGCCATTCGGTCCGCCACCCTCGCCATACCATTTCAGATAGCTTTCCTGATCGGAAAGGTCCGGTGTCTTGGCCGCATCGATGGTCTGTTTGAAAGCATCAGGGAAGACCCATTTCGCACCCCGCAGCATGGTTCCGCTGCGAATGCTGCCGTCGGCGTTAAAGTCATCGCTGTTCTGGTCTTCGGAGTTTTTAAGGTTTTTGATATATGGCTGGATCTTTGTCCGCAGCAGCCAGGGCAACTGATCATAGCCATTGCAGGCCGGATCGCTCATGATAGCCTCAAACACCACGGAGTTGCCGTATTGTGCGCTTGGCGTATCATCAGCCACCATATAATCCCATGGAACGCCGCGCTTGAATTGCCTGAAACGCGCCACAGCCTCATCGATCGTGGCGCAGCTGTTGAGAAGTTCACGGTTGACGATCAGGCAGCCTACACCGGGTTCTTTGGATACGGCGCCGGAAAGGGAAATGTCCACACCAACCGAAACACCCTGGCTGTTCATCCCCACCATCTGCCCTACAAAACCAGGGGAGTTTATCGTGACAAAGGGATATCCGCTCGCCGGCAGGTAGATCACCATGGCAGACTCGTCCTGGAAGACCCCTCCGGTGGTGAACATGAAATCGCGGCCGTGGTATGTTTTCCCGTCATTGGTAAGATTGCCGGTCACCATGAAACCGTTGCAGCCGAAACGTATCAGAGGATTGGCCTGCCGCTTGGGAAAGAGAACCTTAAGGTCAGGGGTGACCTGTATCTCATCAGTGCCGAAATTGCCGTTAGCAAGCAGTTTACCGCCGTTGTTGAGAAGTATTTTCAGCAGATCAGCTATCTGCTGCAGTGTTTCGGCATCCAGGCTCGGGTTGAAGATGAATTTGAGCACATAGGCGAAGAGGGCGTCAATCCCTTCACTGATGGCAAAAACTTCATTAAAAGTTACCTTCTCTGTGCGGCCGATAGCCTTCAAACCGGCGGTGGCCCCATCCGCAATCCCCTGAACCTCCTCCAGAACACTGGGCGGTATGGCGCTCGGATCGTTGCGTTTTCCTGCAATTGCCCTATCGGTACGGGCCTTCTCCGCCAGAACCATTTTCTCGAGATTCTTCCAGAACCAGGCGAAGATCTCATCCGTAATAGGATCAGTGGTGTCAATCGAGATCCCCAGCAGCCCGAACTGAGAAAAAAGGGCTTCCTTGAGAAAAGTGGATGTCATGGCCAGCGTCCCCTCGGGGCGCAGGAAACCTTCCTGATATCCCATGGTATAAGGAGTCCCGCTCAGGACCAGACAATATTTCGGGGCATCCGTGACCCAGGCGTCCACCATGGTGACGTTCCCCTTACTGTCCCGCACTTTCTTCAGGCAGTTCCACTTGCTTTTGTCCGTATAATCGATCGGGTAACCATTGGCATCAATATTTCCCGCTTTGGGAGTTGCATACCCATGGTAACATCCGCACGAGGTCTTCCCGGTGTATTTCCCCAGATACCCGGTATACGCCTTTCCTGTCTGCGGGTCCTGAACGGTTTTGCTGGTGACGAACTCGATACCCTGGTTAGCGAAGACACCACTGATATCCTTGATGGTGGTTTCCTCCCCCGACCCCGGACCCGAGGCATCCTCAAATGTTCCCTGGCTGTCCGAGGAATCAGTTGAAGAGCAGCTTGAGAAAAGCATTACCAGGGCAAAGACCGTAACTGACAGATAAACATAAAATCTTTTTCCCATAAGATAACCTCCTTTTATAAAACCAACTTCAAGCAAAACGTCTTAAAACAAATAACACTTTTTGCTCCGATTGACAATTATTGCGATAAAAATTATCGCTTCAAACTGAAGCACCTGTCGAACCCGGCAATTGTTTCACATAAAAAGTCACCTTTTAACGGGTGTCATAATTTATTCTTTGATATAATGAACTGAAATTATTAGCAGTGGATTCATCATTTATCTTTTACCAGATTGCAAGATTGATTCATTTAATATTGTACTGCTATGTAATATAATTATTTATATTAATATTATAGTGATATACTATATAATTATTAGTTATACTGGGAATATGGCATATCATTTTTTTTGAAAAGGAGGGGTTCATGAAGAATAACGAGACTGTAACTGAAAAAAGCTCAGTATCAGCCGACATCATCCTCCACCTCCACAGAGAACTTGCAGCAATATCTGAGATTGGGGATTATCCCGAACGGATAGCAACAGTCATCAGCAGGGCCATCGAATTCGACAAGCTCTGCGTTTTCTTCTCGGGCGCCAACGACTCTTCGCCTACTTTGCTCCGCAGTGGAGATTGGCCGCTGCCATGGGACAGGATATTTCCGAACATTAAAGCAAAAGATATACATTCGTCCATTCTTTACAGGGGGGAGGCCGGCGACATCTTCCTCAGTCAGGAAATGAAAGGCCCAGGATGCGAAGGAGATGAGAATGCGCTCGGGTTGATAAAACATCACAGCGGGATGCGCCACTCCATCCATCTTGTCCTTGCCGCAAGTATGGGATACAGGCTTCACCTGAGCATGTTCAGGAAGCACGAGCCATTTGACGGTGTTGATGCAGAAACACTTAAGATTCTTGCGCCGCCTTTGACCCTGAGCGGAAAGTCTCTCCTCTCTTCATGGATATCCGCCCGGGGCGACCTGCTGCTTTCCTCGTCGAAAGAAAATTCGGATTGCCGCTACATCATGCTGGACAGCAGTCTCAAGGTTGTTGTCCTTCCTGTTCAGACATCGGACTTCCTCTGCAAACATTTCGAATGCGAAAATGTGAGGGCCCTCCCGGCTACCCTGATGTCATGGATCGAAGGATGCTGCCTGACAGACCAGAGTCCGGCCTGGGAAGGTGAAAGGAGCACGGAGTTCGACACGCGGACCGGCACTGTCTCATGCAGCGCATATCCTTTCGAAGATAACTCGGGAAACAGGGTGTTACTCGTGGCACTCAATCTCATGAGGGAATCGGGTGATTTCTCGCCGCTTTCGAATATAGGACTCACCAGAAGAGAGATCGAGATCCTGGAGGGTCTTTATGCCGGGAAAACAACCTCCCAGGTGGCTGAGGGGCTTGGCATAAAAATGATCACCGTGCGTAAGCATCTCTTAAGGATAGGGGAAAAGCTGCATGCGCTGGGCCGCACCGAAATACTTTCCAAGGCCATCAATTTATGCGATGAGATACCAGCATGGCAGCCCTGTTTGAACGGCAAGCCGACCGTTGAAGCCTTGGCGGAAAACAACCGCATGGAATTCCTCCTTAAAAATAATGCATTCCAAAAAGCTGTTCAAACACTCAACAGGAGATTGTCCACCCTCGAAGATTTCGAGAACGCCCCGGAACTCATCAGATACACTCTGGCGGATTACATCGAGATCGACTGGACAGCTGTCTTTTATGCGAGCACAACCAACGACATGGAGAGGGTGTATTTCAGCTCTGGTTGCAAATGCGACTGGGAGAAGCTGCATCTGTCCACAAGACCCCAGGTCAGATGGAGATCAATAATAGAAAGAGGAGTCCTTGGTGAGGTCTTAAGGTCACATGACTTCATCGATCCCACCAACGAGCAGGACATGGCCATGAAGACCGTCATGGAAGAGGCCACCGGCGCATACTATGATATGCACATGCCTGTGGCGAGAACCGACGGGCACAAAATACACATAGGATTCTACCGGAATGATCCGGAGAAACCCTTTACCGAAGATGATGTGGCTTTCGTTCAGGGGCTGTCACCCGTTTTCATCTCCTGGGCGTATTCACTGGCCCGTATGCAGGAAAACACTCTGAAACAGGCCGGCTGCTGGGATCTTTTGGATAAGGGCCATGTAAGCGCGGCGCTCTTCGACAGTAACCTGTGCGATGTCATATGGACCGGAAATGCTGTGAGCCTGCTTAAAACACGTTGTGGCCCGAACTGGAGGGAAACGATTATTCCTCAAGTCAGAGAATGGATCGCTCATACCGGACTGCTCAATGTTAAAGAGAAAGATAAAGCAAGGTCCTGTCCGGAAAACATTGTCTTCGAGATGTACGGCCTCACATGCAGCGCCTACCCGGTTCAAGGCTCTGTCGTTGTGAACTTCAAACAGCATCAAACCGATCCATTCAGCTATTTGAATAAATACAGCCTCACTGAACGTGAGGTGCAGATAGTCTCATTCCTGCCGCTCGGATATACTAACAATCAGATCGCGTCATCGCTGGGAATACGTGAGATCACCGTCAAGAAGCACCTGGAGAAAATAGGCAGGAAGCTGGGCGTATCTGGGAGGGTGGGCATTCTGCGGCAGGCAGAAATTTTCAGGCGTTCGCTGAATGAGCATTGAGTAGCAGCAGTCCGGGGCAAGCCCGGCACAAGTGAGTGTTCTCTATCTGGAGAGCCAATCCCTCAGAAAGTCGTCATTGGTCGTGGAGAATATCTGTATACCCATACCGTGTTCGGGTACGGGCCTGACCACGGTGCCCATTATTCCCATGTCCATGCCCATATGATATTTGTCGATATGCAGGTGGACAGTTTCTCCGTGGTCTGCCGGGTTCAATGTCTCTATGAAAAGGCCGCCTCTGCTTATATCGCGGATGCGGACATTCTCAGGCGCTTCGGTGCATCCCTTGAACAATGCCGGACAGCCGAGCTTGCGTCTGGGATATTTCCTTTTCTCCTCCATTGATTTCCTCCTTTTAATTAAATCTTATGGTATACACCTTACATGCAATTTGATGTTGCTGTCTTCAACCCGATCCGCCCTGCAGTAATCCAAGATCCCTTAATCAAAATATGATTAAGGGATCCATGGGCTGTAGAACTCCTTTGAATATATCAAATTAAAATAATGATTAGCAATTAATTATTTGAAATAAAAATTAAAAACAATTATCCAAAAGCATAACGTCGTCATGAGTCAGGCCAGCAAACCAGGAGTCGATTCCCTTCCTTCACAGATACAATCCTGTTTTGTATAGAACAGGCAGCCACCTTATGTCATATCCCGGAAGACCTGCTCAATAAGTAGTTATACAGACAGGGGTAATCGATTTCCTGAATGATGCCCACTGCTGCCTCACGAATGCTCCGCTGTACAATTCATGGAATGAGATGCTCTCATTCATTCTTGATTTTCTATCTTATCAACCGATTCGCGTCAGAAGGTATCACTTAGTATACTTCCAGATGATAATCATTAAAGCCGACATACTTCGGAAGCGCCCGAATGGGAAGCGGAATTAAAACTGAGTGACCGGTGTCAGTGGTAACTCCGGATAAATCTGCCCCGCATTCGGCGGCATTGAGTTATAAACACAGTTCAGGTCTATCTCTACTGCCGGAATTATGCCGGGCTTTCTGTGATATTTGCCGCGTACCAGGCATGTCTCCATACTGAACGATGCGCCGTAAACCGCCACATCTGCGCCTTCGGGAATTTCCTTCAGCTCGTCACCATAAGCAATCGGAACCATCACGAGCCTCCTGCTGTCAGGGGCCTGCGCCTGCAATACAGGTGTCAGCCTCGGAAAACCGTCGGTATCTATCCATGATATGAACTTGACCGTCTGCATGCCGTTGAAAAGATTGACAGCAAAAGGCTTCATTATCGGCTCCTTTATGCCGGTCGAGGCAAAAGCCTTCTTGCCAAGCGTAAGCATCGACGAAGCAATTATCGCGGCAAGCTTGAGCGGCTCTTTTCCTGTCGTCTCCACAAGGTCCATGTAGTGGACGGTATGAATACCGAAGTACGAGTTGTAGCGGAACATGGGCTGGTTGTTGAACAGGACATAATCCTCGCCTTCTGTAACTTTATATGTATAGAGCGCCTTGCCTCGCCAAAGGTTTTTCTCGAGGTTGAGTATGGCGAATGCGGTCTTGGGGTTATCAAGCACATGCTTTTTAGACTGCCCTTCCGTGAACTGGCCCCACATCAGATGAGTTTCGTCTTTGGCGCGTATTGCGGTGATAAGCGTTATATGCGGCAGGCCCTCGGGATTAACCGTTGCAATGAAGCCGAGCTTGGCTTCGGGTTCGAAAGCTTTCATATCTTCTTCAGTAAACGCAGTCACCTTATTCATTTTACCCTCCTAATGATTATTCTTCTTCCTCGAGCCGCGTTGCACCGCTCCACTGTACAATGTCCGGCCTGACACCCGAATGTCTTGCCTCTTCGGCAAGCCTTTCCATGGTTTCCTTTCTAAGCGGCTTTGAATCGTGATATTTCCATATAAGCCCGAGCCTCGTATATTTATCCCTGCACAGATTATTGAAAGCGCACAGATCCCAGCGTGTAACGACATCCTTTATGTTTGCCGCTATATACCGTCCAATCTCTTTAATCACCTTTTCATTATCGGTCGCACCGGGAATAATAGGGGTTCTTATCCAGAGCTCTTTCGGCGAGCCTTTTTTCTTCATTACATCCCTTATATAAAGAAGGCTCTCCAGTATCCTTTCATTGGGCGCTCCGGTAAATTCCCTGTGAAGCTTCGAATCCATGACCTTCAGATCAAACAACACCAGATCGGCACCGGGCAGCAGCCCGGCAATCGTTTCTTCTTTACACAGCCCGCAGGTATCAAGCGCCGTATGAATGCCCTTTTCCTTGAGCATCCTGAGCACTTCCATAACAAACCCAGCCTGCATCGTAGGCTCTCCGCCGGATATTGTAACCCCGCCGCCAGAGGTCTCGAAAAATGCCCTGTCCTTTATTA
The DNA here is from genome assembly GCA_036567785.1 of Desulfomonilia bacterium. NCBI lineage: Bacteria > Pseudomonadati > Thermodesulfobacteriota > Desulfomonilia > Desulfomonilia bacterium. Next base: position 133,671 of record DATCTV010000037.1, on the reverse strand, counting down.
GCTCATCCACCAGCCTGTCCGCTTCCCACTCGTGGCCAAGCAGTTCCATAGCGGTCGAAGGGCATTCATTCGCGCATGTCCCGCATCCTTTACAGATACCCCGGTCAATTTCAATTCCCTTTACACCTTTTTTCAGGGCATCATTGGGACAGACATCTATACAGATATTGCAGCCTATGCAGCGCGAACCCACCCAGTGCACCTGAGGCTTCATGGATATGCTCTCCGGATTGTGGCACCAGATACACGACAATGGACACCCCTTCATGAATACCGTCGTCCTTATTCCGGGCCCGTCCTCAGTGGACATGCGCTGAATTTCCAGTATCGTTCCCTTAGTCATGATGCGATCCTTGCACCCCATCTCCCACCCCTCTTGCCCTCAAGGGCAAGAGGGCAGCCCGTTGATAATAATTCGCACGACGTGCGAATTATTATCAACACATAGCCCCCTCCTGGACAGGAGGGGGTTGGGGGAAGTGGAGTTTTTGTCGGCATTGTCTGCCCCTAGAACTTGCAGTGGCTGAGGCGTTCGATGACTTCGTTCTGCAATTCGCGGCCAATGCTTGTGAAGTAGGCGTTGTAGCCCGTGACGCGTACGAGCAGGTGGCGGTAGTCCTGCGGGTGTTTCTGTGCGTCCTTCAGCATATCGGGGTCGAGCATGTTTATCTGCAGTGCGGTCCCGCCGTTTTCGGCGTAGGCCCTCAGGAATGCCTTGAATTTTGCCTTGTGTTCCGGGTCCTTGAGCACGGAGGGGTTGAATGTGATCGTATGACTTGCACCGTTGGGCAAGGCATTAAGGTAGTCTTCCCAGTCGCCGTCGGCTGATTTGCCGCCGAGAGCCTTGCCGACAGAGTTCGTGTTCGATGTAGGGCCTTTGGTATCTGCGCCGTTGGACGGGCAGATCGCGTTTGAGAGGAACTGGCCCTTGGGCCTTCCATCCGCGCTTGCGGCCATGACATAGCCATCGCCCACCCAGTAGTTCCAGCTGAGCATACCCGGGCGGAACTGACGGCCTGTCGAAGCTGTCTTGTATTTCCAGGTCTCGCCGCACCAGAGGTCCATGACCTTTCTGGCCATGGCATCGGCCTCGTCGTCATCGCGTCCGTATTTGGGTGCCTTGTATTTCGCCTTTGCCTGAAGCACCTCATAGCCCGCCCAGTTATCCTTGAGCGCTCTGATGAGTTCGTCCATAGTGCATTCCTTCTTGTCAAAAACCAGATATTTGACCGCAAGCAGCGAATCGACCGTCGTTGCATAGGTCACGGCTTCCAGCGTGGTAAAGTTGATCTCCGCTCCGCCCTGGGTCACATCGAGGCCTTTTTCCGCGCAGCCTTTTACCAGACAGGAAAGATACGGCGTAGGGTTGTACTTCGCGCGCAGTTCCTCGGAAAGCTCATAGGTTTCTACGCATTTGGCGATGATATACTTCATCTGGATGACAAAGGCATCCCAGAACTCATCGAATGTCCTGAACGTGCGGGGGTCGGGTGTTTCGGGGCCGTCCTGCGTAATGGGTTGAGGTATCATTGTGATAGGGTCGGTAAACTGAAGCAGGTCTTTGCCGCCAGTAAAGGTAAGCTCAACGGCTTTCAGAAGGTTGAGGTTGTTGTCAACCGTACCGGAACGGTCATTGCCTACCATGGTATTCTCGAGACAGCCGACCGGCGCATATTCGTTTACGTTGGTCTCATTGATGAGGTGGGTAATGCCTGCCTTTTTGCCTTCGAGAATCATTCCGGCCATGGAGCGTTCGTCGAAATTGAGCAGGAACGGCGCACCCTGGCTTGTTTCTATCATGTCTATGACCTTGTCCAGAAGCTCTTCAGGTGTGTTTCTATGCAGCCTGACATTGGGCTTTGGTTCGAGTATGGGCGTCATTTCGTCTATGACTTCGAGTATGGCCCAGGTAATGTCGCTGGTCATGTCCCGGCCGTCAGGACCGATGCCCGAAAGTGTAAGGAGCTGTCCGAAGCCTGCTGTTATACCCTGGTTGCCGCCGGTGCGTATCATTCCGTCATAAGCGGTATTGGCATGCACCCACATGCATTTCATGATCTCCTTGCCGAATTCACGGTCCATGCCATGAGCTATTGACTTGTCCCAGAAGGGGGCCAGTATCCTGTCAAGATTTCCGAAGGAGACACCCGGGCCGGGATAGTTCTCGTCGCTCATGACAAGCATGTGATTGAGCCAGAGCGCCATCATGGCCTGCCAGAAATCCTGAGGCGGTTCCCACGGGACTATTTTGAGGTTCTGCGCCATGGTGTTGAGCTCTTTCTTTCGCCTGAAGTCCTTTTCGGCAGCGGCAAGCTTCGTGCAGAGTTCTGAATATTTCGCAGCCAGGTCGCGAGCCATTGTGGAAGCGATAATCATGGCCCTTAACTGTGCGCCCTTTCTGCCTTTTTTATCTGAAGCAGAAAGCTCGTCGTACTTTGTTCTCAAATCCGCATTAACACCTTTCCATCCGATTTTGAGCAGACGCTCGTAGCCTGGAATAAGGTGTCCCGATGTTGCGCCTGCATTGCCATAGCCGTGATCGTGGAACCATTTCATACGGGCGCGTGCGCCGTTTTTACCGAATATTTTTTTATCGCGCGCCTTGTTCTGCGCCTCAGTCAGACACATGGATGTGATTATGTTGAAGCGTGAGCCAGCGAGCAGATCGCCGGGCAGGATCTCCTGAGGCAGATAATTCACGACGACTTCCCTGTTGAACCAGGCCCTGCGTTCCGGCAGGCTCATTTTCCAGAAGTCATTGGGCAGCGCCACCTTCCTTGCTACCTGATTATACGAGGCCCTGAAGGTCTGAAGGAACGGAAACGTCTCTGGGACTATGTAATAGGTGAGCTCATTATACTGAATATCCCAGGGTTCGCCCGTGGTCCATGCAGTGTACTCGTTGTTCCAGGCCCTGTTCACGCCATTGAAGAAATAATCCCTGAGCCATGTGATTCTCGGTGATAAGCCTTTAGGCTCTTTGATCCTGTATTTGCTCTGAACCGCTGCACTTGCCATAAATTCCTCCTTATATCTTAAGGGCGGCCTTAAGCCGCTCCTCACCGTGGTCAAGAATTCGCTTCATTACCTTGACCGCTGCGTCTGCATCCTTTTTCCCGATGGCCTTGAGCATACGGGCGTGCAGATCGAAAACGACCTCAGCCACACTACCGCCCCCGAAAAATACGCCGGAAAGGTTTGTATAAACCTCCTTGAGCGAGTTGAGGAATAGAGGATATATCACGTTTGATGAGGCCAATGCTATCAGATGATGAAATCTGAAGTCCGCTTCGGTCAATGCATCAATATCTGAAGGCATTATGCGCGACTCATTCCTTACATGTTCGATCAGCTCTGATAACTGCTCATCAGTACGGTAGACAGCCGCAAGCCTTGCGGTTTCCATTTCGATTAGCTTGCGCATTTCCATCATGCCCTCAAGAATCTCGGGGCTTATCCTTCCCTGATGATAGTTGAGAAGCGAATTGAGAAGCGTGATGGAGCCTTCTCGCCTGAAGTCGTTTACAACAGCGCCTGCCCTGGGCTTCATCGATACCAGGCCTTTTGTCGCAAGATCGACAAGACCCTCGTGCACGACGGGACGGCTTACGCCGAGCTGAAGTGCAAGCTCCCTTTCTGACGGGAGCTTTTGCCCCATGGACAATCTGCCTGAGAGTATGAGTCCCTCGAATCGCGAAATGAACACCTCCTTGAGGCTTTCGGTCTTTAACGGTTTAAGCAGTTCTTTCATTTTCTTCCTTACTGTTCGTATTTCTCTATAAGATTAGATGCAATATATCCCGAAGCGATTGTTGTCGGAACTCCGCCGCCCGGATGCGCAGACGAGCCTGTCAGGTAAAGCCCCTTTATCGCCCTGGAACGGGCATTGGGTCTGAACGCCGCAGCCGCAGGCAAATCCTGCTGAAGCGCATAGATAGAACCTTCCGGCAAAAGCAGCTTGCGTTCGAAATCGAGCGGCGAGGTGCACTCGATAACCTTTATATGATCCATCAGGCCCGGGATGGCGAATTTGTCCAGAGCCTTAAGCGTACGTTCGACAAAGCGCGGTTTTTCCTCATCCCAGTTCGTACCGTCGAGGCGGTAAAACCCTTCGGGGATAAGGTTCAGTACGTGATGGCCCTCGGGTGCAAGGGATTTGTCCGCATGCGTGGGCCAGCAGATTAATCCGAAATTGTTTTCAGGCAGTATCCCTTTTTCGACGTTGTTGAACCAGTAGTCGTTGACGTCCTGAGGTGTCACTGCAATGAGGCTGTGATGGGAATCGAGCGGCGGTTTGTAATCCAGCCCCACATATATCATGGGTACCCCCTTTGAGTATTTGTAGCTTTTAATACCCTTTCTCACCAGACCCGGCAGGTGCTCTTCGCCGATCAGGTCGAGGTAAAGGGTTTTTGCATTGATATTCGAAACCACCAGGTTTGAAGTGATTTCAGTCCCGTCGGAAAGCATGACTCCCTCGACCTTCCTGTTCCTGACAAGAACTTTCTTTACGAGCGTATTCAGCCTTACATTCATGCCCAGCTTTTCGCCGCAGCGCCTGAAGGCCTCCGGTATCTGTATCATGCCGCCCCTTGGATAATAGACGCCCATATGCTCGGTATATGGGATAAGCGCGAACATGCCAGGTATCATGGCAGGCGGGTGGCCGAAATATAGAGACTGATATCCCATTGTCTTGAGGATCCGCTCATCCTTGAAATATTTCTCCATAATGTCCTGATAGCTCTTCATGAACAGGGGAATGAACTTGAAAAATCTCGGGTCCTTGGCGAACATCTTCGCCATGTCCGAGAGAGAATCGGCAGGCTCGGTAAAGAATGCGTTCAGCGCCACATCGGTGAATTCGCTCATCAGCCTGACAAACTGGCGCCAGCGTTTGCCGTCCGATGGAGAAATTGCCGATATAGTCTCAGCCGTCTTCTCGATTGAACGGGGATAGGTAATCCTGCTGCCGTCACGGTCGATGATGGTCATGACAGGATCACATTCTATAAGGTCAACCTCTCTTTGAAACGTAGTGCCGAGCTTCGCAAAGGCCAATTCAATTGGTTTTATAACCTCGACAATCGAGGCACCCACGTCAAAGGTATAGCCTTCCTTTTTAAATGATGAGCAGCAGCCGCCTATACTCCTGCCCTGTTCGAGAACCAGAACCTTCCTGCCCTGTTTTGCAAGCAATGCACCTGAAGATACGCCGCCGTTGCCCGCGCCAATCACGATTACATCATAGTCTGCCATAGCGTACCCGCCTTATACGAAATAGCGGGGAACAAGATACGGCACCTGTCTGACGAGATCCTTTATGAATCGTTTCTTGGATTCCGTGAGGGTCGAATATACGTAAACTCCTGCACCGATAATGCCCAGATATATAATCTTTTTCATCCGCTATCTCCTTTTTTAGTATGATTGCTTTTTAGATTTTAACTCACCTCTGACCACTCAACACTATTTTTTCTCGTATTTTTCAATCAGATCAGTTGCTATTATTCCTGAAGCGATAGTCGTCGGTACACCGCCTCCGGGATGTGTTGACGCGCCGACCAGATAAAGGCCCTCGAGAGATTTCGATTTCGCAGCCGGCCGCAGCACCGTTTCATTCAGCATATCCTGCCTGAGGGCGTATATGGCGCCGTCAGGGGTGCCGAGCCTGCGTTCGAAGTCGAGGGGAGTTGCCAGCTCAGCCACGTCCACATGTTCTTTCAACCCGGGTATGGCACGCTTTGAATAATAATCAATGTATTTTTCTATCATTTCCGGTTTGGCCTCGTCCCAGGACCTGTTTCCGCATGTTCTCAACGAAGGCGGAAGCGTCAGGATGAGCACATGTTTTCCTTTGGGTGCAAGTTTCGGGTCAGACTGGGAAGTCCAGCTGACGATGGCGAACTGGCGCCTGGTGAATCCGCCGGTGCGGTAGTCTGTCCACCAGAAATCGTTCATTTCTTCCATCGGGACCGTAACCAGCGTGTGATGGGAATTCAGCGGAGGCGTATAGTTGACGCCAAGATAGAGCATCGGCACCGCAATGGCGGTCTCGTAGCTCTTTATGCCGATGCGGGCAAGCCACGGCAGCTGGTCTTCGCCGATCATCTCGAGGTACAATGTCTTGGCGTTTATGTCGGAGACCACGACATCCGCGGATATCTCGGTGCCGTCTTCGAGTTTGACGCCCACAGCTCGTTTGTTGCGTATGATGACCTTCTTGACCTTGGTTTTGAGCCTTACTTCCATGCCTTCCTTTTCCCCGCAGCGCCTGAGTGCCTCGGGAATGCCTATCATGCCGCCTCGAACGTAATAAAGACCGTCGTGCTCCTGAAACGGAATGACAGCAAATATGCCGGGAGCAAGTTCCGGCGGCAGGCCGATGAAGAAGGTCTGGTATGCCATCGATTCCTTGACCTTTTCGTTCTTGAAGTACTTGTTCAAAACATCCTGGTAGCTGGAAATGAACAGCGAACCGTATTTCAGCATGGCGGGCGAATCCTTAATGATTTTTCCCATGTCGGAAAGCGTCAGGACCGGGCTTGTGAAAAAATCGTTCAGGGTGTTTCTGAAATTGTCCATGAGTGTCGAGTATTTACGCCAGCCTTCAACGTCGTCCGGTTCGTGGGCCCGGATAGCATCTTCGGTTCCGGCCATCGATTTAGGTATTGTTATCCTGCTTCCATCCTGAAGAATGACCGTATAGATCGGATCGCATTCGATCAGGTCTACCTCCTTCTCCAGGGTTGTCCCTAATCTTCCGAATGCCCTGTTGAGCAGATCCGGCGCCTCCACGATGGATGCGCCGATATCGAACCTGAATCCTTCCTGTTCATAGGTGGAGCAGCATCCTCCAATCCTTTCGGTCTGCTCAAGGACAAGCACCTTGCGCCCGTTTTTTGCAAGCTGAGCCCCTGCGGAAAGACCACCGCATCCTGCCCCGATCACAATGACATTATAATCCGACATGATTCTCTCCTTTTTGATTTATGACATGCTGGCAACTGGTATTACCAGATGACAATAAATAACCCCTATAATTTTTATAAGTCAAGTCAATTTGCAAAATGCAGAAGTTTAATGAAAAAGCCAGAAGCCCTTGTTGATTCCGGGAGCGGGCCACAACCGATAAAAGCCTTGAACTCACGGGCCATTGTATGGATAATATGCCGTTGCTGCATTTATTATGGGGAGAATTAATATGAGAAAATACTTTATATTTGCAATTCTGATTATTTCCGCTCTTCTTTTTTCCATCCAGGGATGCAGGAAAGGCCAGCTTGCAGGGACTATCGAGAGCGACAAATTGAGGCTGGACGTTTTTTCAGGCCCGTTCTCCTATGAGATAACGGAGAAGGCGAGCGGCGAACTGATTCTCAGAAACACGCAGAGCGCATTCCTGTTTCAGAAATCGATCGCCGCTTCCGACGTCGTCAATCTGAATACCGGCATAGATTTCCTGGAAACCGGCCTTTCAGCGGACGGCTCGCAAATCGCCACTATAAGGTTTGATTTCGTGACGCCGGACCGCATTGAAATAATGATAAAAGCTCATGATGCCAGCCGCATCACGCAGACATTCGCAGATATGGGCGAGCATTATTACGGACTGTGGGAATACGCGTTCGGAGGAGGACTAGACAACCGAGGCGTCAGCGCGGACATGCTGGGCGTTAGGGACAAGCAAAATGTCAATTTCAGCAACGGCCGCGCACCGTTTTACATGACCTCAAAAAAATACGCTGTATATGCCGAGACATTTGCAAAGGGGCATTTCACTCTCGCACAGCTCGGCAGAACATCGTTCTCGTTCGACGCACCTGAGCTCAAGTATCACATCATCTACGGTCCCGGATACGCAGACATGCTGAGAACCTACAATGAAATTGCAGGGCCTTCCGTCATGCCTCCGCTGTGGGCCTTCGGTTCCTTCTGGTGGCGGGACGACGACCATCCGGGACTTTTTGACAGAGGCCTTGCAAATGCACAGGACAGCGTGCTCAGCACCGCATCGAATCTGAGGGAGAACAGGATCCACGCTTCCGCCATCTGGATAGACAGGCCCTATGGCACCGGCGAAATGGGCTGGGGAAATATGGATTTCGATTCCTCGTTCCCTGATCCTTCCGGAATGATTTCGAGCCTTCGCGCAGACGGCTACAACCTCCTTCTCTGGGTAACCAACCGCTGCCTGAATGGACTGAATGAGGAGGCTGAACCGCTCGGATGGCTGTTCGACGGATACGGCGAACCATGGCCGGCCGCGGATGTAAGAAAGCCAGAGGTCTATGACTGGTTCAGATCGAAACTGGATATCTTAGTAAACATGGGAGTGAAGGGCTATAAAATCGACAGGGGCGAAGAAGGCGAAATGCCGCTCACGGTACAGAACGAGGTCACATACTATTTCCACAAACTCTGTGCCGAAGGGCTTGCCGCAAGAAATGGCGGCGATCAAGTAATGCTGGCCAGAAGCGCCTATGACAGGTGCAGGACTTACTCGGTTCTGTGGAACGGCGACACGGATGTGACATTCGCAGGCCTTAGGGCATCCATCAAGAACGGTCTTAGAAGCGGCATGATAAATTATCCATTCTGGGGGTCGGATACAGGCGGTTATATCGGCGGGCTTATTTTCACAAAAGAGCTCTTCGCCAGATGGCTTGAATTCAGCGCCTATTCGCCGCTGATGGAAGTCATGATCGGACCCAACCGCAATTTGTGGGAAAAAACCGTTTTCAACAATTTCGACGACGAACTTCTCGATATAACCCGGGCCTCTGCCGCCACTCACCACGACCTCATACCTTATACGCGCTCGATGATGCATCAGGCAGTAACAACAGGCATGCCGGTTATGAGGGCACTGGCACTCGCCTTCCCGGAAAATGAAAGCGTTCATGACAAATGGGACGAATACCTATATGGAAGCGAACTCCTTGTCGCCCCTGTGGCGGCATGCGGTCTCAGGAGCCGGGATGTCTACCTTCCCGAAGGCAGGTGGATAGATTACAACGACCGGTCATCGATATATGAAGGCAGGTCGTTCGTAAAGGCGGACGCGCCCATCGGCGTCATCCCCGTCTTTGCCAAAGAAGGTGCGATAATACCGAGAGGGGACATACTCAAGGCCAATAACACCTGGACGCCGGATTGGGAACCCCGCATCAGGATCGAATTCTTCCCTGCCGCCTCAGGTATCTCTTCTTTTGATTATTACACCGGTGAAAGCGTTTGCAGAATCAACTCATCGAACGAAGACGGCGTCATAACGATTGAAATAGGCGAAACATCGATGCCCGGAACGGCGGATATTTATGTAAACGGCTGCAAAACGGTCGTACGGAACGGCGAGATTCTGACCGAGGGGTCAGGCTTCACCTATGACAGTGAATCCAAGCTCCTGCGTGTTGATTTCAGCGGATCCGCCAGAATCGAGATAACGGGTGCCGCAAGCCTTTTCAAATGATCTTGGAACAGCCTTTAAATATGGAGTGACGGCAGATGCCTTCGTCAGGTTCCTTAACGGCCCGTTGAGAGTATCCGAGATCGATCTGCCTGACATGGGCGGAAAATCAACAGAAGTTTGTACCTTGCAAGCCTAGTAATTTTTGTACAGGCCCTTCCTGAAATGGGAAAATATTTGTTTGTAGAAGCAGCCTGTTATGAATACAATCCCATTATAAAATCTTCAGGCGGTGAAAAATGAGAATCAGGATTTCAATAATCAGTCTTCTTCTCCTCTTCTGTCTGACGGCATGTTCGAGCGGGTTGAAGATAATTCACACAGGCCAGGACAAGCCCTGGGCAGGGCCTTATGTATCAGGCATGAACGGGGTCGAAAACCTCACATTTGACGGTGCGGGCAACATGTTCGTAACGGGCCTCGACGGGATGATATACCGCGTGGTTCCCACAGATGACCCGTTCAGGGGCAAAATTGCAGATAAAAAGAAGATAGGAAAGATGTGCCTCGATGTTGAGGCCGGTCCTGACGGCATGCTTTATGCGGGCGTCATGGATGAGAAAGGCATAAGCAGAATCTGCCGGATCAGCATGGACTTCACAAGCGTGACCCCTATCTCGTCACCGGTACAGGGCCTGAACGGAATGGCGCAGGACAGGAGCGGTTATCTGTACATCGCGTCTTCCAACCTGTCCTTCTTCAATCCCAAAGGATGCGTGCTGCGTGCAAAAATTGGCGATGACAACAGCTTTATCAACCCCGAGGTCTTTATCGAGACCGGCGGCATAACCAACGGCCTCGCCTTTTCCCCGGATGAATCGAAGCTGTATGTGACCAATCTTAACGGCGTGCTCATGGCCGTCGACATGAAGACCAGAGAAAAGAAGGTCCTCTATTCACCGGGAAAACTTCAGATTTTCGACGACCTCGACACAGCAGCAGACGGAACCGTCTGGCTGTGCTTTAATTCAGAAATGGCGATAATCAGCGTAAAGGACGGACTGGTGACGGCAGGATATCGGACTGGTGACCTGAAAGCCCCGTCATCCTGCAAGTTCGGCAAAGGGCCAGGCTTCCGACCCGATTTCCTTTACATCACCGAGTTCGGGATGAAAGGAAGAAGCCTGAAAATGAACGGCCGCGGTGTTTTTGTCATGCCTGTCCCTGAGATTCCCGAATGAGAGAAAAGGAGATGGGAATGAAATCATTCAGAAAAGAATTGTGGTTCAATATATCTAAAAGGGTTGAGTTCATAAACATAACGCCGGACGTTGAAGATGCGCTCAGGGAAAGCGGCATCACTGAAGGACTCTGTTTGGTGAATGCGATGCATATAACCGCCTCGGTATTCATAAACGATGACGAGAGCGGACTTCATTCTGATTACAGGAACTGGCTCGAAAGGCTTGCGCCGCATGAGCCGGTAAGCTTCTACCAACACAACAGGACGGGTGAGGACAACGGCGACGCCCATCTCAAGCGCCAGGTCATGGGACGGGAGGTGGTAGTGGCGGTCACGAACGGCAGGCTCGACTTCGGGCCGTGGGAGCAGATATTCTACGGTGAATTTGACGGGATGCGCAGAAAGCGTGTGCTGGTGAAGATAATAGGGGACTAGAAATCATTGAAACATCCGGGTATATCATGCCGGTCAGAGGGCCGGCATGACAGGTCCGGACTTTATTTGGGGCAATCCGATGAAAAGCCTTTATAGAAAATATACGACGATAGGCGTGCTGTCGCTCGCTCACATGCTGAACGACCTGTACAGCAACTATCTGCCACAGATGCTCTTGTTTCTGGTCGTTGCAAGGCCTGATTTCACTGCAACAAGGGCGGCAGCCCTGATCTCCGCCTTCACAATATCATCCTCCATAGCCCAGCCGTTCTTCGGCTTTTTCCTGGACCGCAAGGGCAAGCGCTGGCTCGTTTACGTAGGCACTCTATGGATGTCCGTAATGCTGAGCATGACAGGCGTGGTCAAGAGCTACACCGCACTTATAAGTCTTGCAACCCTTGCCGGACTCGGGACTGCCGCCTTCCACCCGCAGGCATCCACAATGGTCAATATTCTGAGCGGAAACCGAAAGGCCCTTATACTCTCGGGGTTCGTGGCGTTCGGAAACATAGGCTTTGCGCTCGCCCCGCTGCTATTCATACCTCTTTTCCAGGCCTTCGGGCTCGGCGTCACGCCATTTATCATAATTCCCGGGATCCTCGTCTCGCTGCTTCTGATCTTCCTCACGCCGAAAGACAGAGTCATTGCGCCCAGTACGCTTGCGCTCTCCGAGGTGTTCCGCTCAATATGGCGCGCCGCACGCGAACTTGCAGCAATAATAAGCGTAATCGCCATAAGGTCGCTAGCATTCGTCGGGCTCTTAACCTTTCTTCCGCTTTATTTCAAATCGAATGGCTACACGAATGTGACCATAGGATACATGGTCACGATCATGCTCTTCTCAGGCGTGTTCGGAGGCATACTCGGAGGCTATCTGTCCGATAATTACGGACGCAAGCCGCTTATCGTATCATCGCTGATGATATCAACCCCTCTGTTGTTCGCCTTTTTCTCAACTGAGGGCACCCTGAGGATCGTGTTCATGATGCTCTCAGGCGCTGCACTCCTTTCAAGCATTTCCGTAACAGTAGTTGCCGCGCAGGAGGCGATCCCGGACAACAAGGCGTTCGCAGCCGGACTCTCGATGGGGTTTGCAGGCGGCATAGGCGGGCTTGCAGTGATAATCTTAGGCCATATCGCTGACACATGGGGAATGCATACCGCGTTGAGCGTTACGTTTATGCTGCCTTTCGTCTCAGGGCTGATCGGTCTTCTGATGAAAAGCCGCCCCGCTGCCAGAAGCATAGGTTAAAGTCTTATTTCAATCAATAAGGCAACGGGCCGCAGGTTCGAATTATTTGCACATGCGCAAATAATTTGCTAAACTCGATTTTCATGAAAAAAGGGCTGATCGATTCGTTTCCGCGCAAGAAGGTCGATGAAATACTCTATAATGCCATGGCCGCAGTCTATCAGTTCGACCAGCAGAAGATAAAGCTCTTCGGCATGACCTATCAGGATTCATATCTTCTTTACTATCTGCGCCGTTCCTCCCCTGTGCGCATGAGCGATATTGCACGGGAGCTGAGCGTTCATATAAGCACGGCGAGCCGCGCCGTGGACCGCCTTGAGAGACGAAAGCTCGTAAGCCGAAGCAAAGACCCGGCGGACAAGCGCAATATACTGGTCGAACTTAACGAGTCAGGTCTTAAGCTGATGAAGGCATCCGAAGACCACTCGTATGAAACAATCCTGTCCGGTGTGAAGGATTACAGTTCAGAGGAACTTGCTGCCGTAATGAAGGCTGCAGCAAACCTGAGCTCGATTCTGGGAGTGCCGCCACTAAACAGCGATCCGGAGTCATCAAATATTGAAAAGGGCGTTCCAATAAAGAGACGGCGCTGAACACAATAGGAGGTTTTTATGTCACGCAGACCTGAATGGTGGCTTTATTTTCTTGCAAAGATCTGGCCGATCACATGGATCAGCGCACAGGCAACAAAGTGGCCGGTTGTGGGCGGTTTTATTGCACGCATTACCGTTCCCATGTTTTCGAAAAAAAACCTCAACATTTCATATATACCGATCAATGCCACGGTTGAGGACTCAACGAATTCACCGCTTCCCGGAGCAATAGTCGAAGAATTGATCAAACGCTCATCGCACCGAGTAATAATAAACCGCTGTACGTGCAGGGACGCAAAGCAGTGCAGGGAGCATCCCGTTGAATACGGTTGCCTGCTCATGGGCGACGGCACACGCGAGATAGACTCGAGGATAGCGCGCCATATCCCCGTTGACGAGGCGATCGCGCATCACCGCAAGCTCGTTGCCGACGGGCTCATACCCATGACCGGACGCGTCAAAGTGGACAATTTCATCTGGGGCGTGCGTGACCGGGGCAAGCTCCTGACAGTCTGCTACTGCTGCCGCTGCTGCTGCACCATACTCAACTCGGGCAAATACTTCCCGCCCGAAGCTGCAAAATCGCTCGTTATGCTCAAGGGCGTTGACATCGTCGTGGACAGCAAGCTCTGTACAGGCTGCGGCACCTGCGCGGCGGAGTGTTTCATGGATGCGGTAACGATCGAAAACGGCATTGCCGTACATAATGCTTCTACATGCAAGGGATGCGGCCGGTGCGCGACGGTCTGCCCTAATAAAGCGGTCACGGTTCGTATCAGTGATATTAATGCTGCAGTCGGCGACCTGATGGGCAGGATAGACAGTCTCATAGACTACCGTTAGCATACAACTGCTTAAGGAGGACTTTATGAAATCCATCTATTTCGATGTAAGCATTCCGCGCATACTTGCCACAAAGGCCCTGGGCGGCTTGTTCCCTCAAGTCTTCTTCTCCCGCCTTTCACCTGTTCGATACGGCACATTGCCCGACCCGGCCCTGCCCGGGTCTGACTGGGTACGCGTAAAGCCCGTGCTTGCAGGTATATGCGGGGCGGACCTTTCGCTGTTCTTTGTCAAGGCGAGCCCCTCCATATCGATTGCGGCCCTGCCCGGCGTACCGCGCGCATTCATGGGGCATGAGCTCATCGGGATAGTTACAGAAACCGGCAGCGCTGTAAAACATCTTAAAACAGGCGACAGGGTGACCATGCAGCGATACCTGCCATGCTGCTCAATGCTGGGCATAAACCCGCCATGCGGGCCGTGCGCCGAGGGCAACTACCCACTGTGCGAGAATTTCTCGGAGAAGAAAATGCCGTCCAATACGGGCGCAGGTTTCGGTGACCAGTTCATCGCACATGAAAGCCAGATGATGAAGGTTCCTGATACCATTGCCGACGAAGAGGCCGTACTTATCGAACCCGTATCAGTCTCGCTCCACGCCGTTCTCAGGAGGCCGCCAGCAGAGGGTGAAAAAGTCCTCGTCATAGGCGCAGGCACCATCGGTCTCAATGTCATACAGTTTGCGCGGGCTTTCAGTCCGGGCTGCTTTATTTATGTGCTCGAACGCATACCTTTCAAAAAGGAGCTTGCCCTGAAGCTGGGAGCCAATGAGATCCTGGAGGGAGACCCCTATGAGGCTGCGGCCCGCGTTACAGGTGGCAAAGTCTACAGGGGGCCTCTTAAGAATACGACCATGCTGGGCGGATTCGATCTGATCTATGACTGTGTGGGCTATAACACAATCGTGCACGATTCCCTCAGATGGCTCAAGGCGCACGGAACCTATGTGATGATAGGAAACCAGCTCAGCCCGATCAGCTTCGACCATACGCCACTCTGGAACCAGGAGCTTACCATGATGGGCGTAAACTCGCACGGCATGGAAAACCGGCAGGGTCGCAGCCTATCAAGCTTTGAGATGGCCATTGAGATGATCACGGAGAAGCGCATATCACTGGACGGCTTTATAACTCACCGCTTCAAACTGGATGACTACAAGTCAGCCTTCAGGCTGGCCCTTGAAAAACCCGGGCACGTCATCAAGGTCATATTTGAGATCTGATAAAACGAGGCCTGAATTGTTTAACGACCCCTGCACAAATCGATGGTGCAGGGGTACGGATAGGATAAACAGAATCCAATCTATCCTAAAAGCGATTCCCTGCCGTTCTTAATGAAGCATTCCCTGATCGACTGGAATTTCTCCTTCGTCATGGGGTGGAAGGTAGTGTCTCCCTTCTCACGGTAAAAAACCTTCATTGCAGGATCGCTGCCCAGGTTGTAATTCTCCTTCTTGTATGGCTTGACAACAATCTTGTTGGTATTGGTCATGGGAAAACTGTCGATAATTCTTATGAAATCAGGCATCCACTTGGGATCCATGCCGCCTTCCTTCTGCTGCCTGACAAGCCACGCATATGTCTCGTCCGGATTGAACTCGCAACCATCTTTCATCTGCACGGCGATCATGACCTTTTCGTCTGATACGTCGCAGGGGGCTCCGTATGCAATGGCCACATCCACTCCGGGTATGTCCTGAGCATACTTGAGCACATTTTCGGCTGAGAAGTTCTCACCGTCCTTCCTGATCCAGTCGTCCGTTCTGCCGTTGAAAAATAGATATCTTTTGCCCTTGACAATCCTTATATGTCCGAGGTCGCCGGAATGGAATATGCCGTCTCTGAATTTCTGACTGGTCGCGTTCGCATTGCCGAAATAGCCCTCGAACCTGAGGTTGTTGTCGCCCACGATGCGGCATATTTCGCCGACCGCCTCGTCATAGTTGATGAGTTTGCCGTTCGCATCCACAATACCCGGAGGACATTCCTTGCCGTTCTCGTCCAGTATGACTACTGACTTCTGGACCCTTCCCACGGTCTCAATAGGGTCACCGGGCCGGTTGGCCGTGGTTATGACCGCTTCCGTCGAACCGTAAATCTCGAAGACATGCTGCATTCCCAGATATTTCGTGAACTTTATGCGGTCCACGATCGAGGCCCCGTTTCCGTAGGCAACCCTGAACCTGTTCTGAGGATGATTTGCAAGCGCCTTTTCCACAGCCTCGCCGTTTCCGTATTTCCTCTCAAGCGCATCGATGATGTAGTGTAGCGGCTGACCCACGTAATTGAGGAAGGTCACGCCGTATTTAAGCATGTCCTCCTCGAAGGCGCTCGCGCTGAATTTGCGCTTCAATACAAAACTGCCGCCAACGATAAGCTGGGGGAGTATGCCTATGTACCATGCATTCGAATGAAAGAGCGGCATTGATATGTAGCCCCTGTCCTTTTTTGTAAGCCGTACGGCCGCCTCCACCACGAAACCTGCACCGAACAGCTTTATGTGGGTGCATGGCACACCCTTGGGCAGGCCTGTCGTTCCTGATGTATAAATGACAATGACCGGGCTGAAATTATCGACCCTGGGAACCGTGTATTTAACGTTTTTTACGGTCGCCTCGTTTACCGCATCGTTGAGCACCCTGTAGGACTTGCCCTCGATCTCAGTTCTGTGGCCGATATAGAGAATATTCTCATCGGCTATCCCTGTTTCTCCCTTAACCCGCTCGGCTTCTACTATGGTACTGGGGTTGATGATGAGAATGGAAATGTCTGCCTGGGCTATTACGTTTGCAAGCGTTTCGCCCCTGAAGCCGGTATTGATGGCGAACAGTATGGAGTTGCTGAGCCCGGCGCCGAGTGCTGCGAAAACGAATTCGGGCACGTTGTCCACATATATGCCTACACTTAGGCGGCCTTCTGCGGGTATCTTTCCTTCGGCAACACGCCTTGCCCGCTCAGAGGCGAAGAATCGTGCAAAATCGAGCGAGCGCTGATAAACCTCTCCATAGGTATATTCACGGTCTTCGAATATGAAAAAGACACGGTTGCGGCGGAACCACAGCCACCACATGCTCGTTTTTATCATGGTCCCGAAATTTACGAACCAGAGATATTTGCGAATCAGCGATTTTAAATTGAGCGCCTTCATGAAACCTCCTTAAATGTTTTCTTCTTGATAATTTCATTTTGTACGATATTATCGTATCATGTTCCATTAATTTATGTTATATGAATTTCATAGTCAATGAAAAAATAGAAGGGGATAGATCATGGGTGAGAAAAGGCTTATTCAATCCATAAAAAGGGCTTCCGATATACTAGAGCTCTTCCTGAGCGAAAAGAAGCCGATAGGTATAACCGATTTTTCAAAACGCCTCGGCCTTGCCAAGACGACCGTATCAAGCATTGTCGTCACTCTCGATGCCCTCGGTTTTCTTGAAAAGGATCACATGAGCGGAAAATACAGGCTCGGGCCTCAGATTTTTCAGCTGGGCATGAGATGCGCCACTAGCATGGATGTGGTCACACTAGGCAGGGCCTGGCTTGAGAGGTTATGCTTTCAGTTCATGGAGCCGGTGAACGTAGGCGTGCTTGTAGGCGAAAAGGTTACAATCATATTAAGAACAGAACCGGAAAACCGTTACATGGTGTTCCCTGAAGCTGGATCGGTTATTCCGGCCCACAGCACATGCATCGGCAAGATGCTCTATGCACATATGGACAGCACAAAGCGCGACGAAATATTAAAGGATTACTCTTTTGATGTCTTCACCCCGAATACGATCAGGACAAAAAAGGCCTTCCTTGAGGAACTCGAACAGGTAAAAAGAGACGGAATAAGCTACGACAGGCAGGAATCCATAAACGGACTGGCCGGAATAGGCGGCCCCATCTTCAACCATGACGGAACGCTGATCGCGGCATTTACCATTTCAGGCAATCCCCGGAACATAGAGCAGAGGAAAACGGATATAATAGCCGCCGTGAGGCTTACATCAAGACAGATTTCCTCGCAGCTCGGATGCCCGGAAGATATCTGAAGTGCGGCATTTCTAAAAAGAGCTTTTTTAAGACCCGTATATGAGGTCGTGTTATTTCTTGACATAGCTTCTTTCATTATTATTATCGTTATCATATTAAAGGAGCGTGCACAGATGAAACCGAATGCTTATACAGGTCTTGTTTTTTCCTTGTTTCTCATATTTTTCTCCATAGTTGGAGCCGGGTGTGGTGGCGGTGGCGGGGGCGGCAGCTCAGAAAGTCTGATCCCCGAAGGACCTATCACATATATAATATCGAATAATGATAATGAACAGTATCTTCAGATCAGCAGCGGCCAAACCGGATTAACTAACGTCTGGGCTGATCTGCAGGGTGTTTATGACACCACGACAAACCATATCACAGTGGAACAGAACAGAAGCGTAACCGTGCAGAGCAATACGCTCTGGAAAGACTACAATTCATATGTAAACACATGCCGTGTCACTGTCCTTGATGAAATTCATATGAACAAGGGCGAGTTCCCCACTCAAGGTGCCTGGAAAATCACATTTATCGGACAGAATTTTGAATCGCTTGGCTTCGACAGCATAATTATGGAAATCACTGATACGGGCGTAACCATCACAGCTTACTTAAGCGAGAATCCGATTGATGACATGCCTGTAAACCTGACCTGGAATGAGCTTGACGGCATAGGCGACCTGGATGATCCACCCGCATACCAGCTTTTCAGCTGGATCGGCTATTCGGTATGGATGTACTATTATGAGCTTATGGGCATTGAATACAGAAGCATGAAACTCATTTATGACAATGCCGCTGACATTGCGCTCAATAAGAAGGTTACTATTGACGGCACGGCATTTCCCCCCGGTACCGGCACGCCGGGAAAACTTGTCATAAACTGGATCGATTCATCAGGCGACGGCATCATGGGGCAACGGGACAGCTTTACATGCTTATTCACGAACTGGTGGGAGGATATCCCTGAGGGTGACCATGATGCCCTTTTCAATGGAACCATATACCTGACCGACTTCAGCAAAACCGATAATAATATCGGATTCAACTGTGCGTTCAGCAGCTTCTCGGTAACTGAAACCTATAACGGATCGGTGGATGAAGGGTCACGCCTGACCATGAACGGCGGTTTTAGCCTGCGCCTGTCCTGGTAACAAAAGACTGCGGCAAGAAAAGCTCAAAATCAAAAGTTCAGCGATTTTATCCCCGCATGAATCCGTCGGGGATAAGGATCATATGACATTCATCAATCATCGGAATGTGGAGGCGGGATATTTTTGCGGTGTTTTACGCGGATTCTGAACGCCCTTAAAAAAAGAACCAGAGCAAACCATATGCTCAAGAGTGCAAACGGAACAGCCAGAACTCGCGGCCATAATATTGCAAGTGCTGCAAGCGCCAGCAGTATAATCCCCGCACTGAACATGATCTTCGCATCCGCCGGATCCAGGATCCTGCGGCTTGTAATGGCCGCTTCCACCACCCGGCCTGCCCGGATGACGCCGACCCCGGCACGGCCCAGGTTTCCCTTTCTTCCCCCCTTTGCCGGATGGTCTTTTCTGGGCCTTTTCACGCTGGGTCTTGCTGCATGGCGTTTGTCCAGAACGATCTCTGTTGAATGCGTCAGGTCCTCGAGATACATACGTTCCATGACAAGGGCCAGATTTTCATCCTCGATGGCCACGTCGAGTTCATAATTCCCGAGCCAGCTTGAAATGTTCAGGTTGCTCGAGCCTATCCTTGCCCATCTACTGTCCGATACCGCAGTTTTCGCATGGAGCATCGGGCCGTTCCATTCGAATATCCTCACCCCTGATGTTAGAAGCGGCTGGTATCCGGCCCTTGAAACCGCCCTCAATACGGGAATGTCGGTCGTACCCGGGACAAGGAGCCTTACATCGACGCCGTCTCTTGCCGATGCCATAAGCGCCTGAACATACGGGGTAAGCCCGACAAAGTACGCATCAGTAAGCCAAAGAGATCTTCGTGCAGTAGCTGCTATGAGCTGATCCATCCGGAACAGCCCTGCAATATTAGGGACACTCGCCACAACACGCAGCATCACGTCTCCTTCCGGGTGAAGGGCGCCTGCTTGAGGGATCTCTTCTTCGGGCAATCCCGGACCCATTGTTGCCCAAACGTCTGCAAAAGCCTTTTCTATATCCGCAACAGCCGGCCCCTTAATCATGACCCCGGTATCACGCCACGGTTCAATCCCCTTTTCCGGATACCCTGCCCATGGACGCCCCACACAAAGGCCCGAGACAAAGCCGATACTGCCGTCTATCGCTATCATTTTACGGTGGTCCCTGCTGAGCCAGTTGAGCGGACGGTCAATGCGGGGCGCGTTGAAGCAGCGCACCTCCACCCCTGCAGCCTTGAGTTTTTTCATAAAACGTCCGGATGTCCTGCCGAGAGCACCCATCCAGTCATAGATAAACCTGACCATGACTCCTTCTCTCGCCTTTGCCGCCATAACCTCGGCAAACTCGCTGCCGATATCGTCGTCATAGATGATGTAGGTCTCGAAATGGATGCTTTTCCTGGCCCCGTGCATGGCTTCAAGCCAGGCCGGATAATTTTCGGCTGCATCCTTCAGAATGCTAACGCTGTTTCCCTGTATGAGAGGTGCACCCGCTGCCCTTGAGAACGCCTGCTCGGCAAGGAGCCTGAGATCCGGATTCGTCCCGGAAAAAGGCCTTATTGAATATCCTTTCTTCATGGGAATACATCTAACAAGGCACGCTCATAATGTCCATAGACACTAGATTATCAGGTCTTTAAAAATCAAGTAATTATCAACTCTTTACTATCGTTCCTAAAAATATCATAGGGGGCGGATATGACGTTACCTAAGAATTGACCGGCCTTCATGCTTGTTATATAATTAAATCTTAATTTATTTTGTATTAGGGGGGGATTCCGATGGAGATTAAGAAAATCAACTGTTTTTTCTACATGTTCATTATTTTTGCTGCGTCATTATCGGGCTGCATCACAAGCTTTTCCCCAAAAGATTCTGTAGTTGCCGTCAGGCCAGGTGAAACACAGGTGTTCACCATCAAAACCTCCCCCGTCTACCAGGAGTATGAATGGTTACTCGACGGTATACGGCAGAACGGCACCGGGAATAGCTATGAATATACACCGGACGAGTCCGATACAGGCGAGCATGAGGTTAGAGTGATTGCCGGCAGCGACCGGCATTCATGGAAGGTCCTTGTAAAATCTATCACCTGGGAGAAAACCTATGACGTGGGCAGTTCCAACATTTCATACTCATCTAACACCGTTTTACAGACAGACGATGGAGGATATGTGGTCGCTGGCATCACCGACAGCAGGCTGACCATACTAAGGCTGGACAGCGCAGGGAACAGACTGTGGGATAGGAAACTGGATAATTTCTATGACTATAACAAACCAAAAATCTCGATAGCCCAGGCAAAGAACGGCGGATTCGCGGTTGTTTTGACACAGTCGATCGAGGTTGGTTATAGTGATTATGAAGAAAACGTCATCGCAATAAAACTGGACAAATTAGGGAATGTCGAATGGTCTCAATATTATATCAAAAATGTCGAGTCTAAACTCATATCATTTAAAAAAGTTACTGACGGTGGCTATCTCCTATATGCCAACAAACTGCCTGTTGGGCTAGTACTGATAAAGCTCGATGATGACTTGATGATATCATGGGAAATAAATTTTGAATCATTTGGTTACCCAACCGAAGTAATAGAAACTGATGATGGTGGCTTTAATGTCGTGTTTGGCGAATACTATGGCATAAACTTAAAAAGATATGATTCTTCTGGTAATTTTGTATGGGAAAAAGACAATAAATATTGCAGTGGATTTTGTAATGACAGTATTATACCTGCAGATCATGGGGGTTTTTTGATTTATTCAGGTAAGCTAACGACAAAATTTGACCAGAAAGGCGATACACAGTGGGAATTCAAGGGTATCACAAACCCGATAAACCGTTCAGATTCGTTGCATACGATAAAGCATGCAAACGATGGTGGTTATATAATCGGAGGATCGTCAAGGCTTTTCCCAATAGAAGGTTACTTCTGCTTACCAATATATGATTGCATAGCCGGGATCTGCAGATGGAAGATTTTTTGCGGATTATTCCCGATCAAAGAATTCGCAAGTGATGCATGGGTGAGTAAAATTGACTCTGCAGGCGATTTTGAATGGAGCAGATATTACGGAGATACGATTGACAATTATTCTATTGAATCCATCAGTCAGACCTCTGACGGAGGCTTCATCGCAGCCGGAAGAAAAACGAGCAGAGATGGCAGTACAAACATGTTCTATGTAATCAAGCTCGATATGAATGGAAATCTTTAGAAGGAACCTGCTGGACACTAGGTTTTTGATGACTCCTGACGAGTTGAAGACGAAAGATGTTCACAGGAATACGACGATATATCTTGTGATGAGATATTCCGGGCTTTGCAACCGGGGAATCGGCGAATTGTTCGGCGGCATGCATTATACGGCAGGAGCACGCTGCACTCCGGCTTCTCATAAGAACCGGGCAAAAACAGGAAACTCATAAGTTAAGTCGAGAATATTTTGTCAAGGTTCAAGGCCTGACACGGACACGTGAGGTTATTCGTAGACTTTTTCCTCTTCTGCATCCGCATTTAAAGCGTCAGCCTCCACATCGCGCTGGTCAACCTTGGACACTGATTTCCAGTACTCCTTGTACCACTCGGTCTGAATTATGTACTGCATGATCTCGTTCGTGCCGACCCATATCATCGAGAGTCTCATGTCCCTTAGCATCCTCTCGATCGGATATACATTGGTATAGCCTATGCCGCCCATGACCTGCATGGCGTTGTTAACGGCCTCCCAGCAGCTTTCGGTCACGAACTTCTTGGACTGCGATACCATGCGCCTTGCACGGCCAGGTGTCACTTTGCCGGAATCTATCGCAAGCGAGGTCGAGTAGCACATTGAACGTGCCGCATCGAGCAGCATGACCGCATCGGCCACCTTGAAGCCGACCGCCTGGAAGTTCTGTATGGCGAACCCGAAGGCCTTTCTTTTGCTGGTATATTTCGTGGCGATCTCGACCGCCGGACGGACACTGCCTATTGTCATGGACGCCGTGCCGAGACGCTCAGGGATCATCATGCGCTGAAAAACCTCGAAGCCGTTGTTGAGCCCTCCCAGTATGTTCTCTTCGGGCACATAGACATCCTTGAGTACAAGCCTTGCCGCGCCGCCTCCGCGCACTCCCATAAGACCGTATATGTATTTCGTCTCGAGTCCTTCGGTCCTGGGCACGATGAATGCGGTAAGCGACTTGTGCGCAGGAGCAGCCTCGTCCGTCTTGGCATATATGAGGAAATAATCCGCACCCTCGCCGCCTACGATGAATCTCTTCTGGCCTGTGAGCCTGTAACCGTTTCCGTCTTTTACGGCTTTGGTGGTCGCACCGAAGAAGTCGGAACCTCCTCTTGGTTCGGTAAGACCCTCGGCTGCATAGACTTTTCCGGCAAGCAGCGGGACAACAATTTCCTGTTTAAGCTTTTCGCTGCCGTATTCACATATCGCCTCAGCCACAATGTCGGCGCCAACGCCCCACAGACAGGCCAGAGAATAGCTTGCAACACCTATCTCTTCGGCAACTATCCCGTCATCGACCCAGGAAAGACCCCGACCGCCGTATTGTTTCGCAATCCTTATCCCCAGCAGATTTCTCCTTCCAGCTTCAAGAAGATATTCATGGGGGAATTGAATCTTTTCGGCATCCATATCCAGTATCAGCTGCTTCGGAACCCATTTCGTGAATGCCCTCGCTTCGTCTCTCAGCCTGATCCGGTCTTCATCCATTATGAAATCAAACATGCTTTTCACCTCCATTATCAGGTTAGAAAAGAATAGCACGATGAGCCTGCCCCGGCAACATTGAAGAGCACTCAAGATATAAACCGGAAATACCGTAAAGCGTCTCAGGAGAAGACGATGCGGAACATGACCGAAAATGAATGGAATGCACTGATTGAAAGGCTCAACGAGAATGAAAGAATCGCGCACCAGTTTTTCGAGCTCCAGGCAAGCGTACTCTCCATCCACAACTTCAGGGACTTCTTCGACAGGCTTTTAAAAGGTATCGAGGAAAGATTCAGGGTCCCTTATGTATGGGTTTCGCTTATAACATCCAGCAGGGTGACGCGGCTTGTAAAGACCTTCATCGCTTCCGAGGATTTTTTAAGGCATCTCAATTTCATAGACCGCGAGGCCTTTCTTCAGATAACGGACGGTTCGCAAAAGCCAAGGCTTGCAAATTCCGGTCTTGAAATATACAGAAACCTCCTGCCCTTCGGCCAGAACATGCCGTTCAGGTCCCTTGCCATGGTTCCAATAACATTCGAAGGCAAACCGGCAGGAAGCCTCAATTTTGCCGATACCTCACCCGAGCGTTATCAGCCTGGGATCGACACGGGCTTTTTAGAGCAGTTGGGCATGGTAGTTTCCATCTGCCTTTCCAATGTCGCCGCCCATGAGGAGTTGAATACGCTGGCATTCAAAGACCCGCTGACCGGGCTCCTCAACCGCAGGGCCATGGAAAACGTTCTCAAGCGTGAGTTCGGAAGGGCCAGGCGGTATATGATACCGATGTCGCTCATATTCATCGACCTCGACCACTTTAAAAAAATAAACGACACATACGGGCATGACTATGGCGACGACCTGCTCAAATTTGTTGCAACAAGCCTGTCCGAAATGGCCAGGGAGAGTGATATAATAGCGCGCTTCGCAGGCGACGAATTCGTGCTTATATTGCCGGGGACCTCGGTTGTCGAGGCGGAGAAATTCATAAAAAGGGTCAGGGAATACTTCAATGACAACAGCCTCAATTTCAAGGGAAACCGGATACTGGCCCAGTTTACATACGGCATCTCGTCTGTAGGCGACGACGGCGTGAACGATCCGTCAGCCCTTATTAAAAAAGCCGATGAAAGGCTCTATGTGGCAAAGGAAAACCGGCCGGAGGGACGATATCAAAGGAAAAAGAGCGGCGCATGATTTGATGTGAAAACCTTCGGAGTCCTTCTCAGGATTGCAGACACAAAAGGGTCTCTTTTAAATTCCCTGTCAATGAACATCCTCGCTTTTTTTCTACCCCAGTCTTTAGGGTGTATAAAATCCCTGTAGAGGCTCAAGTCGCCTTCATAGAAATCCCGCAGATCTAAACCGGACTCATGGGCGCAGGCGGCGGGCAGGTTGAAGATTGCAGCGTTTATGAAATCTATGGAAGCCGCATTTTCCCTTACGAAATCGAGTGTCTTTAGGGCCGATTCGCCGTCTTCCTGCGGTGTCCCGAACAGGAGATAAATATATGTGGCGATACCCGAACTTTTCAAGACCTCAAGCGCCTTTGCCGCAAGCCCGATGTCAATGCCCTTATCAAGGCTATCGAGTACGTCCTGATCGCCTGACTCGATGCCCAGCTTCAGCATCCTGCACCCGGAGAGTCTCAAAGCCCTGCAAAAATCCATATCGGCCAGTTCCTCGGTCACCCTCGCGAAACCATACCAGGGTACACCCGGAGGATCTACGGCAAGCTTCTTTAAAAAGACCGGTGGAACTGTGCTGTCAACGAAATGAATGAGGCCCGGGGAATATTCATATGTGATTGCCGAAAGGGACTTGAGTGCCGGTACGGCATGGCATGAGAAGCCCTCCGTAGAGGTAGCCCTTTCCTGGCAGAAAGAGCACCTGTTCCAGCAGCAT
Source organism: Desulfomonilia bacterium (assembly GCA_036567785.1). Taxonomy (NCBI): domain Bacteria; kingdom Pseudomonadati; phylum Thermodesulfobacteriota; class Desulfomonilia; species Desulfomonilia bacterium. The sequence continues at coordinate 108,104 of DATCTV010000037.1, read as the reverse complement.
GCGGATGATGCGGCAAATGGTATTATCGAGACCGGGGAAAGATATTCCGGCAGGTCTTCTTTTACATATTCATATTTATATCCGATCTTATTCCGAATGCTTTTGAGCTTTAAGACATCACCGAAAAACCTCTCGCCGCTTCCTGCGACCATATCATCGATAAGGCCTTCAAATGGATTTTTCCAGTCAGGAAGACCCTTCCATGCTGTGATGAGCCCGCCTCCCATTATTATGCGCATGCCCGGGAAAAGTCTTCTGATAAGGCCCGCCAGAGCGAATGCACATATGGCCTGGCTTAGATAATTGACGGACAGGCCCACAATATCCGGCGATTCCTTTTCGATAAACGGAATTACCTGCCGGGAAAAATATCCGAAAAACGGGTTTTTCTCAGGCTGTTCTGCACAAAGAAGAAGATCGGCGCTCCTGAGGGGCAGAAGGTTTTTGTCGTGATAGTCTGCAAGGCTTACGGTTGAACCGGCAGATATCTTTCTACCCGAAGCCCAAAGCACCCTTTCTATCTCCGTTACCGCCTGAGTGTACCTTCCTGTGCCGTGAAATGTCTCGATCCTTCTCAATACGGCCAGATTCCTCTGAAGCCTTCTCGAGGACCTCGATGTCCAGATGTCATCCGGGAGGCCTTCCGGGTTCATAAGGTTAAGCAGTCCATAAAGGGATGCATCTATTGTTTTTACTCCGACGCCGTTGTCATTTAAAAATCCGGCCAGCCTGGCAATGCCTGTCGGCGGTTCGGAAGGTTTGGCTACAGGCGGATATATGAGCAGAATGTTCATGAGGGGATAAGAAATGCAAACCCCCGCAATGTCAAGTTCTGTTTGCTGCGAAAATTTTTTGCTGATGCGCTTAAAGGCTATAAGATAAGACACTTTTAAAACCCTTTTCATTTGACATTGACTCTCATCTCCCATTTATTTAAAAAAACAACGGCGAATGAATTCGGAGGTTTGATGAATCCACAGGTGTTCAGAGAATACGATATAAGAGGCATCGTTGACAAAGATCTTGATGATTATTTCGTATCAGGGCTTGCAAACGCACTTGGGGCATACTGGACGGATCACGGCGTAAAAAAGGTTGTGGTGGGTATGGATGCCCGACTGAGTTCCCCGCGGTTCAAAGAGATAATGGTCAGAAACATAACCGCAAGCGGCATTGACGTTATAGATATCGGCCTTGTGCCAACACCCGTAATGTATTTCGCACTTTTCAGGCTCGACATTGAAGGCGGTGTTGCGATTACCGGATCGCATAACCCGCCCGACAACAACGGATTCAAGATAGCACTGGGAAAAACAACAATCTACGGCAGTGAAATCCAGAAGATCAAGACATATATGGAAAAGGGGACCAGGGTAAAAGGGGAAGGTGTTGCATCCTCTTATGACCTTATCCCTGAATATATAGAAGACATTGTTTCACGCATCAGGACCTGCCCTAATAAACTCAAAATAGTCCTCGACCCCGGCAACGGGGCAGGGGGAAGACCTGCCCTGGCGGTCCTTGAGCGGCTCGGCATGGATGTAACGGGCATATGCCTTGAGCCCGACGGCAACTTCCCGAACCACCACCCTGACCCGACCATAGCCGAGGGAGTGGAGATGCTCAGAAATAAGGTACTCGAAACCGGCGCAGACATAGGCATAGGACTTGACGGCGACGCCGACCGTATAGGCGTAGTGGACGCCTCAGGAAAAGTCGTCTACGGGGACATGATAACAGCCGTCCTCGCCGATGCCATACTTGAGGAGAAACCCGGCGAAAAGATCATCGGAGAGGTGAAGTGCTCAAAAGTTCTGTTTGAAAGAATCAAGGCCTCAAAAGGAGTCCCTGTTATGGGCAAGGTGGGACATTCCCTGATGAAGGCCCGGCTGAAAGAAGAAAACGCCGCACTTGCAGGAGAGATGAGCGGACATATATTCTTCAAAGACAGGTGGTATGGTTTCGATGATGGCATCTATGCTGCAGCCAGGCTTGTCGAAGTCCTTTCGAAAGCACCCGCCCCGCAGGCTGTATTCGATGACCTTCCAAAGATGCATAACACCCCTGAAATCCGCTTCCACTGCCCTGATGAAATAAAATTTAAGGCGGTTGAAGAATTTACGTGTTATGCAAAGGATAAATATCCTTCATGCATAGATATCGACGGTGTGCGTTTTGAGGACAAAAGAGGATGGGGACTGGCAAGGCCTTCAAACACTCAGCCTGTAATCGTTTTAAGGTTCGAGGCGGATACGAAAGAGCGTCTTGATAATCTTGAGAACGACACAAGGGCTAAACTTGAAGAAATAATCAAGGAACTGAAACGATAATGAGAGAATTCATAATCCTGATATTGGTTGCGGCGGTCCTTTTCGTGATACCCTGCGGCATGCTCGAAGCAAGAGGCTATTACGTGAAGGAGCGCGTAACCCTTGCATTGAAGAAATCCCCGGCCGACTCTTCCCCTGCCGCTGGTTATGCCAGTTCCGATGACTACCTGGAGGTAAGGGACCAGTCAGGAAACTGGGTGAAAGTGGTTACCCCGAAGGGCGTTGAGGGCTGGGCATCTTTATCATACCTGACAAACGAATCGCCCAGGAGCCTTATTATCGAGCAGCTCAATGCAAAGATTGCCTCCCAGAACGATTCCGTAAGGATGTTTCAGGAATCGAACAAGGCGCTTGAAAAAGAAAACCGCGAACTCAAATACAAGTTGAGCAATTCCGCCCTCGAAATACAGAAATCAAAGAACGCCTTCAATAAGTTGAAAGAGGCATCCAGCGATTATCTGAATCTCGAGCAGTCATACAACAAGCTTGCCGAAGCTGAAAAACTGAAGGCCGGACAGCTTGAAGAACTGTTGAAGGAGAACCGTGAACTGAAGCTCTCCGAAAGGATTAAATTTACTCTCATCGGAGGAGGATTTATTATATTAGGTTTGGTACTGGGTTTTGCAATAAACCTTTTAAAGGGCAAATCCAGACAGACAGGCTACAGACTTTAATTCATTATCAGGGAGGGAGGACTGAATGATAAAAAAATACGAAGCGCTGAGTGAACAGGTGAACCTGACAAGGGCGTTGATGGCCAGGTCCGTAATTTACAGATATCTGAACAGGACAAACCTCATCTGCTATTCAGAACTTTCAAGGTTGATAGGCTGCGATGCATACATAAAGCATGAAAACCATAACCCGACCGGGTCGTTCAAGATAAGGGGCGCCCTTAATTTCTATCATCACATGTCAAAGGAAGAGCTTGAGAACGGCATCCTAGTAGCGACAAGGGGCAATCACGGTTTGGCCATGGCATGGGCAGGTCAGTTTTCCCATGTGCCCTGTACTGTCGTCGTTCCTGAAAACAACAACCCTGAAATAAACCGGACAATCGAAAGCTATGGTGCAGAACTTATAGTACACGGCGAAGATTTCTACGATGCCCAGACCTACTGTGAAGAACTCGTGGACAGTGCAGGCTACTATTATGTCCAGCAGGGCAACGAACCTGAAATATTGAACGGTCTTGCCACGATGGGGCTCGAAATACTCGAAGACCTGCCCGATGTCGATACGATCATCTGCCCGATAGGGGGCGGAGCAGGCTGTGCATCTCTGATTAAAACGGCGCGAGCCTTCAAGCCTGGAATAGAGATCATCGGCGTTGAGGCGCGAAACGCCCCTTCGTTCTACAGCTCCTGGAAAAAAGGCGAGATCGTTATTCTGGATGATGCGCACACGGTTGCGGACGGGCTTGCGGCAAGGAGCGTCTTCAACCTGCCTTACATAATACTCAAGGACACAATCAGCGATGTAATACTCCTGAGCGAAGAAGAGATCCTGGAAGGCATCAAACTTGCTCTTGATACAACGCACAACCTGGCCGAAGGGGCCGGAGCCGCATCCATCATGGCGGCAGTCAAGATAAAGGACAGGCTTGCCGGCAAGAAAGTGGTCATGATCATGTCTGGCGGCAATCTCAATATGGTAACGCTGAAATCAGCCATCTGCTGAAAATATTTGATGCATCACCGATGTAAGACTGCATTGAATTATAAAAAAAGCCCGCCATCCGGCGGGCTTTTTCATTCCTCATCCTTTTTATAATACCCGGACCATTTGGCATCGATTGCCTGCTGTATATCTGATATCTGTTGTTCGGTAAGCGTCTTGAACCTTGACTGCGCCCTGAAATAGTCCCTGACTGGTGTGAGTTTACGTTTTTCCACAAGCTTTTCGGAAGCGGCGGTGAGCTTGAACTCTCCATTTACCACCTCATAAAGGTCGTAATAGCCTGTTTCTACAGCCAGTCTGCCTATTTTAATCCCGTATCTGGGGTCGAACCCCCATCCGGGAGGACATGGTATATGTATATGAAAATATTTGGTTCCAGGCATGTCGATGCATTTTTTAATCTTGTCATAAAGGTCCAGAGGATAGGCAGCGGAACATGCGGCCACATAGCTTAGATTGTGGGCGGCCATGATTGCCGGAACGTCCTTTTTGTTCTGTAGCTTTCCCTTCAGCGGCGTATTGGCGGTAACAGCACCTATCGGCGTGGTACCCGAGCGCTGCACGCCCGTATTCATATATCCCTCGTTGTCATAACAGAAATATATGAATTTCTCTCCTCTCTCTGCTGCACCGGAAAGAGCCTGAAGCCCAATGTCGCTTGTACCTCCATCACCGGCCCAGCCGGCAACTCTCACATTATCTTTACCCAATGCCCTGAGCGTTGCCAGTACTCCAGATGCGGCCGCCGCTGTTGAAGCGAATGTCACATTAAGACAGGGGAGCTTTGTCGAGGCTACAGGAAAGAGTCCCTGAAGCACGGTCAGGCAGCTCGGCGGCACCACCAGAATCGTGTCTTTGCCAAGGGCCTTGAGTCCTATCCTGTACGCGATTGCAAGACCGCAGCCTGTACAAGCCCTTGTTCCGGGCTGTACAAATTCTTCCGTCGGTAAATTCAGTATTGTTGTCTTAGCCTGCATGTGAATTCTCCTATAGCTTGAGCCCGATCCATACCGGCTCTTTGGCAACTCTGCCTTTCGTAGCAGCCCTCAGCGTTTCTGTAAGATCATGGGTCTTTATATCGCGTCCGCCTATGCCGAGAACAAAATTCTGGACATATGGCATTGAGCCTGTCCCGGCAAGGCTGTCATAAAGAGCGGATTTCAGATCCGAAGCAAGAGCGCCTTCATAGCCGTAGCTGAGCGCCTTTTCATAGACGATGACGCCTTTTCTGCCCTTCAATGCCTTTGCTATGGCCTCGTCGGGGAATGGCCTGTAGAATTTAATTCCCATGACGCCGACCTTTATGCCCTCAGCCCTTAAGGCGTCAACAGCCACCCTGAGCTGATATGTTACGGAACCAAGCCCTACGGCCACATACTCTGCATCATCGCAGAGATAAGGCTCTATGTAAGGATCGCCTCCCCTGCCGAATATCTCGTCAAACCGTTTTTCCGTCTCTGCCGCTACGGCCAGAGCCCCCCTCAGTTCTTCCTGAAGCAGATATCTTATCTCCATGTATCCGTGCGCAAGTTCGCCCCTGACATCCATCCTGACATCCGGGAGCGTGACAGTGTTGAGGTTGGCCGGATCATTCGGGTCAAGCGCATAGTCCGGCTTGAACGGCGGGAGGAACGCTTTGACCTTATCCGCATCAGGCACTTCAAAGGGCATGTATGTATGCGATAGTATATATCCGTCATAACATACCATGATAGGAATGCTCGTCTTCTCAGCCAGGTAATATGCCTTTATTACCGTATCGATTATCTGCTGATGGTCACTTGCGTACATCTGCATCCACCCGGTATCACGCTGTGATATCGAGTCCTGCTGGTCGTTCCAGACGTTCCAAGGTGCCCCCACTGCACGGTTTACAACACACATGACGATGGGAAGCCTTGCACCGGATGCCCATTGCACCTGTTCATGCATATATAGAAGACCGTTGGAGCTTGTCGCCGTAAATGATCTTGCACCTGCCGAGGTTGCGGCAATGCAGACGGACAGCGCCGAATGCTCGCTTTCGACCGGAATATATTCGGCCTTCATTTCGCCCGCTTCAACCCATTCCGAGAGTTTCTCCGTTACCGGCGTCTGAGGTGTTATCGGATATGCGGCAATCACATTTACCCCGCAGAGCCTGACGCCGAGTGCTGCAGCAACATTTCCGTTTTCAATAATATGCATGGCGTCTACCCCTTGTCATTTTCGTCGGCAAATTCCGACTCATCCACCATTGTTATAGCCTTTGTAGGACATTCCTCGGCGCAGATCCCACAACCCTTGCAGTATTCGAGGTCGATGGCTGGCGGGATGGTCCTTGCAATCACAACATCCGGGCAAAAAAGCCAGCATATAAAACACGCCTCTGCATTCCTTTTGCATGGGATACAAAGGCTTCTGTTCAATACAGGTCTTGTTACCCTCCACGAGCCTGTCCTTCCCCCGTCTCCGGGTCCGCTTTCACTGTGAGAAGTCTTTCTTCTGTAATTCCTGGTCCCCATTCTCAGCCTCCCACAACCGTTCTCTCATAGGCCAGTTTGGCAGCCAGCGAGTTTTTCTGAGGTTTTCTTGTGCTGAATTCCTCTTCGATACCTTTAATAAGTATATCCAGACCCAGAAGGGATGTCGCTTTTTCAAGAGAACCGATTATCCCCGTGTTTACCATGCCGTGCGGAAGGCCCGCCTCGACCGAAATGGCCGTGATGTCCGCAACCGCAAGCTTGAAGCCCTTGAATGAGTATGCATCCAGGTGCTTTGGAGTGTTCAGAACGATTATTCCTCCTTCTTTGAGGCCGCTCGTCACATCCGCCTCGTTAAGCAGGAGATGGTCAAGAACGACCACTATATCAGGTGTCTCGATGGGAGACAGGTCATAAATCTTTTCCCTGGATATTTTAAGAGATGTAAGTACAGGGGCGCCTCTGCGCTCGGTACCGAATGTGGGAGCCATTACGACGCCCGAATAACCTGAAGCAAAGGCGGCTCCGGCAACGATCTTTGCCGCAGTGATAGCTCCCTGCCCGCCTCTGCCATGCCAGCGGATTCCGATAAATTCCTTATTCATGAATGCACCTTTCCATGCAGTATTTATCTGTTTTAAACCGGGATAATCCACTTGTTGAAGCTTTTCAGAATCAGGAATGTCTCGGTTTTTCCGACACCTTTTATCCTGGCAAGCTCGTCTTCCAGAAACTTGATAATCCCCTTGTTCGAATCAACAAGAACCTCGACGATAAGGTCATAGCGTCCCGAGGCTATAATCACATTCTGTACACTAGGGAGTTCGGAAATATGCTGCCCGATTGAATCTAGGTTTGCCACTTCCTTCACTTCAAGGGCAATAAGCGCAACTACCTTGTCCTCGAATGAGTCCGGATTGATAAGACCTGCTACTCTAACCTGATTTGACCTGGCAAGCTTTGTAAGCCGGTTTCTTATTGTCGCTTCGGCAAGCCCCAGATTTTTTGACATGGTCTTTGCCGTCGTTCTTCCATCAGCGGCAAGCAGTCCGATAATCTTCCAGTCGGTCTCGTCAAACTTCTCTTTCATGGCAATTTTCTCCTTAAAACTTCTTAATAGCGCAACAATACCGCTATTACAAGACCTATACCTTGCATAATAAGGGGAAAAAAACAATGTTTTGAAATAATTTGTTAATATCTGAAGGCTCACATGCCGATAAAAAAATAGTATGAATATTGACAAGCTGTTGGATATCAGGATGCCGCTGTCGGCGCATACGGCTACAGGCCAGAGTATCGAAGGCATTATAACCAGCATTATCGGTGAAGATATATTCATATTCAAACCGGGTACTCCCGTCAACATTGAGCCTGAAAAGCTGATCAAGGTCTCTGACGGCAGGGATTCGGTTCTTGCAAAGGTTATCGAATCGACAAAGGCCGGCATAAGATTGAGCATTGAGACCCAGGCGAAACCTCCCGATGAACGACGTGAAGACGTCAGAATCAATGACAAGATATTCTATAAGGCGACACTGTTGGGACATGTCCATGAAAGCGAGGACTTGATATCATCCGCCATGACAAGAATCCATTCGGAAAAGCTCATAATAAATTCATTCATCAAGGGCAGATACGGAATGACCGGCTCGGACGATGCTCCGTACAGCCATGATGCTCAGACAAATCAGGAGGTCTGGGAACTGAACAGAAAACTCGACCTCCTTATTTATATGTTTCTCACGGATGAATTCAAGAATCTGATCCGGTCCACCCCGAAAGAGGTTAACATTAGCGCGGCAGGTATAAGGTTTATTTCACAGACCCCTCTGGATGTAATGGATATCATAGAGCTTCATATGGCTCTTCCCATGTCGCCGCTTTTGTATATCAGGGTGGTTTCAGAGGTTATAAGGGTAAAAACACTTGCCGTGGAAGGCAGGGAACAGCACTCCATCGTGGCCCGGTTCCTGCATATGGATCCCGAAACAAAAGAGGATATCGTACATTACATATTCAAGCGGCAGAGGGAACTCCTGAGAAGGCGGCTTGAGTTTGAACGCTGAAGACTACCCGGCCGTTATCGCCAATAATCAATTTTCATAAAGATATTTCTCTGACAACGAAACCTGTCTTATTTGTGTAATGAAAACGCTAATGATTAATTATAATAATGCCGATACGTTATATATTATTTTATAAATTTGAGCATAAAACCGTTCTAGAACTATCTTAAAGGGAAGGTTCCAATGAACAAAGTGGTAGTAAGGCTGATTGACGGTAATCTGATAAAGGGTGTTACCACCGACTTCTTTCCGGGGAAGGATGTCTTCCACGTGAGTGTTGCGAATGCGCCGGCCGGAACAAAACCTGTAGAAATAAATATCAGGAACATGAAAGCAGTGTTCTTCGTCAAAGACCTCACAGGAAATCCTCAGCACGTCAAACAGAACGAGTTCGACCCCAAGCACCCTCCGGTAGGCCGCAGGATTAAGGTGGTGTTCAAGGATGGCGAAGTACTTGTTGGAACTACAGTAGGATACCACCCGGAGCGTTCAGGATTTTTCGTAGTTCCGGCAGATGCAGACTCAAATAACGACCGCTGCTATGTAATCACGGCAGCAACACAGGATATCAGCTTCATATAACCCGGAAAGAAGTACTGCGATCTACTTTATCCGATGAATTGATTGACTGATGAAATGCCAGGCGTTCTTAACAGCATTCTGTCCCTGCGGCAGTTTCAAGGCAAAGAGCTCAGGGCAGTGGAACATCCCTTCCATAAGTTCCAGTTTTACATCAACACCAGCTTTTTTCGCCTTGTCTGCAAATCTGATCGAATCATCAAGGAGCATCTCATAATATCCCACATTGGCCGTCATTATAATTTCCAGTCAAGACAAGACAGCTTTACGCCTTGCAGACAGGCCGTAAAAGGCTGTAATATGGCATTATGACCATTACAGAACGCAACTGCTTTTATCCCGATCCTTTCCCGTATTACCACCCGTCACAGGACGGATTGAAGACCGACGAGTTCTTTATCGATGAAATCATCCACTGCTGGCTTATTCACCCAGGGAAACCATCAGGCGCCCCGGCAACCGTCGTGCATCTTCACGGCAACGCCGAGAATATGACCTCTCATGTGCTGGGCTCGCTCTTTTTCCTTGAAATGGGTCTGAACCTTTTGACCTTTGATTACAGGGGATACGGGAGGTCGCCCGGGGAACCGAGCCTTGCGGGTATTCAGGAGGACGCGCTCAACGTGTTCGGCCACATCTTCTCAAACCCGCTTGTATTCGGGAAGGACGTTTTCGGGTTCGGTCAGTCGATGGGAGGCTTTACTCTGGGCCGGGTCCTGCCTCAGATTCCTGCGCTCAAAGGCGCCATATTCGATTGCGCACTTCATTCATTCCGCGCGCTTTTCATGGAAGGCTACCCCATGTACGCATGCGATGTGCCCGATATATCATCTCTTGAAACGCTCCCCTTGAGCAGTGTTCCCAAACTCTTCATACACGGCACAGCCGATGAGGTCGTGCCTTTCTCGCATTCGGAAAAGATGTTCGAAGTCGCGGCACCGCCGAAAGAGCTGATGCTCATGGAAGGGGTATCCCATATCGGCTCCATATCATCCCCGCATGCAGGAGAATACCGGGAGAGGATCAGGGAGTTCATAAATTCATGCAGGTCTTGACTGCAAAAAATTATTGAACAATATTGGCCGTCATGCCTGTGAAAATAAAAAAAACCAAAGCTCGCAATCTGCTGGCCGTGGGTGCCCATTTCCGTAAGGCCGGGGCCATTGAATCGGAAAAGGGGAAACTGCCGCGCAAAGTCAAGCACAAAAAGCGCAGCGAGCATGACGGTTGAAGGCATTTATGAGAAAAACCCGGAAAGCGGGCAACTGCTGATTGTTAGAATATATTCTCCAGCATCAGGGCCTTTTGTTTAAATCCATATTGTTCAGCATGTCCTGAGCCTGCTGGAACATCTCGGGGATAAAACATTCGTATTTTCCGGGGGAGGTCTGACGGACAAGGGCGGTTATAGTCTTCCCGTCGTCGGTGCCCTTCCATGTGGTGGTGATGGTTTCCGAATGGCATTTCACCTCAAAATCGGAATATACCGGCCAGCCGCCTAACTCTTTTGAAAAATCGCCCACCCTGTTCACCCTCAGGCTGTCGATGGTGACGTCGCCGCTGCAGGTTTTCGCCTTCCGGGCCGTGAGATATTCCTCGATGAGCGGGTACACATCCTTTATATCCGGTTTTTTTCCGTGGCCGCCACATCCGGCAAACATGAACATACTGACTAAAACCGCCAGAGTCATACAGGCATATCTCATATAGTTCACCTCTTAATTCGGCATTTCAGCTTTTTTAATTCTTCTTCCATTTGTGCCACATTGCGTCTGACAGCATCTTTAAGCTCAGATACAGTCATTTTTTCAAAATCAAGACCATATCCATTTCGTTGAAAACTTATCCCGTCGTTTTCCTTCCATGCGTATGGACAATCGGGTTGCCAGCGATAGTAGTACCAGTAAGTCTTCTCATCATAATGTTTAAATGTTAGCTCAATCTGATCATCCGAATAATATCTATACTGTGGATCACAATGCCAGACGCATAAACGTGAGGCAACAGTAACCTCGCGAAACAGATTATCGGCCGCAGTGATTCTTAGAAGCAATGGATCCGGAATTGTATTGTTCAATGGCAATTCCAATATTGTTTCATCAAGGCCTTCGCGAAAACTCAGATCATGTGTGTACTCCTCAATACAATCCCACCCCATTGCAATCCATTTGATGGATTCTTCCCATTTCTTAATTGCTTCTTCTAATTCTTCTAAAAATTTGTCATTTTTGTGATTCATTTTTTAACCCATCATAAAATCCCGACTTGGTAATAGCAATAAATTTAAACTGCAGCTTTAACAATAATTACTACATTAACTAATCTAACATATGCATAAAATCAATCGATGCAAGGACTTCATAAATTCAGTTCATTCCAAAGCCGGAGCTTTGGAACGAGGAAACGAAACAGTTCGTGCCTGTGGCGAATTGTTTATGACGGATTGTCTATCCTGAATGCAAGCTCGCCCGCTTTTACATCAACATGGATGGTGCCTCCGGGGATCACGTCGCCCGCTATTATTGAGCGGCCTATCCTTGTCTCGAGTTCTCGCTGAATGAAGCGCTTTAAAGGCCTTGCGCCATAGACGGGATCGAAGCCTTCCTTGGCTATGAACTCCAAGGCAGGCTTGGTCAGATCAAGCGCAATGTCCCTGTCTTCGAGCCGCTTCTTCAGATCGCCGGTCAACAGCACGACAATCTTTTCTATCTCAGCGAGCGTCAGCGACTTGAACAGCACGGTGTCGTCCACCCGGTTCAGGAACTCCGGCCTGAAGCTTCGCTTGAGTTCGTTCATGACGGCGTTCCGCGCCTTTTCAGTAAGCTCGCCGTTTTTGTCGAGCCCCTCGATCAGGTCCTGTGAGCCTATATTGCTTGTCATGATTATGACCGTGTTCTTGAAATCGACTGTCCTGCCGTGCGAATCCGTCAGCCTGCCGTCGTCCAGTATCTGCAGCAGCACGTTGAAAACGTCCGGGTGAGCCTTTTCAATCTCGTCGAAGAGCACTACCGAATATGGCTTTCTGCGCACCGCCTCCGTCAGCTGGCCGCCCTCTTCATAACCGACATAGCCCGGGGGCGAACCTATGAGCCTGGAGACCGCGTATTTTTCCATGTACTCGCTCATGTCTATGCGGACCATATTTTCTTCGGTATCGAAAAGCGCGTTTGCTAGCGTTTTCGCCAGTTCGGTCTTTCCCACGCCTGTTGGGCCAAGGAATATGAATGAACCGATCGGCCTCTTCGGGTCCTTGATGCCTGCGCGCGCCCTTATGACAGCGTCCGCAACCGCCTGCACGGCCTCGTCCTGGCCGATCACGCGCTCGTGCAGGATGGAATCGAGCCTCAACAGCTTTTCGCGTTCACCCTCGACAAGCCGTGTCACCGGTATGCCTGTCCATTTGGAAACGATCTCGGCGATGATATCCTCGCTGACACTTTCACTCAGCATGGTCGCATTGTTCTTTTCCTCTGCTTCATGAAGCCTCTGCATGAGCTGCGGCAGTTTTCCGTGCTTGAGTTCGGCGGCCTTGTTGAGGTCATAGTCGCGCTCGGCCTTTTCGATTTCGAGCCTCGTCTGCTCGATCTCTTCCCTTATCCCGCGCAGTGACTGGATAGATTTTTTCTCCTCTTCCCATTTGGCCTTCATCGTCGCGGTCTGATCCTTCAGGTCTGCCAGCTCTTTCCTGAGTTCGGCCAGTCTCGCATGGCTCGCCTTGTCGGTCTCCTTCTTGAGCGCCGCCTCTTCTATCTCAAGCTGCATTACCTTGCGTGTCACCTCATCGAGTTCGGCGGGCATGGAGTCGATCTCGGTGCGTATCATGGCGCAGGCTTCGTCAACAAGGTCTATTGCCTTGTCAGGGAGAAAGCGGTCGGATATGTAACGGTTGGAAAGGACAGCGGCAGAGACGAGCGCACCGTCCTGAATCTTCACACCATGATGGACTTCGAAGCGCTCCTTCAGGCCCCTTAAAATCGATACCGTATCCTCCACAGTCGGAGGGTCTACCATAACGGGCTGGAAGCGGCGCTCGAGTGCGGCATCCTTTTCTATGTGCTTCCTGTACTCGTCGAGCGTGGTAGCGCCGATGCAGTGGAGTTCGCCTCTCGCAAGCATGGGCTTGAGCATATTGCCCGCATCCATCGAGCCCTCTGCGCGGCCCGCGCCAACGATGTTGTGCAGCTCGTCTATGAATAACAATATCCTGCCTTCGCTTGACTTTATCTCTGAAAGGACGGCCTTCAGCCTCTCCTCGAATTCGCCCCTGAATTTCGCACCTGCAACGAGCGATCCCAGATCGAGCGCAAAGACAGTTTTGTCCTTCAGTCCCTCCGGCACATCGCCCTTCACTATGCGCTGGGCAAGGCCCTCTATTATGGCGGTCTTTCCTACGCCCGGTTCGCCTATGAGAACCGGGTTGTTCTTTGTCTTGCGTGAGAGGATCCTGATGACGCGCCTGATCTCTGCATCACGTCCTATGACCGGGTCGAGTTTGCCCAGGCTTGCCTGCTTGACCAAGTCAACCCCGTATTTTTCAAGCGCCTCATAAGCTGCTTCCGGATTCTGGCTCGTAACGCGCTGGTTTCCGCGTATGGCCGTGAGTGCGGCCAGAACCCTTTCCTTCGTTATATTGAACTGTGAAAGCATTTTCCCGGCAGGATGAGACTTGCCTTCATCAAGCATTGCAAGGAGGATGTGCTCGACCGAGACATATTCGTCCTTCAGTCTCTTGGCCTCCTCCTCGGCCTTCACAAGAAGCCTGTTCAGCCGCTGAGTGATGTAGACCTTGCCCGCTTCAGCCCCCGGACCAGAGACTTTGGGCCTCTTGTTCAGGTCCTTCTCGACCTCTGCCTTGAACGGCTCCAGAGGAACATCCATTTTCACGAACAGCCTTGGAACAAGTCCGTCCTGTTGTGTTATGAGGGCCAGAAGCATGTGCTCGACATCGATTTCCACATGGCCGAACTTTACGGCGATATTCTGTGCCTCGGCAAAAGCTTCCTGTGATTTTTCGGTGAGTCGGTTGGCGTCCATAATCATCTCCAATTATGTAATCTTTATTAAGGATATTAGTGATGAACCCCTGTGATTTCAAGGAAGTCATGTCTGATTTCACAAGCTTTAGTCCGGAGATGATCCGGAGCGTTGATGAAATTATGAATAAATCGTTTATTGAACATATCATCATCAACGCACCGAAACATATCTGTTCAGTCGTTAACTCTGCACGCCGGCACAAGCCATGTGCCGTGAATCTTCGTTAGCTTTTCCTCAGTTGTTCTGCCTCGCTGCCGCCTTGTTGAGCGCGTTCGATATTCCGAGTTCGTACATAAGCTTCCTGCCCACGGCTTCGGTCGGTGCAAAGCGTCTGACGAAATCGATCTCCGCATCCGTAGGTCTTTCCGTCACCGAAAGATCGGCCGCTATCTTGAGATCCCAGGGCACGTCTTTCTTAACCATGTCCACGGTCACACCGGGATGAAGCTTTGAAAGATAGAGCTCTTTCGTTGTATCGTCGAACCTGAAGACGCCCTTTGTCGTAAGGAGCATCGAGGGGCCGGAACCTTTGGGAAAAAGGCCGCTGTCGTCTCTGCTGTTGCCGCCTTCAAGATATCCCGGCGATGTGAAGTAGTCCAGCTTCTCTACAAATTCTCCGCCGCGCATGGTAAGGATCGTGTGCCTGGCGTATGACATGAAGTCAGAGGCTCCTCCGGAACCGGGCAGACGCATCTTGGGCTTGAAGTAATCGCCGATCACCGTCGTGTTGATATTGCCGAAGCGGTCGATCTGTGCCACTCCCAGGAAGCAGACATCGATGAAACCCCTGTACGTCATAGTGAACATCGAGAACAGGTCCGTTGCGTAGGAAAAGCCCCTGCACGAGTTTGCATCCGCTATATGATTCGGCGGTACGCACGGTTCGATGTCTATTATGCCGGATTCCATCATCAAGGTCGCATTGGGCGCATGCAGGGCCTTGGCCATGGCCCCGGCCGTAGTCGGAAGTCCCACTCCCAGTATGACGCGGTCACCGTCCTTGATCTCCCTTGCAACCGTTATAATCAGAAGTTCGTCAAGCGAATATCTCTTAGCCATACAACAGTCCCCTTTCTTCCATTATCTTTTCCATTTCCTCGATGGTAACACCCATGGTTCTTTCCCTGCCGTTGTCTTCCCATGATGAGATGTACGCCGAACCGTAATTTGCCGGCGCCGAGTAATACGGCTTGGCCTTGATCGCATCCAGCAGCCCGGAGCCGTACTTTCCGATGTAGTGGTCTATGTACGCCTGACGGTTCGCACAGCCGTATACCCATTCGTCCATCCAGGCCTTCAGACCGTCACCCGTCATATCGGACATGAAGAACATGGCATATGCCATCTTGTCCAGGTTGTAGTATCCCAGGACCTCGGTCGGATGCGCTCCCCAGGGGGCCTCGACCACGGCGTCAACCCTGTAGGCCGGGATTATCGTGAGCTGCGGACTCGACTGGATGATGTCGTGCTCCACTATCTCCTCGCAGGAGACTATTATCCTCTTGCTCGAAAGCGCAGCAGCGGCAACACTTCCGAGCGCACCCCAGTACTGCGCGTTCCCGAACTTGTCGGCCCTCTGCACGTGCACTATGCATACATCGGGGTTTGCTGCAGGCACCGTGAGGATATCTTTCCCTGTATAAGGGCATTTGATGATCCTGTACTTGTCGTCGGCCATGAAAGAGCGCTTGCTGAATAAATCCGTAACCATGGGACCTTCAAGCACCTGCATGAAGCTGAATCCGTGCATTCCGGCGACCAGCCTCGCATTGTACTGGAAGTTCGTGTAGTCCTCCATTTCAAGCGAGCCGTCGCGAAGTGCACGTTCTACGGCGGAACCGCCCTCTTTTCCTCCGGCCCTGTAGACGTATGTGGTGACGAGCCTGTCCACACATCCCCCTCCGACAAGCACCTCGACGTCAAAGACACCTGACTGGGAATAGAGCGTGAATCCCTTTTTCTGCTGCCTTATGATTTCGAAAACCAGCGCAGCACATGTTCCGACCGTGTAGTTGCCGATGACCAGATGATCGCCGTCATGAACAAACCTGTTTACTGCTTCCTTGGCGGTCATAACCTTGTTCGACGATTCAGGCATAAACGCCTCCTTTAAAGGATGTTGTATTCTCAACCCGAATTAATAGCAGGTAAAATAATAAAATGCGTATATGTGTATAAATAATGAGTAAATGGCCGGCTGTAAAGATATTTTGCGACGGGATGTTTAAGAAATTACAAGTAACTATTTTATTGATCATACTGACATCTGCATTATATCCTGCTGTTATTCTTCTTGACATACAACTCCCTCTTTTTGTTTAGTCAGCTTATCCCGATGCGGCTTAATATAATCACCGAAGTCATGCAAGGCGCACGGGCTTAAACGGGAAATATCTTTCAGGAGATCAATGAAGTGAAAAAAGAAGCTTCTCCCGATTGCAGGCGCGTTTATGATTGCGTAGGCCTGGGATTCTGTGTCGTCGATTATCAGTGCCTGCTCGACAAGTTTCCGGCAATAGACGACAAGACGGTTGCGAAGAAATACATCCACCAAGGCGGCGCGCCGGTTGTGACGGCTCTGGTTGCACTGGGAAAATGGAAACGTGATGTTGCGATGATAGGCATTGCAGGCGACGATGACGAAGGCCGCTTTATCACGAAAGAGATGGCGAGTTACGGGGTGGACACATCGCATATGATTCTGACCAGGAAAACCGAGACGAAAAAGGCGTTCGTGTGGATCGACCTGTCAAAGGGAACCCGAACGATGGTGCTTGGCCGCGAACGTGTTATACCGCTGCCCGCCAGCGTTGCTTACAAAAAGAATTTTCCGCTGTGCAGGTTTCTGCACGTGGACGGCAACGAGGCCCATGTTGCGCTCAAAGCGATGAAGCTCGTGCGCGAGCGCGGTGGCGAAACGGTTATAGACCTGGGCAGACCGCGAGAGCATATGGATGAACTCTTCACGCACACGGATCACTTCATCGCTTCCCATACATTCGTCAAGAAGTTCTTCGGCGAAAAGGCGACGCCCGAAGATGCAGTATGGAAGATCCTTGAGCGCGGCCCGAAAGTGGCCCTTATCACCCTCGGTGAAAAGGGCTGCATCGGTGCAACTGCCGGGGGCAAGTTCCGCGTGCATGGGATAAGCCGCAAAGGCTTCGTTGTCGACACCACCGGTGCAGGCGACGTCTTCCACGGAGGATACATTTTCGGATTATTAAAAGGCTGGCCACCTGTAAAATGCGCCGAATTTGCCAACGCGGCGGCTTTTCTTTCCTGCGGAGCAATCGGCGCGCGGGCAGGCATACCATCACTGAAGCAGGTGATGTCGCTCTTAAAGGAAAAGCGGTAATGTCGCTCAAAAACAACAGCGATCTTTTAAATCACGCCGCCTCTCACGGCTATGCGGTAGGGGCATTCAACGTGAACAATATAGAGCAGATCCGCGCAGTCCTGGAGACGGCCGTCGAGGAGAAGGCGCCTGTCATAGTTGCGGTAACCGAAAGCGCTGTGAGATATGCCGGTTGGCCTCTCTTCAGCAAGGCCCTGACTGGGATGGCGGATGCCTCTCCTGTTCCTGTATCCGTACATTTCGACCACGGCGAAACGTTTGAAAGCGTGGTAATGGCCATAATGGGCGGTTTTACATCGGTAATGTATGATTGCTCGAAGCTTCCGCTTGCGGAAAACGCGGCACAGATGAGGCGGGTCGTGGCCGTGGCAAGGTCCGAAGGTGTGAGCGTTGAGGGAGAGATCGGCCATGTCGGCGGTAAAGATGCAGGCCCTGCTGAGGTTCGTGACGAGGAAATCCTCACTGACCCGGATGATGCAGCAAGATTCGCCGAAGAAAGCATGGTGGACTCTCTTGCGGTAGCCGTGGGCACGGTTCACGGAATGAGGAAGCAGACCGCTAAAATTGATCTCGAGCGCATATCCGCCATTGCGTCAGCCGTTAAAGTCCCCCTTGTGCTTCATGGGGCATCCGGCGTGCCTGACGATATCTTTAAGGAGGTCATCCGCCGCGGTATCAGGAAAATCAATATCGGTGCTGAACTCCAGAAAAGCTTCACTGCAGGAGTGAGGGAGTATCTAGCTGAAAATACGGATGCCATAGACATCCGGAAAATATTCAAACCAGGCATAGACAATATGAAGGAAGCAGTAAGAAAGAAGATGCGGCTGTTCGGGAGCAGTGGTCAAGCATGGTAATTCCACTTCGCATTCAAGCGCTACCTTCGTCAAAATGCAAAGCGGAATTAGAATAGATTTTACTATAATAAAGTAAAAGGAGCGTGGGTAATGGCGAAAAAGAAAAAGTCCGAAGGAGTAGAACCAAGGAAGCGATGGGACTGGCTCGAAGGCGGAGGCGAAAGGACAATCGAGGGGACCGGTGAATATCCCACGATGTACATTGCGCTAGGATCCGAGCCCAGAACAGAGCATCCGTTCAATCTTTACCGGGATATATTGAGCATCCCCCAGGCGCTGCGCGACACGCTCGATACCATTCCTGACCAGGTGGCCGTCGTTGCGGAAAAGATCGCCAAAAGGAAGCTAACACGCATAATCGGCACCGGCCTCGGCACGTCGCAGTTCGTGTGCATGGGCGCGGCGGCCGCATTCGGGGCATTCGCAGATTTCGACGCAGACCAGGCGGACAGCGGCGAATTCATCACAAGCCGGCGTAACTGGAACCTTAAGAAATCGGCGTTCCTTGTGTTCTCCGGCAGCGGCCGGACGTTCGACGCGAATGCCGCAGCAAAAAAAGCGGCAGACGGAGGCGCATACCTTGTCGCCGTGACAAGCGTTCCGCACAGCCCGCTTACGAAGATCACCGAGGACGCAATCATATGTCAGGGCGGGTTCGACACCGGGGGTTCCGATACCTTTCATTATGCGACAAGGTTTGCGGCAGGCGTCCTGCTTGCGCTCGAACTGGGCAGACGTGTCACACCCGGCAGAGTGAACTACGACAAGCTCCGCAAACAGCTTTATGAAATGCCGGACTGGCTTGACGCCAACAAGAAGGACCTCGATGCCAGGTGCCGGACCATCGCAAAAAGGTACAGGAACGCGCGATGCTTCATTTCAGTCGGCGGCGGGCCGAACCTGGCGACCGCCGAGGAACTCGCGCTCAAGTTCGACGAAATGGCCCACATCCCATGCAAGGGAATGTGCCCTGACCGTCACATTCACGGAGCACTCGGCCTTACGGATGAACGCATCGTGACAGCCATCATCGCCCCTGAGGGACCATCGTACCCCTGGCTAAAGCAGATTGCGCAGGCGACTCTCGGGCTCAAGACTCCCGCGATCGGAATCGTTTCGGAAAACGACAACGACATCGCGCCGATGATGGACTATGTGTTGCGCCTGCCGGATGTCGATGAGCACATCTTCGCGGTTGTTTCGACCTTTGTCATCCAGCTGCTGCCTTATTACTGCGCCGTGGAATTAGGAGATATCAATCCCGATTGCCAGCGCTCGAACATTCCCAAACACGCGCGGGTCTGGATGCAGCTGTTCCCGCCGGGGTCTCATTGATGCTTTAACAGCTGTGGACAGACAAGACATTCTACTTCCTCTTTGCATTCAAAATGATACCAAGGAGGCAAGGAGGAAGCGACGCAGGCATACTTTGACGTATGTCGAGGAGCATTCCGACGCAGCCGACGACGGTAGCGTTTGAATGCGAAGGGGAGGCCATATGAAATATGATGTCGCAGCCGTAGGAACGCTGAACCTGGACATGATCATTTCGGGCAATGCACCTCACGACATTGAGGCCCTTACCAGATGGGTCGATATTTCCGAGGTCGAGCTTACACCCGCAGGTTCGATGGGATACTGCGCTTCCGACATGGCAAAGCTCGGTCTTAAAGTTGGGGTCATTTCATGCGTGGCGGATGATTTTTTCGGCGAATGGATATTGAAAAGCCTTACAAAAGCGGGCGCCGATGTCAGCCATGTGGATGTCATCACAGGCGGGAAAAGCGGCATAGGCATATATATTCTTCTCTTCGGAGACAGGAAGCGCCCCCTCACGGGCAGGCTTTCCACCCATGCGCCGTGGCCTGCCCGGCTTACCGGGGCGCAGGAAAACCTGCTCAGGCATTCCCGCATGCTGCTATGTGCGGGATATCTGCACTACCCTCAGATGTGGGGAACACCTACAGTAGAGCTTTTCAGAAAGGCAAGACAGTTCGGGCTCAAAACGGCACTTGATACCCAGTTCCCGATGACACAGGCCGAACTGCCCTGGATAAAGCACTTCGACAACCTGCTTGATTATGTGGATATCCTTTTCACAGACGACGTCGAAGCACTCAGTATAACCGGGCTTGACTCAATCGAAGCTGCAGCGAGTGACCTGCTTGCCCGGGGACCAGAGCTTGTAGTCGTAAAAAAGGGCGCTGAGGGCTCATTGATAGCGACGGCGAATAAGGTCTTGAATGTGCCTGCGATAAAGCCAGCGAGTTTTCAGGATTCGATAGGCGCCGGAGATGCGTTCGATGCCGGTTTCATCTATGGAGTGCTCAAAGGGTGGGAACTTGAGAAAACCGCCCGGTTCGCCTCAACGGTCGCGGCCTGCACGCTCGAAGGCATAGGCGGTACCAAAACCGCGCCGTCGGCCGCGCAGGCGGCTTCCATTGCAGGTATATCACTCAAGCCTTAAGATTGTCTTCCATCGTGTAACCCTGCAAAACCTTTTCTATAAAGCTGTTATACCAGAACTTTACCTGCCATGATCGAACCGTCGGCTTTACCTTTATCAGCCACCTGCATGCCGTTGATGAATACAGCCTCCACTCCGGTGGGTTTATTGCTGGTTTCCGTAACCGTATTGTTGTCCCTTATGTTTTTGAAGTCGATAACCGTGATATCAGCCGCCAGCCCTTCTTTCAGGAACCCTCTGTCCTTTATACTGTAGCGTTGTGCGGTAGCACCGGTCATCTTGCAGACAGCCTCTTCAAGAGATATTATCTTTTTCTCTCTCGCCAGCTGGAAGAACCGCGGGAAATTCCCGTAGGCAGCAGGATTCTGAACACCGTGCTCTTCAGGCAGGGCATCGGTCATGAACAATGAGGCCGGATGCCTCATCAGGGACTCGACAACCGTCAGATTGGAATACCTGTGATTGAGCACCGCAGCGGATACATTGGTTTTCTTGGCTATATCCATGGTTGCATCAAACCAGTCCACCCCTCTTTTCTTCGCTATCTCCGAGAGGAACATTCCGTTGAACTCGTTCAACTCCGGATTATTTGCATAGGTAATCTGGATGTCATTTACACCAAAACCCAGGAAACGCTGAGCCAGCCCGAATTCGCTCCTGAGCCTTTTAAGCATTTTTGTATCGGTATAGGCGGCTGGCGCCTGCGCCAGGAACCATGCAGGGAAAATGGAACCGAGTATAGACTGGCCGCAATGATACGAGTAGGTGTCGAACTTGACGTCCACCCCTTCCTTTATCGCCTTGTCAATACGGCTGAGCGCCTCATCGCATGTCTTGAATGTCCTCTCCCCCACAAATATCAGGTGTGAGATCTGCAGGCGGACACCCGTCTCCCGCGCAACATCGAGCAGTTCGTCTATGGCTATGAGATTGTGCGGTTCATACCCGTCAAAAGGCATCATGTAATCCAGAAGGATTTTCGGCGTGCTCATGGGATATCCCGGAGCCAGAGCCGAGTATGCCCTCAGATGAACCGTCATCAGCTTGTCCTTCTTTTTGACGAGTCTGGCGATTGCACGCAGTTCGTCGCCATGAGCAAAGATTCCCGGCTCATACTGCAGGCCGAATGAGACGCCGGAAGCACCCTGGTCCATGGCGTTTTCAAGC
This sequence comes from Desulfomonilia bacterium, assembly GCA_036567785.1. Lineage (NCBI taxonomy): Bacteria > Pseudomonadati > Thermodesulfobacteriota > Desulfomonilia > Desulfomonilia bacterium. The sequence goes on along the minus strand of DATCTV010000037.1, from coordinate 86,101 downwards.
AGACCCAGCATTTCCTTCATTTCGTCATTACTCATCGGCGAGGCGTCAAATCCGCGTATTGAAGTCCTTGTTGTGCCATGCCCCACAAGGCTCATCATGTTGTGGGTCATTCCGTTCTTCTTCAAATAATCAAAATAATCCTGCATGGTGTCCCACTGGATATGGATGAGTTCCATCGGGAACAGGCTGTTCCCTATCTTGCCCATGAAAGGAGAGCTTTTGCGGTACCCGGCAATTGCGAAGCCGCACTGTCCGGCCATAAAAGTGGTGATCCCCTGGGCCGTGAACGGAAGCTTGAGCTCATCATGGCCTTTGATCGGCAGATACCAGTCCATATGGGAATGCGCGTCGATAATGCCCGGCATCACGGTCAATCCCGTGCAGTCGACGACCTTGCCTTCGGCATTGATTTCCTGCTCCGATATTTTCACTATTTTGTCATCAGCAATAAGCAGGTTCCCCTGAAAACCCTTCCTGCCCGTTCCGTCCACAATAAAACCGTTTTTAAGGAGCGTATAATTCCCGCTTTTCACGGAAACGGCTGTTTGCGGCTCAACGGCGGGCACACCCGAGGCCCTGGCTTTGCCGCCTGCAATGTTCAGAACAGGCAGTGCCGCAAAGAATGCCATCACTTTCCCGGCAAGGGCGAGGAATTTCCGTCTGGAATGCTTTGTCTCGATGACTGTTTCATCTTTTCCGCTGATATCCATATTCATATCTCCTTGAAAAGTTTTTTGAGCTGAAGCTTTAAATCTTTGACATCCAACCCTGAGAGATTCCGGAAGAGGCATCGATGAGGACCGCGAAAGCCCCATTGTGCCGCCTCAAAATTCCCGCCGCTCAGCAGTACTTTCTCTGAAACACCTTTGTGCTGTTACCATTAATATACTTTTCAATTAAAAAAGGGAATTCAATCCATATATCAGTTGGGAAAGGAAAAGGTGCCTGGCCTTGATCCATGACGAATAAATTATTTTGTCCCGGTTCAAGGGCTGACACCCTATGGTTCTTAAAATCATTTCAAGTCTATTGTCATATTATCATCAGCGTCCCCTAATTTCTCCCCAACATTTATGTGTCTGCAAGAACTTTACTTAAGAACATCTTTGCCGGATTGATATGTAAAGTTATACAGTTCTATGCAGAGTTCCGTTATGCATTCAAGATGATACCTAGGAGGCTATGTCTCTCGCCTTCGCTACGCTCGGCTCGAGGAGCGAAACAGGATGCTCATGATCCCATTCTTGAGGAGCATTCCGACGCAGACGACAACGGTAGCACTTGAATGCGAAACGGAACCGCTATTCATCCTCGGTCTTGTCAAATTTTCTGTAGAGAGTTCTGGTTGACACGCCGAGCAGGCGTGAGGCCATGGCTTTATCACCCTTCGTATATTTGAGTGTCTCCTCCATGAGCTGGCGCTCAACCTCTTCAAGGGGCGTCCCCACCGTGAATGTAAGCATCTCTTTTGTCTGCGCAATACCGGACGAGGCCATGTTGCGCGGCAGGTCGTCCTCTCCGAGCACTCCGTCCCTGTCGAGTACGACACTCCTTTCGACTATGTTTTCAAGCTCTCGTACGTTTCCCGGCCAGGCATAATCCATGAGTATGTCCATTGCCCTGGACTCGATGCCGCTTACGGTCTTGCCGTTCTTCATTGCATAGCGCGTAAGGAAATGATGGACGAGCGCCGGAATGTCCTCCTTCCTTTCCCTTAGCGGTGGTAGGTTTATCGTTATGACATTGAGCCTCCAGTAAAGGTCTTCCCTGAACCGGCCTTCCCTGACCATCTCATCGATTTTTCTGTTCGTTGCGGCGATAATCCTTACATCGACGGTGATGGTCTTGTTACTGCCGAGCCTCTCGAACTGGCCTTCCTGAAGTATGCGCAGAAGCTTGACCTGCACCGGCTGAGGGACTTCTCCTATTTCATCAAGAAAGATGGTCGACTTGTCGGCCGCTTCGAATCTTCCTTCCCTGCGGCCTTCGGCGCCCGTGAACGCGCCTTTCTCATGTCCGAAAAGTTCCGCCTCGATCAAAGTCTCGGGAATGGCCGCGCAGTTGACCCTTATCATGGGCCTGGCCGCCCTCGGGGAAAGGCGGTGTATCATGTTGGCAATGACCTCTTTTCCCGTACCGGTCTCTCCGAGTATCAGGATTGTAGCCTGGCTCGGTGCGGCCTGATTGACTATGTTGATGACATCCTGCATGGCGCGGCTCTCGACGCCCACAATGAGGCCCGATTCAAGCGATTCGACCTGCTTCTTGAGCTTGAGGTTATCCAGCGCCAGAGTCTGCTTTTCTATCGCCTTGTTCACGGCCTTGAGTATTTCCGCCTTCTTGAAAGGCTTGGTTATATAGTCATAGGCCCCTTCCTTCATCGACTCGACAGCAGTATCCACGGCAGCATAACCGGTTATCATTATAACTTCCGAATGTGGCGAGACCGATTTACAGAGTTTCAAGAGTTCAAGGCCGTCCATTCCCGCCATCCTGATATCTGTAATCAGAAGATCAATCCCGCCGGACCTGATTATTCTGAAGGCGTCCTCTCCGTTCGAGGCCGTATCAACCGCATACCCTTCCTTTTCCAGTATGACCTTGAGCGATTCCCTTATACCCACTTCGTCATCGACAACCAGTATCCTTCTGCTCATGGCTTGAACGGGTCCTTTCGAAGTTCATTCGCCTTGACTTTAAGCTTGCGGTTCTTAACTGAAATTTCCTTGAAAACCGCCTGACCGTCTTTGCTTGCATAGACAAAATAATTTCCGGGTGCCACCCCTTCAAAAACCGCCCGGCCTTTTTCGCTTGCCCTGGATGAATACCGCACTGCCGATTTTTTCAGCTCCCCCGCCTCGCGGGTAAATTCAAGGAGGGCCGCCGATTTAGCGGCATCAAATTCCTTCTTGGCCTCATTATATTTAACAGTATCTTCCTGCGCCGATAAATTCTCGCTCGAGGTCCTTGCCAAGATGCCCTGAAGCCTGTCCTGAAATGCCTGCTCGGCAGTCAGGATTTTGCTCTGGTCCTTGTATTCGACCGAGTTGGTAAAATGGATATCGGTTACTTTAAGTGACAATCCCTTTTCGGCATTTTCTCTGACATAGGCAAGATCGTTCTTACTCATCTGTCCCAGAAGGAAAGAAAAGCTGTCAGAGTTCTCCTCCGTCGTAATCAGGCTTTTACCGGGGGCGATGCCTGCCTTGAGCGTCGTCCTGTCGACGAAATCAAGGACCAGCTTAGACGATGTCTGTATCTGCATTTTTCCGATCACGGGCGTATAGACTGCATCCGCAATTATCCTGTCCGAATTGTTTACTGCCGTATAGGTAAACTCAATCTCTCCGGTAGCGGATGTTTCAGGAGATATGAAAGACTTCACCTTGTTTATTTTAATGTCAAGTTTTGAAATATACTCATTTTTGATTTCCTTGATCTTAGCATTCACCGCATCATTGTCGGACCTGCTCGAAACAAGGGCCTTATCCGCCAGGGCTTTCAATTCCGGAAGGTTGTAACGGGCTTGAATACTCTTGATATTCGAATTGTATTTCCCATGAATGAAACTGAGTACCTCGCCGGTACCCTGAGACATTAGAAACACCTCGCCCGTCCCGGGAGGGACAACAGCAATTACCTTTGACCCGTCAGCCATTGCAGCCTTTGCTGCAAAGAGGATTACCGCCAGACTAATTATTGTTTTCCTTAACATCTTCTTTCTCCATTTCCCCGTTATAAACCGGCAGCGTCAGCATGAAAGTGGTGCCCGAGCCGCGCTGACTTTCCACATCCACCCACCCGTCATGGGCATTGGCTATGTACTGAACCAGATACAGCCCCAAACCCGTGCCGTTGTCTTTTGTCGTAAAATACGGGTCGAATATGCGCCTCTTTATATCTTTCGGAATCCCCGATCCCGTATCCTTAATAAATAATACAAGATGCTTGCCCCTTTCCATCATCTGAACCTCGATTTCTCCCCCCGACGGCATAGCATCGATGGCGTTCTTGATGAGATTTATAAGCACCTGCCTGAACTGCCCGTTATCGATGTTGATCTTTGTTGAAACCGCAGGTTCGGTATATTTCAGAATGATATTGCGCCTGCTCATCTCCGGCAGCATCATATCAAGTACCGATGAAACAACGGAGTCCGCTTCGATCACCTGTTTTTTAGGCATGGGAAGCCTTGCATATGCAAGGTATTCCTCGGTAATGTTCGAGAGCCTGTCTATCTCGTTGATAACCACTTTTAAAAGCCTCAAGGCCTCGGCGTTCTCGCCGGTAACCCCCTTAACTTCATCCTCCAGAAGCTCGGAATGAAGCATTATCGAGGTGAGCGGGTTCCTGATCTCATGGGCCATGTGGGCCGATATCTGACCTACAGAGGCAAGCTTCTCCGCTTGAATAAGCTTTTCAGTAAGGGCCTTTTTCTCTGTTATCTCGACTCCGTACTGTACCACAAGATCAACGCTGCCGGACATGCCTGCAAGGGGTATGGCGCTTATATCAAAATATCTCTTCTCGCCGTCGATCTCAATCATCCTGTCTCTGAGCGTCTGGATTGCCGAGGTATCAAAGGCGGCCTGTATGACCTCCTCGGGGCAGAATATCTGTTTTTCGTCGAAATCGTCGATACAGTTCATGCCGGTCACCTTGCTGCGCTCTTTTTTGTAAAGGCCGCAGAAATTCTCGTTTGCATCCTTGATGAGCATTCTGTCGTCAACGGTAACAAGAAAATGGGGAACGCCGTTGAATATTGCTTCAAGTCTTTTATTTGCGGTCAGCACCTGGTCCGCCCATCTGTTGCGTTCGTCCGCCTTGGTGCGCGCCCTGTTTATTCTCAAAAGGAACAGGGTGGCTATAACGATGAATGCTATGCTGACTGAACCAAGCGTAAGAGTGTTTTTGAAGGTGCCCTGCATGAGGTACACAACCTCCCGGTACGGGGAAGTGACGACAGTGACCCACCGCCTGTTCAGAAAATGAACGGAAGAAAATGCGAGCAGTTTTTTTGTAAGCTCTCCATTGGGATAATGAGGAAATACGATTTCGGAACTTCCGCTGTTTTTGACCTCCATCTCCTGTCTGACTTCTTCTATGCCCTGAATCGGGATTCCGTTGTTTTTCATCTTCAGTATCACATCATGTATGTTCATACCCACCATGGAAGGATCGGGATGATAAAGGAGCATGCCGGTCTCATCCACCAGCCAGGTGTAACCCGTCTTTGAAGGCCTTACAGTTGCGACATACTGGGCGGTTATGTTCTTGATATCGATGGCGCATCCGATGACCCCGTTGAATTTCTTATCCGGCCCTACAAGCGGAAATACTATGACAAAGGTCTCGAACTTGCCCGGAATATTCCGGTTTTCCTCTCCGCCGACAAGAATTATATCAGACACATAAGGCACCTTCATCTGCCGGGCCACCCTGAAATAGGTGCGGTAGCTGAAATCCTTGCCGTCAATCCCGGGCAGAACATCCGAGGGAAAATGATACTGCATTATACCCGTGTCATTTTCCCAGAATATGAAGTTCACCTTGTTCCTGAGCGACGTGTAGGCGTTTTTCATGGCTATGGAAATTTGCTCTCTGTCACCTTCCGCAACAGGTTCGATGCGTGACGTCAGGCTCATCACATTGATAATGTCGTTCATGTACTGCTGTATGCCCATTGCCATCTGTTCGGCCAGAAGCTCCTGCTCGCGGTTAAACTGGGCGGCCATCTCCCTTTCCACTATCCTGAACGAATGCATGGCGAAGATTACTACAAAACCGAGTACCATCAGGGAACCCACCCAGATGATAATCCCCCAGTATGTTTTTTTGAGATAGCCGGTAAATGAGGTAAGAAGGTTCAATCTGGCCTCCGGTTATTCTATGTAAATGTTCCGCCCGGCAATATCCGGAATATCTGAAACACGCCTCTTCACATCTACTGCATCCAGGGCGAAGAGGGGGCTTATTTCAACGAGTGTATCCCGGGGGACTTTGATGCCTGCACTGCAAAGCCATGACCTGTGCAGGTCGGACTGCATCTCTTTTGAGGATTCGAGAGAGTCTTCCCCTGTGGCGTTTTTTACCGGTGCGAATTCATCTTCCCTCTTTATCTCCAGTGTAACCGATGACGAGGTCAAAGGCAGAGCATCGAACACGAAGCCCTCATACTTGATACCGATTATTTCCTGCGGCTTGCCTGACTCATCGAGCGTCTGGATCTTTTTGAGCGCCTTGTGAAAAGGGATTGAAAGCCCTTCTGAGGTTATCCTGTCTGCAAACGACACGTTTATCATGTGTATGGCAATCGAACCTGCCCAGTATCTCATGTCACCATTTTCGTCCTTTGCATAAAGCAGGTCCTGAGGCATGTCGCTGTATTCGATCACGCATGTCTTGCCGCCTGTTCTGGCAATCACGCCTACCTTCTCTTCGGGATTTCTTTTCTTGAGTATCTTGGAAGACATCTGTGCCGATTTTTCCCTGTGCAGACCCACAAAAAGCGGGTCGCATATCTTGACCAGCGGGTTGTCCACTTGAAAATAAAACAGCTCTTCAATACCCAGGTTTTTCATTAATTCGATGCATCCGTTTCGCCTTAGTGCGGCGAAAGTGCCGCCGTGACCGTCGGGATTCATGAAAAGCCCTCCGGTCCGCGAAAGAACAAATCTGCCTTCAGAGGTAAACGACGGGAGCATGCCCTGTATGAAAAAATGAACCTCGTTTTCATTAAGTCCGAAATAATTGTTTTTGATAAAAAACTCTTTTGTATCCTTATCGTTAATCCTCGATGTCATGATGAAAAAATGCACCGGCGCACCATAGCGGTTTCTAAGGGCAAGTATTTTTTCCGAATGTATTTGAAAAAGGCTCTTGTGCATTACCGGGCTCACTTCGACAGTACCCTTGGGAACGGAAACCCCCAGTCGCGAACCCTGTCCGCCTGCTACAACGACTACAGCCACCTTGCCTTCGGATATAAGATTTTCACCAGACGAAAAGTAAGGCCCGGCCTCGGCAGTTGAAGCAAATCCGGCAGATATTATCTCGACCGGTTCGATTGCACCTTCGAGCGGTTTATACATGTTGAGCCCGTTGATCAGATTCTTCACGACCTGAGGGTCGAACGCATCGAGATCAGCTTCAATCTGATCCTTTCTGATGTAAGGGGCACCTCTTTTAATCAGGTCTGCGAGTCTGTCCTGATGCAGCTCTCTTAGCCTTGTTTCTAGCATCGATTATCTCCTTGAGCCTTTTTTCAAAACCCTCGTTTCCGGGGTTGTAAAGTCTTGTCCCTTCAAGACCTTCCGGCATGTACTCCATTTGAAGCGCCCCCAGGGGGTCATCCGGCGCATATGCATAGCCCTTTGCATAGCCAAGTTCCTGCATCAGTTTTGTAGGGGCGTTTCTTATGGCAAGGGGTACAGGCGGTGTCCCTGTTTTTGCTATCAGTTTTTTTGCCTTCATTTCCATAATATAAAGGGCATTGCTCTTAGGCGCCAGAGCCAGGTAAACCGCAGCCTGATACAGTGCAATATCGGCCTCAGGCATGCCTACCGAGGTGAACGCATCCCTTGCAGCCATAACCATGCGCAGTGCGTTGGGATCTGCCATCCCGATGTCCTCGGAGGCCATCCGGATCATGCGCCTCAGTATGTAGAGCCTGTCCTCGCCTGCTTCCATCATCCTTGCAAGCCAGTAAACACTGGCATCGACATCGGAGGCACGTACGCATTTATGAAACGCGCTTATGAGGTCATAGTGATAATCTCCCATCCTGTCATGATAAAGCGGCCTTTCAAGCAGCCCGGCCAGGTCAGCCTTTCTGATGACGGAATCCTCCGACCTCGTTACTATGAATTCAAGAAGGTTAAGCGCTGCCCTCGCATCACCGTCTGCCGCCGAGGCTATAGAGGCAAGAGCGTCCGGTTCTATTTCCTTTCCAAGGGTTTTGAGTGATTCGTCAGTAAGCGCCCTTTCCAGAATTATGAGGATTTCTTTTGTTGAAAGTGATTTGAGCACAACGACCCTTGCCCTTGAAAGGAGTGGGGAAATAATGGAAAAAGAAGGATTTTCAGTAGTTGCGCCGATAAATATTATTCTTCCGCTCTCCACATGGGGCAATAGCGCATCCTGCTGTGCCTTATTATAGCGGTGTATCTCGTCGATGAAAACAATCGGGGTTTCGGCCTTGTTATCGGCGTCGCCGGTTACCTTTCTCAATTCCTGAAGTCCGCTCGTTACGGCACTCAGAGAATTGAACCTTTCAGGGAACAGGTTGCTGATAATCGTTGCTACAGTGGTCTTACCGCTGCCCGGGGGACCCCATAATATGGCTGACTTGGCGGCGCCTTTTTGAAAATCGGTAATATATTTTTTCGCCTGGGCCTGTCCGATGAGGTTATCAAGGCTGATTGGCCTTATCCTGAAAGCTAGCGGCTGAGCGGATTTCCTCATTGGAATAATATATCAAAAAAAGAGAATAAAAAAAATTTCAAAAAAAATAAAAAAAACTGTTAAGTATTTTTAAATCATACCGATATGGAATAATAGGTTCTTCAAGGTTCATTCCCCGTAGAACCTCCTCATATGTTGCAGGTCGCCAAGGACCTGCTTTTTTTTTGCCTGATTGAAACCCTGCACTATAAAAACCTTGACATATATTTAAGCCCTATATATTAGGTTTTAGCTCACAGCGAGAATAATTAGGAGGATATACAAAGATATGGCAAACAATCCGTCTGCATTAAAAAGGGTCAAGCAGAGCGAAAAAAGGCGTATAAAAAATAAGAGCACCAGGTCCACCATCAATACAACCATAAAAAAGGCATTCACCCTGCTTGAAGAAAAGAACACAGATGAAGCAAGGGCTACGTTCAAGACAGCGGTTGCAAAACTTGACAGCGCTGTGAACAAGGGCGTGTTGAACAGAAACACCGCATCACGCAAGATATCAAGGCTTACAAAGAAATTCAACGAAACCTCAACCCAGGCATAAAATATCCTGCCGGCTGCAAAATCCCGCCGTTATTCAGGCGGGATTTTTATTTTTCAGGTCTAAAGTCTGTTGACACTTCAAGCCCGCACATGCAATATTCTTTCATCTATTTAACTCGGAGTGTTTAAAGATGGATGTTGACGGGATAAAGTCAAACTCGAAATGGATAATAATAGGCATTGTTATCCTATTCGGAATCATTTTCATCCTCCAGAACTTCGAGCAGACATCCTTTCAATTTCTCATCTGGACGCTCTTTTCCGGACCCAAGTGGATAATAGTTTCAGGTACATTCATAATCGGTCTGGGCTTCGGATACCTGCTGGGTAAAAAGAAGTCATAAATTTCAGACCGGCATAACTTTATATACCTTTTTTCGCTTAAAGTTTTTCACGGAGGAGATATGTACAAGAGAATCAATTCATATTCCTGCATTTCCGTAATTTTAATAACCACCCTGAGCCTGATTTTAACCAGTACCGTCAATGCCTCTGAAGTCGACCCGTCCAGGACAGCTGCCAGATACGATGTGCGGATCCTGCGCGATAGTTGGGGTGTGCCGCACATATTCGGCAAGAAGGATACGGATGCGGCTTTCGGTCTAGCTTATGCGCAAGCTGAAGATGATTTCAAGACGAGCCAGCTGGTGTTGATGGCAGTGAACGGCAGGCTCGCAACAATTGCCGGAAAAAAATGGGCCGGAAACGATTATCTGGTGCAGCTCATGCGATTGTGGGATACCGTCAATGAAAAATACGAGACAGACTTAAGCCCTGAGACGAGAGCGCTTTGCGAGGCATATGCCGACGGCGTCAATTATTATGCAGCCCTTCATCCTGATGAGGTGTTACCCGGACTCCCCCCGGTCAGCGGAAAGCATATCGTAGCAGGCTTTGTACACAAGATGCCCTTGATGGTGGGAGCAGACAAAGTGCTGGAAGATCTCTTCAAGGATAAAAAACCTGCTGTCTCAACAGCAGATAACACGCTCGCTTTGTCATTTAAAAACGAGAACTTCTCACTTTACGGTACCAGAGCTGGTTCAAACGCCTTTGCGGTATCCCCGAAGCGCGCTGCCGACGGCAAGACCCTTCTGGCAATCAACTCGCACCAGCCCTGGGAGGGGCCTGTGACCTGGTATGAAGTGCAGGTGCACAGCGACGAGGGATGGAACATGACCGGCGGGATATTTCCCGGCTCTCCCGTTGTTTTTCACGGCCACAATGAATACCTGGGCTGGGCGCATACGAATAACTATCCCGATCTGGTGGATACCTATGTCCTTGATATCAATCCCGATAACCCCAATCAGTACCGCTTTGACGGGCAGTGGCGCGATCTGGAGGTACGCAAGGCCCCCATCCGGGTAAAGTTGTTTGGGCCTATCCACTGGACTGTAAACATGGAAGTCTGCTGGTCCGTTTACGGGCCGGTAGTACGCAGGCCGCACGGGGTCTATGCCATCCGCTGGGCGGGCATGGGAGACATTCGACAGGTGGAACAGTGGTACCGGATGAACAAGGCACACACAATGGATCAATGGGAACAGGCCGTGCGCATGTCGACGCTGCCCATGTTCAACTGCACATATGCAGATAAGGAGGGAAATATCCTCTACCACTATCAGGCGCTTCTGCCGCTGAGGGCCAAAGGCTTCGACTGGAAAAAGACCGTGCCGGGCAATACCTCGCAAACGCTGTGGACTGAGTATCTGCCGTATGACAAACTCCCGCAGGTTAAAAATCCGGCTTCCGGCTTTGTCATTAACTGCAACAATACCCCCTTCCATACGACCCTTGACCCTGAGAATCCGAAAAAAGAGGATTACGCCCCGGAATTCGGCATAGAAGACCGCATGACCAACCGCTCAATGAGGGCGCTTGCACTTCTGGGAGCCGATCCTTCGATTACTGAAAAGGCTTTTTACACCTACAAATACGACATGGCCTATGCCCCTCAGTCCAAGATGGCCGGGATGGTAAGCCGTATCCTTGCCCTTCCTGAACCTGACGAAAATACGCTCAAGGATGCAAGGACCACCCTATGCAACTGGGATCTTCAGACAAATCCTGAGAGCCGTGGTGCGGCACTGGCGGTGCTGAGCTATATGAACATTGTGGCCACAAAGGGAAAACCTGAAGTCAAGGATATCACTGATGAACAAATGAGAGCCGGATTCGAAAAGGCGGCTGCTACCTTGAAAAAGAACTTCGGCAGAGTTGATGTCGAATGGAATCAGGTCAACAGGCTGATAAGGGGACATGTCGATCTGGGTCTCGGCGGAGGCCCTGACGTGCTTCATGCAGTGGATGGCGATCTTCAGAAAGACGGACGGTTAAAGGGAAAAGAAGGTGACTCCTATATCCTTATGGTCAGTTGGGACAAAAACGGGCTGGTTCACTCCGAGAGCATCCATCAGTACGGCAGCGCCACGCTGGATGAGTCATCGCCGCATTATGCGGACCAGGCGCCTCTCTTCGTTAAGTGTCAGCTCAAACCCGTGTGGCGCGATGAGTCCGAAATACGTCAGCATCTGGAAAAGGAATACAGGCCCGGTGAAGAGATCAGGGGAAAGAAATAATCAAAGAGAATAATTCTTGGTGCTGCATCTGTATCTGATGCAGCACCAATTCAAAACCTCTGGTATCTTTTTTACATTCTTTCGATTATTGCGTTTGCAAATCCCGAACAGCTTACCAGCGTTGCACCGTCCATCTGTCTTTCAAGGTCATAGGTGACTTTTTTATCGGATATGGCCTGAGCTATGCCCTTTCTGACAAGGTCTGCCGCTTCCACCCAGCCGATATGATCGAGCATCATGGCGCCTGAGAGCATGAGAGATCCGGGATTGACCTTGTCCTGTCCGGCATATTTGGGAGCCGTACCGTGTGTCGCCTCGAACACCGCAACCGGAATGCCTATGTTCGCGCCAGGGGCCATGCCGAGTCCGCCTACCTGAGCGGCCAGCGCATCGGATATGAAATCGCCTATCAGGTTCGGAACCGCCAGAACGCTGTATTCGGAGGGCCTCAAAAGCACCTGCTGGAACATGGAATCCGCAATGCGGTCATTTACAAGAACCTTGCCCTCAGGGACCTTCGCACCATTGAGTTCGCTTTCGATTACCGCGACATCCGAGAATTCGTCCCTGACAAGCTGATATCCCCAGTCCCTGAAAGAGCCCTCGGTATATTTCATGATATTGCCCTTGTGTACCAGAGTCAGAACAGGCTTCTTCATCCTGACCGCAAATTCCATCGCCATGCGGACAAGGCGCTTTGTTCCGGTTATGGAGATAGGCTTTATGCCGACACCTGAATCAGGCCTTATCTTTGTCCCGAGTTCGTTGTTCAGGAAGTTAATCAGCTTTTCCGCCTTTTCCGTCCCCTGCTGCCATTCGAAGCCAGCATAGACGTCTTCGGTGTTCTCCCTGAATACTGTTATATCGACGAGTTCGGGCCTTTTCACCGGGGCAGGCGTGCCTTCGTAATACTTCACCGGCCGCACACAGGCATAAAGGTCAAGCACCTGCCTTAGCGTGACATTAAGGCTCCTTATGCCTCCGCCCACCGGAGTCGTCAGGGGGCCCTTTATGCCCACAAGATATTCCTCAAGGTCTTTAAGCGTTTCTTCGGGAAGCCATTTGCCTGTTTTATTGAAAGCCTTCTCTCCTGCAAGGACCTCGTGCCATGATATCTTTTTCTTTCCTGCATACGCCTTCTCCACAGCCGCATCCATCACGGCCTGTGAAGCCTTCCATATATCCGGGCCGATTCCGTCGCCCTCGATAAAACATATTACCGGATTATCGGGCACATTCAGTTTTCCATTCTCGAAAGTAATCTTGCTTCCAGTCATTTTCTCTCCCTCAAATTATTGTCGTGAACTTTGAAATACCATTAATGAGTAAAATGAATGGAATTTATATCAACTCACCACTTCCCACTCACAACTCACCACTTTTTTTTATATCTGTTTATTCATCTCCTCCCACATCAGGGCGTGGTACTTATGAATGTCCCTTGGGCTCATGGCCATGCCCTGGGATTCATAGACGCTCTGGATGACCTTGACCACGTCTTCAAAGCGTATATCCAGACCCAGAACACCGATCATATCATCATCTTCATTAGTTATCGGCGCAGAGACGGTCATGATAAGGGCCCCGGTTATTCTTGATGACATGATGCCGCTCACATGAAGCTTGCCGTCCTCGACCGTATTTCTGAACCACTCGCGGTCGGAGCAGTCCTCATGCTCCTTTATCTTATGCAGGAAATGTCCGCGGTATTCAGGCTGCGTAATGTTGCGCGTCACCTTGATACCCTTCATATCGGTTACATAGGCAAACTGAATGAACGGGTATTGCTCGATGAATTCGGTGAGCGCCTCCTCCATCCTGTCGCGCTTCATGCTGGTCATATTCTTGTTTTCAAGGAGCTTCTCGATAAGCTTGCTGGCATATTCCGAGACCTCAGCCTTGATAAGGTCAAAGCCTGACAGGAAGAGCTGCGGGATAAAGCGCATGGTAAGCTTTTCCAGCTCTTCGTCGCTCATCGTGGTCATGCGGCCGTCCTCATATTCCTTTATAATCTGCTGATACATCTTCGTGATGCCGGGATGTCTTTTGTCAATGAGACTGTCTTTGTCAAGCTTGTAATGGTTGTTTATCCAGTGCACGAGGCTCGCTTTTCCCGACTTGTCCGTGATTGCTATTGCTATGGGTTTACCGAGTATCTTGGCGGTATCGAAGATATTGTAGATTTCCTCGTTCTTGACCAGACCGTCGGCGTGTATGCCGGCCCTTGTCACATTAAAGTTCTCCCCAACATAAGGGAAATTAGGCGGTATGTTATAGTTCATTTCCGAATTCACATAATTGGCCAACTCGGTCACGGCGACCGTATTCACGCTCTTATCCATACCCCTTAACTGCAGATATTCGAACACCATGGCCTCGAGGGGGGTGTTGCCCGTCCTTTCACCGAATCCGAGTATGGCGCAATTGACGGCGTGGCAGCCGTAAAGCCATGCAGTGGTTGCATTGACTAGCCCTTTATGAAAGTCGTTATGCCCATGCCATTCAAGAAGCCTGCCGGGTACTCCTGCATCATCGATAAACGCCCTTACCAGTTTGTCAACCGATCTTGGCAGTGCCGCTCCCGGAAAGCTCACGGCATATCCCATCGTGTCGCACAACCTTATCTTGACGTCTATCCCGGACTCTTCGCTGAGCTTCATAAGCTCCCTGGCCAGGGGTACACAAAACCCGAATATGTCGGCTCGCGTCACATCTTCAAAATGACACCTGGGTATCACACCGAGAGCAAGGGCCTCCTTGACGATCCCCAGATACTCGTCAAGAGCTTTTTTCCGGTCGAGCCCCATCTTTAGATATATGTGATAATCGGAGACCGAGGTCAGTATGCCCGTCTCATCCATCTCCATTTCCTTGACAAGCTTGAGGTCATCCTTGTGGGCCCTTATCCATGACGTAATCTTCGGATATTTGTAACCTTTTCCCCGGCATGCCTCCACTGCAGCCTTGTCTTTTTTCGTATAAAGAAAGAATTCACTCATCCTTATGAGACCATTCTCTCCGCTGATCCTGCTCAGGAAATCGAAGATTGTCTCTATCTGTTTCACAGAGAAAGGCGTCATAGACTGCTGGCCGTCTCTGAATGTCGTATCCGTGATAAATATATCATCGGCGGGCTGAACCGGGATGATCCTCATGTCGAAATCTATTTTGGGAACTTCCTCGTAATTGAAAATATTACGGTAATAATTTCCTTCTTTCCTGTCCTCGATGCCCGACGGAAAATTCTTGCCAGGCGTGTAGTAGAACAGCTTCAATTTATCGTCCCATCTTGCCATCTTACTTGGTCCTCCTTGGAATCAATGCATCCTTTGGAATCTTTTCAGGTTCACCTGCACCTGCTTCCCTGCGCGCCTGAATTATTTCTTCGAGACTCATGTCTCTTGGTATTTTAAGCTCCTGTCCGCCATAAAGCACCTTGGGGTCTTTAATCTGATCCCTGTTGGCCTTGTATATGAGGGGCCACATGAACGAGTCGTTATAGATATCATGCCTTGAAGCAACACTGGGAAGGGTATCCCCCTTCTTGACAGTATATACAGATGGAAGGGTGGAACTTGAATCCGGCTCCCCCTGCTTTCTTGTATCGTCTTTTTTTATGACCACTTCTTTCCCGAGGGCTTCAATCTTTTTCTGCTTTGCCTCTGCCGTAGCGGCCCTTGCATTTTCAAACTTGGCGTCAAAAGTCGCCTTAAGGGCTTTCATCTTCTCACTGTCATTATCGGCATAGGCGTTCTGCATTTCCATATAGACCAAAAACAATTCGTTGGATTCCTTTGATGCATATTCAAAACCCGAGATGGCTATTATGCTGCGCAATCTCTCTGTTGAATCGTTAAGAATCTGTCGGTTTTCACTATCAACACCCCTGAGATATTTAAGCGCAAGATCAAGCGCCGCCTTTTCATCGCTGGTATTGCCCTTCTTTCTGGCCTCTGCCGCAATTTTGAAACATTCAAGGCTCTCGGAAATCAAAGCCTCCTCCGTCTCAGGTTTCTGGACAGGACCGGCCGGTTTCTTATCCTTTGATGTCGTGGCGCACCCTGCCGCCATAAGTAGAATCAGTATAAAAAATGATAACCTTTTCATGATTTGACATCCAGCAGGTTAATTCCCAGTTCGGTAAGCTGGGCCGAATTAACCTCCGAAGGCGCATCAGTCATCTGGCAATACGCCTTCTGCGTCTTGGGAAAAGCTATGACATCCCTGAGCGACGAGGCCCCGGCAAGAAGCATCACCAGCCTGTCCAGGCCGAACGCGATTCCGCCGTGCGGGGGTGCACCGAACTCCAGCGCCTCGAGCAGGAAGCCGAACTTGGTTTTTGCCTCCTCTTCGGTAAAGCCGATCGAATTGAAAACCTTCTGCTGGACATCCCTTCTGTGGATACGTACACTTCCGCCGCCTACTTCGCTTCCGTTAATGACCATATCATAAGCCTGTGCACGAACCTTCAACGGGTCTGTGTCCATAAGGCCCAGATCTGATTCGTGAGGCGCCGTGAACATATGGTGTACTGCAACAAGTCTCTTCTCCTCCTTGTTGTACTCGAACAGAGGAAAGTCGATGACCCATAATGCGCTGAACTCGTTTTCGGGAATCATACCAAGCTTCGCCCCGACATGAAGTCTGAGCGCACCGAGGCTTGCATTTACCATGGCAGCGTCTCCCGCAATGAAGACCGCCGCATCACCTTTATCCATACCAAGCTTTTCCTGGACGGCCTTTTTCTGTTCGTCATTCAGATACTTCGCAATACTCGACTGCCAGCCGTCGTCGCCCAGCTTAGCCCAGAGGAGACCCCTGGCGCCGAAATCCGCCACGAACCCGCCCAGGTCATCGAGCTCCTTGCGCGACATGCCCGAGCCCCCCTTGATTGTGAATCCCTTTATTATCCCGCCTGACTCGACGGTAGAGGTAAAGACCTTGAATGTGCTGTCCTTCAGTATGTCCGTTACATCCTTCAGCAGCATCCCGAAACGGGTATCCGGCCTGTCCACGCCATAGGAGTTCATCGCCTCCTCATAGCTCATCCTGGGCAGAGGATCGGGCAGCGAAACTCCAATCGTCTCTTTGAACATGGTCCGTATGAGCCCTTCGCATAGATCGAGAATGTCGTCCCTGGTCATGAAGGAGAATTCCATATCTATCTGGGTGAATTCCGGCTGACGGTCGGCTCTGAGGTCTTCGTCACGAAAACATTTTACGATCTGGAAATAGCGGTCGAATCCCGAGATCATCAGAAGCTGCTTGAAAAGCTGCGGCGACTGCGGCAGAGCGAAAAATTTCCCCGGAAAAACCCTGCTTGGCACAAGGTAGTCGCGTGCTCCCTCCGGTGTGCTCTTTGTCAGGACAGGGGTTTCGACCTCGACAAATCCTTTCGAATCAAGGAAGCGCCTTGTTATGAAGGCCGCCTTGTGCCTCAATATAAGGTTCTTCTGCAGTGCTGGCCTTCTGAGGTCCAGATACCGGTACTTGAGCCTTAGCAGTTCGGTTGCATCAGTTGAGTCTTCGATCACGAAAGGTGGCGTTTTAGCCTCGTTAAGTATCGCTATTCTTTTTGCCGTAAGTTCCACCCTTCCTGTCTTCATGCCTGCATTCTGCATTTCCTTAGGCCTTGGGTTAAGCTCCCCCTGAACCGCTATACAGTATTCCATCTTCAGCATGCCGCCGGTTGAATGCGCCTCGGGCTCGGTCTCGGGATTGAATACCACCTGGCATATGCCGCTCCTGTCCCTGAGATCGACGAATACAAGCCCTCCAAGATCGCGCCTTTTCTGCACCCAGCCCATGAGTGTTATCATCTTGCCACAATCATCAAGGCCTACTTCTCCGCAGTAATGGGTCCTCTTAAATCCGGCTGTTTCTGAGCTCACGCTATTCTCCTTAATCAAATATAGTGGTGAGTAACGAGTGCTGAGTAAGAAGGCAAAATCAAATTCAGATTCAATAATGCTCCAGTTTCAGAATTTTTCATTACCCGCCTCTTGCTTTTTAAAAATTACTTATCCAACAATATCTACAAGTTTTTTTAACAGATCTTCCTGTTTCACCTGCTCCTGAACGCCCGTATTCAGGTCCTTCATGGCAACGCTCCCGCCGGCCATCTCATCATCGCCTATTATGAGGCATATCGGATAGCCGGATTTACCTGCCAGTCTCATCTGGACCTTGAAGCTTTTCTCAGGCGCCAGTTCCGTTCTTATCCCCTCCCGCCTCAACTGTGCGGCAAGCCTCAAGGCCTCTTTTTTAGTATTCTCGCCAAGAGCCGTTATAAAGCAGCCCTTCTTTTCTTCAGCGATATCAGGAATCAGCATCAGAAGCCGCTCCATTCCAAAGGCGAAACCGACTCCAGGCACGTCATTACCACCAAGCGCGGCGACAAGCCCGTCATACCTGCCCCCGCCGCCTACGGCATTCTGAGACCCCAGACCTTTTGCAGTCATTTCAAAGGCGGTACGTATATAATAATCCAAGCCTCTTACCAGCCTGGGATTCTTTTGATAAGGGACATGAAGGGCATCAAGCCCTGCCAGAACCATATCATAATGCGTCCTGCATTCCTCACAGAGATATCCTGAATTTTCAGGTGCACCTTCAACCGATGTCCTGCATGCATCAACCTTGCAGTCGAGCACCCTGAGCGGATTCATGTACATCCTTCTCAGACAGTCCGGGCATAGGCTTTCTTTTTTTGCCTCAAGAAAATCCTGTAGCGCCTTCTTGAAAGCGAGTCTGCAAACCGGACAGCCGAGCGAGTTTACTTCAAGAGCGACATCAGACAGCCCGAGCGCCACGGCAATGTCATATGCAAGGGCAAGAGTTTCCGCATCGGATAACGGCCCTGACTCTCCCAGCCTCTCGCAGTTAATCTGGTGAAACTGGCGGTAGCGTCCTTTCTGCGGCCTTTCATAGCGGAACATCGGGCCGATCGAGAAAAGCTTCTGCACCGGTTCCTGGCCGAGAAGTCCATGCTCGATAACGGCCCTCATGACCGAGGCCGTGGCCTCCGGTCTGAGTGTGAGCGATGAATCGCCCTTGTCGATAAAAGTGTACATCTGCTTTTCAACGACATCAGTATCCTGGCCCATGCCTCTTGAAAAGAGTTCCGTTTTTTCGACAACAGGAGTCCTCAGTTCGGAAAACCCGTAGAGGCTGAAAACCCTCCTTGCCGTTTCTTCGACAAATCGCCATTTTGCAATTTCGGCAGGGAGGATATCGTTCATTCCCTTGACTGCTGTAATCAATTTATTCCCTCCAGAATCAAGGTGTATATCACCTGAGCTTGGCTTGTCAATCTACAGGCCTCTGGCCCATTCGGGCCTGAGCATCTTTTCGTCGTTCAGGGCCCTGTCTATCAAACCTAATATTTTTTCCTTGTCAGCCGGGATATCACCGCTAATGGGCAGATAATTCGACGCATGCTCGGTGCCGAAGCGGCAATTGGTAAGGTTGAGGTCTTCAACAAACCACCTGAGTTCCTTGAGCGTACCCAGTTTGTCCGGAAGCGTGAAACCGCCCCCCATAAGCTTCTTTTCATACAGCTCTTTATAAGGCCCGAGCATGAGAGTCAGGCATGCTACAAACTGCGGGTCGATGGCGCTGACCACCCTTGCCGAATCCTTTGCATGGACGAAACTGCCCTCCACGCCTCCCAGTCCTAAGAGTATGATCGTTGACATCCTCAGCCCCGCCCTCAGCGCCTTTGTGCAGCCGTCTATTATCTGCGCCGCGGTTGCGCCCTTCTTTATCTTCTTGAGCAACTCGTCATTTCCGGTTTCTATGCCGAGATAAAGGGTGCTGAGCTTGAGGTCCCTCAAAGCCCTGAGTTCATCTTCTGTCTTGGCAAGAAGGTTTGTGGGTCCGGCATAGACATTGACCTTTTCGAGGCGCGGAAACTTCTCGTTTAAAAGCCTAAGGACCCTGATAAGATATCCAGTCTCGACGCCCATCACGTCGCCGTCGGCAAGAAATATCCGTTTTGTGTGAGGGTAGATCGAGGCCATCTCGAGTATGTCCTTCTGAAGGTCATCCCACGGTCTCACCTGATAACGCTTGGTCTTGTACATGCCGCAGAAAAGGCATTTATTCCACGAGCAGCCGAGCGTCACCTGAAAAATCAGGGCACGCGCCTCGGACGGCGGTCTGTACAGGGGCATATCATACCGCATGGCTTTAATTCTCCTGGTGGTTTTATTTTTTCTGGACAGACAATAAAACCACAAAAATCCGATTTTTTCAATCAGCTGTTGGTATGTGAGATTTCCTGCTCCGTGAAATGACGGTAAGGTTTTATGTCAAGAACTGGGGTTTCGTCGACCATGTCAAGGTTTGCAACATAAAGGATATTGTCTTCAACCTTTTCAAGCCTGAGCACGGACATGCCTATAGGGTTCGGCCTTTTTGGCGAACAGAGTGTGAATACGCCCTTCAACTCACCTGTTGTGCATTTTCGCTGTATAAGCTCGTATCCTTTTGAGAGGTGAAAATGAAAAAGAACGATTATACTTTCTTCCCTTTCAATAAATTTGAGGCCTTCTGCATATTCGGGATAAATCTCGATTGTCCCTTTGATGTCGGATATCGTGAAAAACCTGGGCGCATCCCTGGCATCCTTTATCGGAGAATGGATAATTCCGACAGGTTCAAAGATTATGCTCATTTGCCGCCCCCTGATAAAGGCGTACAGTACGGCCCTTCCGGTATAACGGCAATCGTCTTATTTTCCGAGACCAGCGTGTCTACCATATCCTGAAGGGCTCTTTTAACCAGGTGCGGTTCTTTATTGATCGACAAGGCCGAGATATGTTCCGCTTCATCTTCATCAAGCCCGCTGCTTAAAAAGATCAGTCCGCCGGTTCCGACTTTATCCACAGCCCTTATCTGCATCTGAAATTCCCACTGATCCTTTTCCACCCGGCATGATTTCTTTATATGCTCAATAAATCCGTGACAATCCTGCGAGTGGGCAAACATGATGTCGCGGTATTCCTGCGAGCCCAGGTGCTCCCTGCAAAAACCTGCGGAAATGATTTTACCGCCCGGCTTTACGGCGGGGATTGCACCCACCATCCCTTTTACGCACTGATAAAATGTCGTATCAAGCGGATAGCCGCCCGAGCCGGTTATAACTGCATCCGACTCGTTTTCAACAACCGGGCAGGCATGCCTGCGGACAAAAGAGCAGGCCTTTTCATGTGCCGCCTCAAGTCCGCCTGCGAATGCAGCGACAAGCCTCTTTCCTGAATCCAGGACAACGTTCAGAGAATAATCGACGCCCGCAAGCCTTGCAATGGAAAGGGCCTCCTCATGGCAGGGGTTGCCTTCAAGTATCGCATTAGCCGCCCCGGGGCTGGCCAGAAAATCGTGGCTGTGAAACGCCTGAATCGTATCAAGCGATACCAGGCCGGGACATACAGCCTTTCTTCCGCCAGAAAAACCGGCCATGAAATGCGGCTCAACAAGGCCTGTCACTATCCTGAAGCCGGCCTCGACGAAATCCCTGTTCAGAAATACAGGCCTGCCTGAGAAACTCAGGCCTTCTATTCTTTTTAATTTACCGGTTGAATCATGGTCAACGATCGCATATTTTTTTGCAGCATCGCCGAACATATACTCCCTCTCGTCAGGCGTGCTCGGCCTGTGCATGCCTGTAGCCACCAGAATCAATATCTCTTCAGGCCTGACTCCTGTGGATTCGATCTCTCCTGCAAGTTCGGGAAGAAATTCCCTGTAGGGAACAGGCCTCGTTATATCCGAAACAACAATAACCACTTTGCCTTCACGTCTGGCCGCAAGCAACTGCCTGAGTCCGGGCGAACCGATGGGGTTTCTGAGCGCATCAGATACTATACTCGAAGCGGGCGCGGCGGGCTCTGGATAACTCGACCTGTAAACCTTTGCATCTTCAGGCACATCAACAGCCAGAACCGATTTATCGTATGGGATTTCAACAAGCATATCCGCTTCAGATGAGCCCTGTCGAAAACGCAATCATGAACTGTGCCGTATAATACATGGGCAGCCCGATGACCCGGTTCAGGAATTCCTTTTTCACAAACCTGTGCCTGGCAACAAATATGTCGGACACATAGAAGAGTATAGCCCCTGCATAAACCAGTATCTTGCCTGTCATATCCAGCATCGAGTTGCTCTTTAACGCCGAAGCGCCCATGACCATTGCCGAGATGATGAGAATATAGGCAATCACCGGCCCCAGCATGCTTCCCAGAGTGGGTTTGAGCCAGAAAAACACACCCATGCTCAGGGCAACACAGGAAACCGTGGTCACCCACATTACGGCGCCTGCAGTGCCGCAGGAAAAAAATGCTATCGTATACATGACATGTCCGGCAAGAAAAGCCCCGAGTCCTGCGGTAAAAACCTTTTTATTGAAAAAGAATATCAGGCAGACATCCCCGATCAGACACAGTATCAGCCCGGCAAATACAAGATAGAAATATGTCATGTTCATGTGCGTTTGAAGCAGAGCTGCCAAAATAAAAAGCAGGGACAGAACGGGTTTGACACTCAAAAGTCCCCTGGTCGATTCCTTTTTTTCAAAAAACAGAAGTCCTGCAAGCAGAAAAGCTGCTATCACCAGTATTACCGGATAATGCTGCACCATATTCTCCTCCCTGGAAAAGATGTCTTATCCTGACCCTTCGGCTAATTTCTCAGTTCCTTGCGGGCAAGTACAAAGTCGAGGATGAACGGACTCACTCTCTGGAGTATATTGGTTATCTTGCCGACAGGGGTGAGAATGCGCTCACGCTGTCTTTTTTCAATGAGAATCGCAATCCCTGCTGCAACACCTGCAGGCGTGTCGTGCGGCGCCCTGTCTATTGGACGCGGTGTCCCGTCGCCCTTCATAACGGTCTTCGTCGGATCCGATGTCGTGAAGCCCGGGGTTATGACACCGACATGGATCCCATAGGGTTTGAATTCAAGCCTCAAGGATTCGGCGAGGCTTCTCAGTGCGGCCTTGCTAGCGCCGTAAATGCTGCCTGTAGGTATCGCCCTGATGCCGCTGACGCTTGAAACGAAAATGACATGCCCCTTGGAGGCCTTGAGCGCATCGAGTGCGGCAAGGGTCATATTCACGGAACCCATGAAATTTACATCCATGAGCTTGGCGCATGTGCCTGAAGTGCATTCTTCAAAATTGGCCACTATGCTTATGCCTGCATTGTTTATGAGAATGTCCAGCCTGCCGTAATTCTCGAGGGTCTTTTTTACTGCAAGGGCACAGCTTTCATAATCAATGACACTGGAAAAAACGGCCATTACATCCAGGCCCTTGGACTTTAACAGGGAAGCGGATTCTTTCAGCCTCTCCTCCAGTATGTCGGTTATTACCACCGAGGCCCCGCGGCCTGCCAGGAGTTCAGCCGTAGCGAAACCAATACCCCTTGCAGCCCCTGTTATAAGGACAACTTTTTTATTAAAAAAATCCATGTGAATCTCCTTCATTCCTTGACATCCGAGATGTCATTTCGCAGCGCCTGCCGCAATAGCCATTACTATCCCTGCAGCAACAGCTACATTGAGCGATTCAGTCCGGCCCTTCATGGGGATGAATACTTTTCTGCCCGACAGCGAAAGGATACCGGAACTCAGGCCCGAGCCCTCCTGTCCAAGACACACGGCAAAACGGCCAGTAAATATTTCTTGCCTGACAGGCTCTCCCTCGTCAAGTATCAGGCTTATTATCTCATGATCAAGGGAAGCGATTTCATCCTCTGCCGCCTGAACGATATCAACTCCAAGCAGGGAACCCATAGACGCCCTTGCCGCTTTTTCTGAAAAAGGCGATGCCGTGCCCGGCGTCACTATGATGCCTTCAAAACCGAATGCCTCAGCAGTCCTCACTATGGTCCCGACATTCCCCGGATCCTGCAGCCCGTCGA
Organism: Desulfomonilia bacterium; assembly: GCA_036567785.1. Lineage (NCBI taxonomy): Bacteria > Pseudomonadati > Thermodesulfobacteriota > Desulfomonilia > Desulfomonilia bacterium. The sequence goes on along the minus strand of DATCTV010000037.1, from coordinate 62,592 downwards.
GTATGATAAGCCTGTCATGCTTTTTCAGATCACCTATTGTTTTATAAGGACGCTTAATGAAAATGATTATACCCTGCGGCGTTCGAGTGTCTGCAAGTTTTGAAAAAAGCTCTTCCGAAAGCAGGACAAAGTCGAACCGGGGAATTCCGTGCAATTCGATATAGGAAGGTGTGACAGCAGAAAAAACGTGTTCATAGCCGCGCGAAAGGGCGTCTTCAGCAAGCCGCCTGCCTTCCAGCATAAGCAGGCTTCTATCGTTCTTTGCATCCATGAGCGCCTTGAAGCGCTCGTTGTTTCTGCTCCGGATCGGCTCCATTCATCAAGGACGTCACTTTTTCATGAATACCGACAGGATGTCTATCGGCACCGGGATAAGCGTGTTTGTGGTGCCTTCTGTCGATATTTCCCTGATTGTCTGAAGGAACCTCAACTGAAGAGCGATAGGTTCGGCTGCTATTATCTGCGCCGCTTCAAACAGCTTCTGGGCCGCCTGGAACTCGCCTTCGGAGTTTATAATCTTCGCCCTTCTCTCACGCTCCGCCTCGGCCTGCTTCGCCATGGCACGCTGCATCTCTTCAGGCAGGTCGATGTGTTTCAATTCTACGGCGGAAACCTTGATGCCCCAAGGATCGGTCTGCTTGTCAAGGATATCCTGTACATGGGCGCTTATCTGCTCGCGCTTGGACAAGAGGTCATCGAGTTCGGCCTGTCCGCATACGGACCGCAGTGTCGTCTGGCTCAACTGGCCTGTGGCGTAAAGGTAGTTTTCCACTTCGATAATGCTTTTAAGCGGATTGACCACACGGAAATAAATGACCGCATTCACCTTTACCGTGACATTATCCCTGGTGATGACATCCTGTGTCGGAACGTCATGGACGATAGTCCTCAATGATATCCTGACATACCTGTCTATGACGGGGATTATGATTATTATACCCGGGCCCTTCGGTTCCGGCAGGACACGTCCGAGCCTGAATACCACCGCCCTTTCATATTCGTTTAAGATCTTGATTGCCGAGAAGAGGAACAGAAGGACGATAACGACAATTGTTATGGTTGCATAGGTTGTATACATCTCCATGATTTACCCCCTGTAGTGGTTAGTTTTTTATTGTCATTCATTGTAGCGAAAATCATTAGTGTGTGAAATCGACGATTAATAGTGAATACAAGGATTGGGTTGATATATCAAGGCATTTCTGGTTTGATGCCTTCATGCATATTTTCATTGCAGATCTACACCTCAGGCCTGGTAATAAAGGCGATGAAGCGCTTTTCATTGACTGGCTGGACAGATTCGGAGCGGCGGCTACAAAGGTTTACATACTGGGTGATCTTTTTGAATACTGGTATTCGGGAATAGAACCCAGAGTGGCAAATGTTCTTGATGCGCTAAGACACAGGGATATAACCGTTCTGGCCGGAAACAGGGATTTCCTCATGCATTCTGCCGCAGTCCCGGGACTGGTTGACGGTGAAGACATGCGGTTGAGCCTTTACGGAAAAGATTACCTCATCGCACACGGCCACAGCCTGACGACGCATGACATGGGGTTCGGCATACTTCATTCCATCGGATGGCCGCTTCTGAGATTCCTCGACAAACACATGAAAGTGGAAACAAAGGAAAAAATCGCCGATTCCATGATAAAGGCTTCGTCCAAAATAAGACCTCTCAGTTCAGAAATCAAACCCGGCATATGCGATTTAAAAGGTGTTGATACTGTCATATGCGGGCACCTCCACAGGGGAATAATGAGGGAAGACCTGATTGTTCTGCCGGCGTTCGCCGATCAGAGGGCCTGGCTTGAAGTCGATGAAAAAGGCAGGCGTTTTTTGAAGCTTCCTTAACTTTTCAGAAGAACCTTTGTAAGCATGGGCATGGCGATAAGAGAACCGAATATCGTCCCCAAGTTCGTCAGTATTACAACCAGAAGTATCCTGGTTATAGGGTTGCGCCAGAAACCACGTACAGTTTCGATATCTGTATGTATGGTTTCAAAGTCCGACACCTTGGGCTTTTTAAGCCATGCCTCGGTAAGACCTGCGAACCAGCCGGATGCAAGCGCCGGATGTATGGCCGTCAAAGGCGATACGACAGCTGCTACAAGTATGGTCAAGGGATGACCGAATGCAACGAGCGCCCCTACTGCGCTGAAAAACATGGTGCTTGCAGCCCATATCCATATCATGTGCATGCCCTGCCCGATGCCTCCCTTGTGCACTCCCAGCATTACAAGGAAAAGAATAAGGACGGCGAATATCCAGCCCCAATAGCTCTTTTTTTTAGGCGGGATCTCATCAAGGGCCGCAATGTCTATCGGCATGCCGATTTTTGATTTTATGCCTTCCATGTGTCCGGCGCCGACTACAGCGAGTATCTTTTTCGCCTCTATCTGTGAAAGTTTTGCAGCCATATATGAATCGCGTTCGTCAAGAATGACCTCTTTTACCACAGGCGCCTTCTTCGCCACTTCCTCGAGCGCAGCGGTTAGCATGTCCTTTTCCTTCAGCTGTTCGATATCGTTTTCGGTAAGCTCCTCTGCGCCCAGAATTGAAACAAGCGACTGGAACATCAGATTGAATTTTTCCCTGAACGAGAGCTTGTACCATGTCCGCTGGAGCGTCGTCTGCACGCCTCTGTCAATAAGCGATATCTGGATTCCGGCAGCCTCCGCTTCCTCTATGGCCGCACGCATTTCTTCACCCGGTTTGATGCCCAGTTTGGCGCCGACCCTTCTCTGAAAAGACGCCATCAGGAGATTGATAAAGAGAAGCAATGCCTTTTTCTCCTTGATGACCTTGACGATATCGGTCTCCTGCCAGGCGGTAGGATTTTTCATTACATCATATCTGCCCTTGCATAGTTCGACGGCAACGATATCGGGTTTGAAAGTACTTATAGTCTCTTTAACCTCATCGACACTGTCCTTTGACACATGGGCCGTGCCGACAAGCATGATTTCCCTGTCCTGATAGTTTATTATCTCGCTTGGCATGGAACGGGCTTATATCGTCTGTTAGATTTACGGTCAAGCTAATTGATAGCAGACGCCCGATTTGATATAGGAATGAAAAATTATATTTGAGGGAGTATAGATGAGCTTTGAATATATGCACAAAATACCGGGCCCGGAAGAAATCAAAGATGAAATCCCCATGAGATCCGAATTAAGCCTTTTGAAAAATCAAAAAGATAAAGAAATAAGAAACATATTCACAGGCTCAAGTGATAAGTTCCTCCTTATTATAGGGCCCTGCTCGGCGGACAACGAGGACAGCGTATGCGATTACGTCTCACGTCTTGCAAAATTGCAGGAAGAGGTAAAAGACAGGCTTGTCCTTGTTCCGCGCATCTATACCAACAAACCCAGGTCGACCGGCGAGGGCTACAAGGGCATGATGCACCAGCCCGACCCGAACAAGAAGCCCAATATAACCGAAGGCATAAAGGCTTTAAGGAAACTTCATATCAGGGCGCTGTCCGAATCGGGACTTCCTGCCGCAGATGAGATGCTGTATCCGGGAAACCTGTCATACCTTGACGACCTCCTGAGCTATATCGCCGTAGGCGCACGTTCGGTTGAAAACCAGCAGCACAGGCTTACGATAAGCGGTTGCGATATGCCGTGCGGCATGAAAAATCCCACCAGCGGAGACATCTCGGTCATGCTCAATTCAATCTATGCCGCACAGCAGAGCCATGTGTTCCTTCATAACGGCTGGGAGGTGCGGACATCTGGAAACCCGCAGGCCCATGCAATCTTAAGGGGCGCGGTGGACCATTACGGCAGAAGCATCCCCAATTACCACTATGAAAACCTGATGATGGTCGCGGAGAGCTTCAATGACAGGCAGCTTCTTAACCCGGCAATAATCGTCGACACCAACCATGCCAATTCAAACAAGAAATACAAGGAGCAGCCCAGGATTGGCATGGAGGTAATGCAGAGCAGAAGACATTCGAACAGGCTCCTCAAAATGGTCAAAGGGCTCATGGTTGAGAGCTATATTGTTGAAGGGGCGCAGAAGCCGGGTGAAAATACTTATGGAAAGTCGATTACGGACCCGTGCTTAGGCTGGAAAGATACCTGGTCCTTCGTCAACAGGCTCGCCGAAATAGTCTAGGGACAGGGCGTTATAACTTTACATACCATTGTCACTCCTCATCTCGTCATTCCGGCGTACGTCAGTGTACGCCTCATTCCTCGATTTCGTCGCTTCGCGGTCTGTATTGTTATAACGCCCTGTCACCCCTTCTTCTTGATGTAGCAAACAGCAGCCGGATTCTTTGTCTTTCCGAACAAATGTGTGGAATCCTTCTTTTCTGATGTTTGTTTAACCACATTTTCAAGAATAATAGCCATGCAGCTTTTATTCTATCGCCAACCTAAAATATTTTGACAATGGCATGAATATGGCGTACTGCATAACGTACGTTAAGGGGGTTGAGAATTATGACAACGCTAACAGCATCAGACGCTCGAAAGCGCCTTTACAATCTTGTGGACGAAGTTAAAGATACACATATGCCGGTTCAGATTATCGGTAAGAGAAATTCGGCGATTCTCATTTCAGAGGAAGACTGGCGCTCAATTGAGGAAACGCTATATCTGACGTCCATTGCCGGCATGCGTGAATCAATTAAGAAGGGTTTAAAGACGCCTGTTGGAAAGTGCAAGGAGGAACCCGGCTGGTGAGCTGGAGACTGGTTTTCACTAATCAGGCGCAAAAAGATGCAAAAAGAATTGAACAGTCCGGTCTGAAACCACAGGTAATAAGATTGCTGGATTTGCTCAGAGAAGACCCTTTTCAAAATACACCGCCATATGAGAAAATTGTGGGCGACCTGACCGGGGCATACTCTCGAAGAATCAACATACAGCATCGTTTAATTTACCAAATTTTAAAAGAAATCCATACGGTTAAAATTATCAGAATGTGGACACATTACGAATGACTTATGGTATAAAAACGCTATTTAGGACTTGAGTATAATTATCGGCAGAAAAGGGAACATTGTGAAAGACAAACGAATATATCAAATATGAGGCTTAAACAGGGAACCAGGATGGTTCCTGTTTAATGACCTCGCCAATGCTTTACCGCAGCTGACCGGCTAGCTTCCTGCCTGTACCGCTGCAGATAAGGCAGCGGAAAACAGAAAGGGGGCCAGGATTGGTCGTCAAATTCAAGACCGGTTATCAGACAAAAGGATTCTCTTATATGGGGCGCTTCAAAGTTCCCTGCAATATTCATGTCCCAAGATAATCCGGCTTCACAAATGATGAATCAGACCGGATAAAAAATGAACTCTTATTTTTTCCGGTATAAAATTATTAAAGGAGATTGCATTATGAAGAACATCAGGTTTTATGCGGTTCTATTGGCGATGATGGTTGTTTGTGAAGGGGCAGCGTTCGGTTCACCCAGGGCTTACTTCGAGATGCCAATGTATAATGCAGGCAGCATTTCTCAGGGTACAATGATTATGCATGATTTTGTTGTCATGAACAAAGGCGATCAGCCGCTTACACTTGCTGCAAAGGACTGCGGCTGCGGAGGCGTCAAGGCAAAAACTCCCTATTCCATTGAACCGGGCAAATCGGATGTTATAAAGGTGAGCATCCCGACAGCAAACATTAGGGGGAATTATAAAAGGGAAATAAAAATCGAGACAAACGACCCGAATAACAAGGAAGTTGTAATCACGATAACTGCCATCATAAACGAAATACTTTCTATAACGCCGCCATATATAGATTTCGGCAGGCCCATTACCGGTTCGAAGTTAACAAGGGAGTTTATAATCGCGAACAGCGGCAAGGATAATATCACACTACTGGGTATAAGTGTGAATCCTGTAGGCGCCGGGTCAATAAATCCCGCCTTTAAAAAAACGGTCTTAAAACCCAATGAAAAAAAGAGATTTGAACTCAACCTGACGCCACCTAACAAATCCGGATATTTCCAGGGTCAGGTTATTGTTAATACCGATATCAAGAATCTTAAAGAAAAGCGGATATTCTTCGGGGTCGAAATTGATGCAAATTGACTGTCACGTGAAGTTATCAAAGGACGCTGATTGGAACAATCAACGTCCTTTTAATTTTAATAGTTATCCCTGGTTCAATCCTTAGAAATAATAGTGAGCACCTATGCCTACGTTAATCCCGTACATGTCAATTTTGGCATCGACATCAGAATCATCAACACTGGCCTTGCCATTGTTCAGCATGTAGCCGACTTCAAAATTGAAGCCAACCTCTGGTACTGCATCAAAATTGAACTCTGAGCCTATGAATGGCCCGTATGTCCATAAAGAACCTTTTCCGCTGCCTGCATCGGCATCTACCTTGAAACTCGCATAGTTGACGTTTGCACCGGCATAGAAATTACTGTTCTTGTTCTGAACAAATGCATACATGGCTTTCAGTTCTCCTGCCCATATATTCGCCTTTGTTTCCGTGCTTTGGCCATCATCAGGATAATTATTAACTTTAAGCTTTGCATTACCCTGTAAGAGATCTGCCTCCATCCCCAGAGGACCTGTCCAAACCCGTGCGCTGAGTCCGTTCAGAAGCGGACCTGCGTACATGCTCTCGAATCCAAGACCAACCTTCCAATCCTTTCCGATCTCAGCAGCCTGCGCGCAGCTGGCAAAACCTAAGATCATCAGCGCCACAACTATACCTGTTACCTGTAGTTTCTTCATAACTCCTCCTTTGGTTTGTTTATTACTATTTACCGTATTCGGAATTTCAAAATTAAAACTTTAAAAAATTTCATAAAATGTTGATATTCTTTCAGATACAATTACAGTAATATTATTCAGTGGTTACGTGCAGGGCATTTAGCACTTTTATAGATTAGTTTATTTTAATGGATTATACAGGCAGGCCGTGCTTTTTCACCCACTTCTCGAAAGGCGGGAAAGTGGGCCTGATGAACGTTCGCCTGTCGATATCACCGGTTATCGGGTATGCGCCGAACTGCTTAACCGCCTCGACCGCGGCATGGACATTTTCAACCGGCGTATCCACGGAAACCATGTTGATGAGAATGCCGAATCTGCCTTTTCCCGCGCCTTCCCTGATAATCCTGCGCACCCTCCCGGCGATCTCTTCCGGAGAACCTTCCCTTAAGATATCGTACTGTACATTCAGCATAAGGCAGACCTTTTTCTCATCAGCAAACGAGCGGACAAGCGGGATCCCGATCTTCTCATAGTCCTCATGCCAGACCAGCAGGTAATATGGCCGCATAAAATTGAGGTTATTTCCCGAAAGCATCATATCCATCTTGATATCGAGCACCTCACGGGGATCTTTCACATGACTCTCGCCCCATGTACCCGTGTCTATAACGGTGCATTGAGGCGTCGATGTCGCCCTTATGACCTTCTCGACATAGGGAAGGCAGAACTCACGGATCATTGCCGGGGATACAATTGGAGGGCTCGCCTGTGCATCGGACATCGCTACCATGGAGGCACCCGTCAGGCTGACCATGGTCTCTATCCAGGGGACAACGACTTCCATGCCGAGAAACTCCATGAGATCATGCACGAAGCGCGGGTCCCTGTACATATCGACAATGAGCTTTCTAAGCCCGCGGATCAGCACCGCCAGTGTAAACGGTGCACAGCTGTAACATATGGGCGGCATACCCATGATTTCCTTGAAGCGTCCGTAGGCCTCAAGTACAAAGGGCATGCGGCCGCTCTTTCCAGGAATGGGCGGTTTGAGGGAACCAAGGTCCTTTTTCTCTTTTATCAGGGGGTCATGGGTATCGACGAAAGGCTCCCTCTGCTCATCCCAGACCAGCCTCTGTCCTAGCGCCTCGGCCTCGATGTTGTAAAAGTCAAACACCGGGGACCATGAATCAACCCCGAAATACCTTACCGTATTGTATGAGGCATTGATGAAGGGGACCGGCTCGCTGAAAAATTTCCTGCCGGACAGCCCGTTCAGCCTCATGGCATACAGATAAGGCTGTAGCAACACAGGCACCCTGTCAGGCGTACCGTAGATCGCGGCAATAAGACGTTCATAACCGTCCAGACTTCCAAGTTTTATACCTTTCCCGTACAGGATTCCCTTGGTAAGTTTCCACATGACATTGGCCACTGTGTTCCCCCAGAAATTTTTTTCAAAAAACACGTTTTCTTATATTTGAAGTTTGCACAGGATTGAACAGGATGCAATAAGGCTCTTGAGATAATAATCAGTTCGTCCGTGACATAGATAGCTTATGAAAGCCAGAACAGCAATTGTGTGACAACCTGTACGATTACGGGAACAGGAATTCCCGGTTAATGTTTTTTGAGCGCCCGGCTTTAAAACCGGGCGCTGATTCTGGAAGGCTCAACCAAGCCTTTTTGCCAGTTCCTTGAGCTGCTTTGCCAGCCTTTCAGGCAGACGGTCGCCGAATTTAGCATAGTGTTGTTCAATATCAGGAATTTCAGCCTTCCATGCATCAACATCCACTCTCAGGAGTTCCCTGAGGTCTTCGCCAGAGATAGCAAGACCGCTCAGGTCGAGGTCTTCCGGTTTCGGCATGAGACCTATCGGGGTCTCAACAGCTCCGACCTTGCCGTCTACCCGTTCGCACATCCATTTGAGTACCCTGCTGTTCTCGCCGAAGCCCGGCCACAGCCATTTTCCTTCCGCTGTCTTTCTGAACCAGTTCACATAGAATATGCGGGGCGCCTTTGCACCAAGCTTATCACCCATGTCAAGCCAGTGCTGGAAATAGTCGCCCATATTATATCCGCAGAACGGCTGCATGGCGAACGGGTCGCGCCTTAAATTTCCGACAGCGCCGATATTTGCCGCTGTTGTCTCGGATGATGCAGTCGAGCCGAGGAATACGCCGTGGTCCCAGTTGTAAGCCTCATTGACAAGCGGCACCACGCTGCCGCGCCTTCCGCCGAATATCATGATATCGATTGCAACACCTTCCGGCTTTTCCCAGTCGGGACAGATTACAGGACACTGCCCTGCGGGTGCGGTGAACCTGGCGTTAGGGTGGGCTGCCACGGCCTTTTCATCATTAGGCCAGTCATTTCCCTTCCAGTCTATAGCATGAACAGGTGCCGGTGCATCGATACCTTCCCACCAGATATCCCCGTCATCGGTAAGGGCACAGTTGGTGAATATGGTGTTTTCCTTGATTGAATCCATCGCAGCCGGATTGGAACTGTATGAAGTGCCGGGAGCAACACCGAAAAATCCTGATTCCGGATTAATGGCATATGGCCTGCCGTCAGGTCCCATCTTTATCCATGCGATGTCGTCGCCTACGCACTCGCATTTCCAGCCCGGGATCGTAGGCGTCAGCATTGCAAGGTTCGTCTTGCCGCAGGCCGACGGAAACGCCGCGGATATGTGATAGCGCTTCCCTTCAGGGTTAGTAAGCCTCAATATAAGCATGTGCTCGGCCATCCAGCCTTCGCGTCTGGCCATTGCCGAAGCTATGCGGAGCGCGAGGCATTTTTTGCCGAGAAGCGCATTCCCGCCGTAACCGCTGCCGTAGGACCATATCAGGTTCTCCTCCGGGAAATGGCTTATGTATTTTTTATCGAGAGGCGCGCACGGCCATGACGCGTCCTTCTGGCCAGGTTCAAGAGGGGCGCCAACAGAGTGCATGCAGGGTATGAATTCCCCGTTAGATCCTAGCTTCTCTATGACCTTTGTACCGACCCTTGTCATTATATGCATGTTGCATACAACATAGGGGCTGTCTGTAATTTCAATGCCTATTTTTGCAATCTGGGAATCGACAGGCCCCATGGAAAACGGGATAATGTACATCGTCCTGCCCTTCATGCATCCTGTATACAAGCCTGTCATTATTTTTTTAAGTTCGTCAGGGGCCATCCAGATATTGCTCGGGCCTGCGTCTTCCTGTTTTGTCGTGCTTATATAGGTCCTCGATTCAAGCCTTGCCACGTCGCTCGGATGCGAACGGAACAGAAAGCTGTTCGGCCTTTTCTTAAGAGGCGTAGCCTGGCCGGCATCTACCATTTCCTTCATGAGACGGTCATATTCCTCTTTAGTGCCGTCACACCAGTGGATGCCATCCGGCCTGCACATCTCCGCCATTTCCTTAACCCATGCGTTCAGTTTTTCATGACCCACCGAATAACTCATTTTTATTCCCCCTTTCTTGTGTACTCAGCCGGACACTATACCCAGAAATCATGGATGTTATCAACTAAATTCAGGAGGGATAACCGGTCATTTATCAAGCATCAAGTGGCGGGTAAAATTGCAGAATCAGGTCGGTATTGATATTTCTCCGATGCCTTCAGCTCTGCTTTGAACCCGCCACTTTCAGGCTATCACTGAACATTCTTTATAAGCTGCGAATAGAACTGTATCATCCTCAGATAATTTTTTGCCTCAATGCTTTCGTTTGTACCATGAATCATATCAAGCTGTTTTTTATCCATATAAACAGGAAGGAACCGATAGGTGTCGGGTGAAATTCTGCTGAAATGCTTGGCGTCAGAGCCCCCCAGCATCAGATATGGCGTGATGGCTGTTTCTTCCTTGTCATCAAGCGTCTGCCTTACGGTCTTGACAATCGCAAAGAACCCTGCCGAAGATGTGCTTGAAACAGGAGATGCCTCGAAATTGGGCGTCATTGCAGTTACCTTAACTTCAGGGTCGTCAATCACTTTCTTAACTTTTTCTACAACTCCGGCCACTGTGTCCCCGGGGAAAAGTCTGAAGTTTACGACTGCGGTAGCTTTTGTCGGAAGCACGTTAGATTTTGAGCTGCCCGAAGCCTGTGTCGCGGCTATGGTCGTATGGATCGAAGCGGCGGTGTCAGGTGATTTTGACATCATGGATTTTACCAGAGGTCCGGTAAGCCATGTGTTTGTAACCACGAACCTGTTCAGACCGGGCATTTTCGGCGCAACGGGTTTTATTGTCTTTTCAAGCATGGAGAGGCTTTCAGGAAATGAATAATTTTCAAGCCTGGTGATGGCCCGGGCGATCTTGCCAAGTGCTGTATGCCTTGGAGGCATGGAGGAATGGCCGCCTTTGTCATCTACCTCAAGAAGCATATTAAGGCTGCCTTTTTCAGAGATGCCGATCAATGCAATCGGGGTCTTTACTCCTGCAATACCGTCGGTCTTTACGCAGCCCCCTTCATCTATCACGAATTCCGGTGTGACGCCCTTTGCCTTCAAGAATTCAACAGTCTTTGCCGCACCGTTCATGCCGCCGATTTCTTCGTCATGGCCGAAAGCAAGGTATATCGTCCTTTTGGGAATCAACCCGGCCCGAAGAAGCGTTTCCACGGATTCCATTATAGCAACCATACTGTGTTTGTTATCGAGAGTACCGCGGCCCCATATAATGCCGTCGACAAAATTGCCGCTGAACGGTGGCTGCTTCCAGTCTTTAAGCGTGTTTTCATCGACGGGCACGACATCATAATGCGCCATGAGCACTACGGGCCTGAGTGAAGGATCACTCCCCTGCCATGTATAAAGCAGGCTGTAGCCGTTGATCATATCGAGTTTAAGATTTTTATTTATCAACGGAAATGCGCTTTTGATAAAAGCCAGATATCCGTCAAAGGGTGCATAATCGATCATCGACGGATCATCATAAGAAATTGTCTTGAATTTTATTGCGCTGCAGAGTCTTCCTATTGCTGCATCCTCATTTATGGATACAGGTTCGGCCTTTTGAACCGGGATGCTTTTCGGTGCATGTGAACACCCGCAAACAAGCAGTATAATTATAATGAGTGCTATCCTGAGTTCTGTCTTCATAAAACCTCCTTTTTAAGTAAGTGTTGATTATCGAATAATTTAAGAATCAGGTCAATTGCTTACCTGTTGATCCTAATCAACAAGGAATGGAGTGTACCAATTGTCTATAAAGAAGGCTTATGTTAGTATAATTGTTATGCTCAATGAAATAACGGACAATAATATCGATGAACTCTCAAGGAACAGGCTGGTGGTCCTTTTTACTTCCCCGTGGTGTTCGGGCTGCAAGAAGGTGGAACCTTTCATGGAACACCTTTCTTTGACATATCCCGAAATTGTTTTCGGAGGAATGGACATAAGCAAAAACACAAAAACCCCGTCAAAAATGGGTGTGTTGAGCCTGCCTACGGTTATCGCATTCAAAGATGGGACCGAGTTTGAACGCATTGCAGGAGAGCCCACAAAACATGAAATGGAAAGGCTCCTGAAGGACCTGGCATGATTGATGGGTTTATAAATAATATAGATATTCATCTTCGCTCTTCAATGCTGATGTCATATCTGGCTGTCTACCTGGGAGGGTTTCTTGTAAGCCTTACGCCATGCGTTTACCCTGTAATACCCATAACCGTTGCATATGTAGGAGGCAGCGGCACAGGACGCGGCGAAGCAGTAATCAAGACATCAGTATATATACTCGGCATGGCGATCACATACACCGTGCTCGGCGCAATAGCGGCATTCACGGGAACCTTCTTCGGCAAGATACAGTCAAACCCATGGACATATTTTATACTGGCGAATGTTTTCATACTATTCGGGCTTTCCATGCTGGGCGTTTATACTTTTTACATACCCGGAATAAAGATGACAGGCACCCACGGCAAAAAGGTGGGCATCATCGGCGGGCTGTTCATGGGAATAGTCTCGGGGCTCGTGATAGGCCCGTGCACAGCGCCTGTTCTCGGAGTCGTTCTGGGTTATGTGGCGGCCAGGCAGAATGTCGTCTATGGCATGAGCCTCCTGTTCGTATTTGCAATCGGCATGGGGACAATACTGTTTTTTGTAGGCATTTTTACCGGGCTTATGAAAAGTCTTCCAAAACCCGGTAATTGGATGGTATGGGTACAGAAGATTTTCGGTCTGGTAATGCTCGGGATAGGTGAATATTTTCTGTTCATGGCAGGCAGGCTTTCAATATAAAAGGAGACCTAATGAAATGAAAAAAAGGCTTATTGTAACTCTGGCAACCTTATTCCTGATGTCCTTCATGGCAGCATCCGTTTTTGCAGCCAATAATCCGAAAGCGCCTGATTTCACGCTTCAGGATATGAACGGAAAGAGTGTTTCACTGAACAGCTTCAAGGGTAAAAACGTGCTTCTTTATTTCACGACCACATGGTGCCCCTACTGCAAGAAGGAAGTACCCGAGCTGAAGGAAATGCACAAGAAATATAAGGGCAAGCTGGAAATAATGGCGATTGACATGAATGAGAGCAAGGCAAAGGTCTCATCCTACATAGAGAAATACCAGATACCTTATACGACCCTGCTTGATTCCGATGGCAGCGTCGGTATTGACTACAGCGTAAGGGGAGTACCCACAAAAATACTCATTGGAAAGGATGGCCGGGTATTCTGCTACATGTGCAGAGACCTGCCCAATCAGATCGAAGAGCTGCTCAGGAAGAAGTGACCTGACGGATCAGTCCTTCAGCAACCTTCACGGCTTCCACCCCGTCTTTTGCATATGCCGCATTGATTGATGCGGCATATTCGGCTGTCACAACCGCACCACCAACCATGAACGGACAGATAATACCCCGGTCACGAGCAAGCTCAATGACTTCTTTCATTACTGTCATGGTGGTGGTCATCAATGCAGATAAGCCTACAATATCAGGCCTGTATTCATTTATCGCCTTGATGATAGCCTCACTCGGAATATCCTTGCCCAGGTCAATCACCTCAAACCCGTTGTTTCTGAGCAGAAGAACGACAATATTCTTTCCGATGTCGTGTATGTCTCCCTTTACGGTCGCCATGAGAATACGGCCTTTACTGGCGTTTGATGCCTGATCAAGCATGGGTTCAAGAAAGGCAAATCCCTTCTGCATGGTTTCGGCGCTGGCGATAAGCTGAGGCAGAAAATATGTGCCCTTTTCGTACAGGTCGCCAACCTGTCTGATTGCAGGGATCATGACATCGTTTACAAGACTGCCTGCATCAGACCCTGCTGAAAGCGCCTTTTCAATAAACATTGCCACATCATCCCTGTCGCCGTCCAGAATAGCCCTGGCCACCTGACGGGAAGGGGACAGAACGTCGGCCTTCTCAGGTACATTGTTCCGGGAAGAGGCATATCTGGATATGTAGAACCTGGCCCCTTTGTCGCGCCCGGTCAGGACATCAGAAGAAAGCTTAATCGCCATCAGCTCTTCACTTGACGGATTTGCAATCGCCATGCTCAAGCCCCTGGAAACGGCCATTGCAAGAAATGATGCATTTATCCACCTGCGCTCGGGCAGGCCGAACGAGACATTTGACAGCCCCAGCAAGGTACGGACATGATAAACATCAGTACACCATTCTATTGTATCGAGAGTCACCCTGGGAGCATCCTGCTCTGCCGAGACGGTCATGGTGAGGGCATCAACAACGATATCATCTTTTGTGAACCCATAAGACTGTGCCTCGCCGAAGATAGCTTCCACAACCGCTTTTCTATCATCAAGCGTCCTCGGGATACCGCTGTCGGTGAGCGGCAGCAGTATGAACATGGCCCCGTATTTCGCCGCCACGGGTAGTAACGCCCTGATCTTGGCCTCTTCACCTGAAATCGAATTTATCAGGGCCCTGCCCGGATAAAGCCTTAATGCAGCTTCGATTGCCTCGGGTTTCGAGCTGTCAATTACAAGCGGCAGGTCAGTGATGGATGAAAGCAGCCCTACCACCGATTTCATGACGGCAGGTTCATCAATCCCCGGGACGCCTACATTGACATCGAGAAGGTCTGCTCCGGCATCATTCTGTTCACGGGCAAACTGCCGAACCATGCTGAGACTGCCCTGCTTCAATTCGGCCTGCAGCATCTTTTTCCCTGTAGGGTTGATGCGCTCACCGATGATGGCAACCGGTCTTTCATTATCAAGTATTATATGGGACCTGGCCGAACTGAGCGCAGAAATAGCATTAATGAGAGGAGGTCTGGGAACCGTATCCTTTTCAGCCTCCGCAACAGCCTTTATATGTTCAGGGGTCGTGCCGCAGCAGCCTCCCAGCATATTGATGCCTGCCTCGGTAAAGGCCCTTCCGAATGACCCGAACTCGGACGCATCCATGTCGAAAACGGTCTTGCCGTTAACCAATTTCGGCAAACCCGCATTGGGTTTAGCCACAAGGGGCACCTTGGCGAAAGGCTTCATCATGGCGATTATCGGAAGCATCTGCTCCGGACCGGATGAGCAATTGCATCCGACTGCATCGGCGCCAAGGGCCTGAAGGGTTATCAGTGCAGTAACAGGATCTGTTCCGCCCAGGGTCTTTCCGCCCGGTTCATAGGTCATGGTCACTATCGTAAAGGCGTCGGTGAGCTCTTTTACAGCAATAAGCGCTGCCCTTGCCTCCTGTATGTCCAACATGGTTTCGATAACAAAAAGGTCAACGCCGCCGTCAATAAGACCTTGAGCCTGCTCCTTGAATATATCCACTGCATCTTCGAAAAGAAGGCTGCCGAATGGTTCCACAAACAGGCCGGTCGGGGCGATGTCGCCGGCTACGAAAATATCGTTGCCGATGGCGCTCCTGGCAATCTCCGCCAGTTTCTTATTTGTATTATATACATCGGTTATGCCGTATTGCTTCAGTTTAGGTCTGCTTCCCCCGAAGGTAAATGTATAAATGACATCGGCGCCTGCTTTGACATATTCTGAGTGAACCCTTTTCAATTCTCCGGGATTTTCAAGCCCCCATGCCTCGGGACAGACCCCTGCCGGCATACCTCTTGATTGAAGAAGGACACCGTTTGAACCGTCAAGTATGACGACTTTCTTTTTGATCAGTTCATTAATTGCATTCTTTTTGTCCATCAAACTCTCCGGTCCTATGAAATGACCGCTGAAAGATAACCCACTACAGAAGACCTGTCGCCGGTTATATCGGCGGATGTTGCATATTTCAGGACGTTAACGTCCGTCCTTCCTTTTGCCTTTGCATAAAGCATGGCGGCCATGATCGGGCCCCCGCCGCATGCTTCACTCCTGCCCGAATCAATTGCATCGCTTAAGCCTTCGATATCATACCCGCTGATAAGTTTTGCCAAATTTTTGTCCATTACGTGAGCGCGTTCGGCATGATGGAAGTGCGAAAGGTCGGAGCTTGCTACAACAAGCGTTTCTTCAGGGTCCGGAATAGCCTTTTCGAGAGCTTCTGAAAGTTCCCTGCACATTGGTAGAGACTGCTCTCCCATAATCAGGGGACACAAGCTGAACTCTCCTAGAACATGCTTGAGGAAAGGCAGCTGGATTTCCAGTGCGTGCTCTGTAACATGAGGAGATCTTTCATCACGGATATACCGTGAAGAATTCATGAGCGAACTGCAAAGTTCTGTATCTATGTCAATCCTTCCCAGAGGCGTCTCGAAGCCGCCCATCGCCCAGACAGAGACAAACGGGAAAAATGCCTTGTGCGACGGGCTTATTACCACAACATTTTTATACCTATGGCCTGATACGGCCTTGTAGGCATACCCGGCGACAGGCCCTGAGTACATGTACCCTGCATGGGGACATATGATTACTGCAGGTTTTTTTACTGACGGACTTATACTGGCATTATCCAAATATTTCCTTATATCCCTTGTAAGCACTTCCGGAGTCCCCGGGTACCATGACCCTGCAATGGCAGTTTTTCTTATATTATCTTCCATGGCCGTCCTCCTTTTTCGAATATGCGCGCAACGTTATGCGCAAAAACAACATCGAGTCAAGGTTGAGGTTTTTAAAAGGGTTCCGGCATGTATGGAAATATCATTATAAGTGCCGAACGGTGCGGATTTCTGAAACGAAAATGCAGCAGGCTTTTTCTGCCTGCTGCATCATGGATATTATAAGAGTTCTGAAAAAAACTACCTCTTGGAGTACTGAGGTCTCTTTCTCGCCTTGTGCAGACCGTATTTCTTTCTTTCGACCATTCTGGGGTCGCGTGTAAGGAAACCCGCCGCCTTGAGTGCAGGCTTGAGCTTTTCAGGGTCGAATTCGGAAAGTGCCCTTGAAATTCCGTGGCGGACAGCGCCTGCCTGGCCTGATATTCCGCCGCCGGCAACTGTCGCATATGTATCGAACTGTCCGGAGGTCTGCGTAACATCATAAGCCTGCAGTGCGATCAGCTTTAACGATTCCCTGTCGAAATACTCGTCAATCGCCCTGCCATTGACTGTAAACAAGCCTTTTCCCGGCTTGATCCACACGCGGGCTGCTGCATTCTTCCTTCTTCCCGTTGCGTATATTTTCTGTATCTGTGCCATATGTTCCCCTCTTTACAGATTAATCGCTTTTGGCATCTGGGCCTCGTGCGGATGGTTGGAGCCTGTATAAACCTTCAGTTTCTTGAACATGGATTTGCCGAGGCTGTTTTTTGGCAGCATGCCTCTTACCGCATGCTTCAGTATTTCTTCGGGATTTTTCGCCATAATGCTTTTAGCCGAAGCCGCTTTGATTCCGCCCATATAACCGCTATGGCGGTAATATGTCTTCTGCTCGAGCTTGTTTCCGGTCAGCTTTACCTTCTCCGCATTGATGACAACTACAAAATCACCGGTATCTACATGCGGGGTAAAAACCGGTTTGTTTTTTCCGCGGAGAATGGAGGCTATCTCAACCGCAACCTTGCCTACCACCTTATCGGCGGCATCAATTAGGACCCAGTTTCTTTCGGCCTCTTCCTTTTTTGCTATAAACGTCTTCATGTATACACTCCTTGGCCTGAATAGAGGCTCGGATATAACCGAAGCAAATTCCCGTGTCAAGAGCAGATACGCACTATTTTAAAGGATAATGTTCCGGCCTGAAAATAAACGCTTTTATTACTTAGATAAAGAAGTATCCGGATTATAAATAATTCTGTTATCAATTATATCTATCACAGAGTTCCCTTTATCCTTGATATCCGCATACGGGTCAGGTTTCGCCGCCTTCATTTCAGCCGCCACCCCCGGTTTGAGCATCCATCCTTCGATTTTTATGCGTCCGTAATCGTCCTTTGTTTCAAGTATGGTTACCATGACATCTTTCTGGAGTGTTGCGATTTCCTTTTTATCTCCGGGGATATTGAACACATTTGTCTTTTTTCCCACTACCAGATTATATGGCGGCTGCTGGGAAGAAATCCCCTGAACAGGCACCCATCCACCTGTGCTTATCTGCAGATATTTGTCTTTTTCCCCTGAAACCCATACCATCAGTTCCTTTGCCAGAACGGTTGTCTTTGTCCCGTCAGGTTTGTCAAAAACAGCAGTGTTGACACCGAGCTGAAGCATATAACCAGATGGCTTGCTTTCAGGGACACCCTGCTGCGGATCCGCAGCATATCCGGCTGCCGCCAATACTGAAAAGCATATTGATATTAATAGAATTTTTTTAATCATCCGGCGCCTCCTGTTTTGTCTTTATAACTTATCGGTACTTGGATATAGACCATTATATCAAAATCATCTATTGAACACTTACAAATAATTTTTCAGTGAGGACGTTCTCATGAATGATGTTCTTGCAGTTATTGGAAAATTCAGAATCCTTCCGATTGTGGCAATAAAAAATGCAAAAGATGCCATCCCTCTTGCGGATGCGCTTATTGCCGGCGGGCTGCCTCTGGTCGAGGTCACGTTCAGGACCGATGCTGCAGAAGAGGCGATCAGAGCAATTGCCGCAAGAGGCGACATGCTTGTTGGTGCGGGAACAGTCATCACCGTGAATCAGGCCGAAAAAGCGATCGCAGCAGGGGCACAATTCCTGGTCTCCCCCGGGTTTGACGCTGAAATCGTCAGGTTCTCACTTGAGAAGGGAATCCCCATTACTCCCGGAATATGCACGCCCAGCGAAGTGATGGCCGCAATGAAACTTGGGCTGACCACGCTTAAGTTCTTCCCGGCCGAAGCCTATGGAGGACTCAAGACCTTAAAGGCCATCAGCGCCCCGCTCGCTTCGGTCAAATTCATCCCGACAGGCGGTGTGAACACAAAGAACCTTGCCGAATATCTTGCCTTCCCCAAGGTGCTTGCCTGCGGCGGCACATGGCTTGCGACTTCCGAGATGATAGAACAGGAAAGGTTTGAAGAAATAACCGGTTTTTGCGAAGAGGCCGTCCTTATTGCGGCAACTGTTTAAGGAGACAGTATGTTGAAAATAAAATCCGCAGAGACGTGTACATTTGATGAGGTATCGCTGGGTGAGGTCATGCTCAGGCTTGACCCTGGCGAAGGCCGGATTCATACGACCCGCAGTTTCAGGGTCTGGGAAGGAGGCGGCGAATATAATGTGGCACGCGGCCTCAGACGCTGTTTCGGAATGCGCACTGCCGTTGTCACCGCGTTTGCTGAAAATGCCGTTGGACGTCTCATTGAAGACTTCATCCTCCAGGGCGGTGTGGATACCCGCTTCATCAAATGGATACCCTTTGATGGAGTCGGCCGCAATGTCAGGAACGGGCTTAACTTCACCGAGCGGGGCTTCGGGATAAGAGGTGCTTTGGGTGTTTCCGACAGGGGAAATTCCGCTACAGCCCAGATGAAAAAAGGCGACATTGATTTTGAAAACATCTTCGGCACGATGGGTGTTCGCTGGCTGCATACGGGCGGCATCTTTGCCGCACTTTCGGACACGACGGCAGGTGTTATCGAGGAGGCCTTCAATGCCGCTAAAAAGCACGGCACTATAATTTCATATGACCTAAACTACCGGCCGTCTTTATGGAAATCCATCGGCGGAAAAGATGCTGCACAGAAGGTGAATCGGCAGCTGGCAAAATATGTGGACGTGATGATAGGCAATGAAGAGGATTTCACGGCCTGCCTCGGCTTCAAGGTAGAAGGCGTGGATGAGGGTCTTTCTGCACTTGATACTGCAGGATACAAAAAAATGATCGATGATGTCGTAAAGGAATTCCCTGATATCAAGGTTGTGGCGACCACACTGCGCACAGTGAAGTCGGCGAGTGTCAATGACTGGGGTGCTATATGCTGGGCAGAAGGTAAGTTCTATGAGGCACAGCATAGAGAAAACCTTGAAATCATGGACCGGGTCGGAGGCGGCGACAGCTTTGCCTCCGGGCTCATCTACGGCCTCATGACCAAGGGAGACCCGGCCTATGCCGTCGAATGCGGTGCTGCCCACGGGGCGCTGGCAATGACCACTCCCGGCGACACCTCTATGGCAACGCTGGCAGAGGTAGAGAAGATAATGAAGGGGGGAGGGGCAAGGGTCGAAAGGTAATGATACAGGACGCCAGAACTTCCCATACTTTTGTCGCTTAACGAATAAGCTGTTGAGCGAAACCTTTTTATTTCTTTGATTCCGCTTACCAGCTTAATAGCTCATCAGCTATATGTTGAATTGATTCTATAATCATCAGATGAAATCGAGTAAATCTTATAATAGAATTGACATGTAATATTTTTTTCTGCAAATTGGTAAGACCAATTTAACCGGGATAAGGTGAAATCATGCATAAGGGTTACATATTAGGAGTAGTCCTTGCAATATTGAGCGGTGTCCTCAACCAATTCGGACAGCTTTTGCAGAAAAAGGCCGTGAACAACCTGCCTGAGGAGATCAGGAAATCAAAATTCATGAGGACTCTGCTCAGGAATCCCATGTGGATCACCGGACTGGTGATGTCTATCGGAGCGGGAACCGCCTGTTTCATGATCGCGCAGGATTACATCGGGCCTGCTCTGGTGCCGGGTCTTATGGCGTCAGGGCTTATCGTGCTGGCGCTGGGTTCGGTCTGGATGAACGGTGAAAGTCTTGATACATTCGAGATCACCGGGATTTTTCTCATGATTATCGGCATCACCCTTCTCGGTTTCAGCAGGCTTGAGATAAATGGTGAAACGGTCATTGCGAGCCTTGAAACAAATTCGGCGCTCATGCGTATTGCAGTTTTCAGCCTGAGCCTTACCACGCTCTGGGTCATATTTCATTTCATATCGCTTAAGTCAGGAGGAAGGAAGGGCATTGTAATGGGTTTTTCAAACGGCTTTCCGTTCGCCATTTCAAACCTCTGGATAGCCCCGCTTGTAGCCGTTATATTCCTGGTGCTCGAAGGCAAGGGTTCGACTTCTCAGATAGTAATCTTTATAACGGCAAGCATCATCCTTGTAGGAACAAATGTAATAGGCATGTGGCAGACCCAGGAATGTTTCCGCTACGGACAGGCCAGCAATATCATACCTGTCCAGCAGGTCCCTGTTCAGATCGCACCCGTGCTTGTATATTTCTATGTATTTGCGCTCAGAGCGCCCGATTCCGCATCTGTCGCATATATGCTCTCAGGCGTTTTGCTTATTATAATCAGCGGGTTCCTGCTCGGGCGGAGGCAGGAAGAGGCGGCTGCAGAAACAGATATTATCCAGGAAACAGGAGAATAAAAAATGGAAAAGCTCATCATTACGGCTACAACGGCAAATTCATGGATTCACCCTGATGTCAGGAACTGGTCCGACAACGATGAGGACCTTATAAAAGACGCCATAGAATGCGCAGAGGCAGGCGCTTCCATTCTGCATGTCCATCTGCCAAGAAGTCCTCAGGCTACATACATCGTCGATAAGATACGCGCCAAGACCGACGCCATCATTCAGGCCGGCATGTCCAGCTTTCCCATAGAAGAGCGCCAGACCGATTTTGACTGCAAACCGGATATGATGTCCATCATACTCAATCATCATGCCGAGGAATTTACGGCGGTCACGGTCGACAAGCTTCACCCTTTGACCGAACTCGAGGCATATGCTCTCAAATGCAAGGAATATAGCATCAAACCTGAATGGGAAGTATGGCATACAGGGTCCTACTGGAACTTGAACTGGCTTTTTAAAAAAGGCCTTCTCAACCCCCCGCACATCATAACAATGTTCTTCGGCTGGCCCGGAGGTACATGGTGTCCGCCCGAGGTCGAAAGCTATCAGTACCTTATGCGATTCAAGCCCGATGGCTGCCTGCATACCGTCAGTACAATGGGCGAAGAACAGACCAAGATGGCTGCGCTAGCAATAAGCACGGGGGGCAATATCCGGATCGGCACCGAAGACAACCCCTTCATGGAAGATGGCCGTCCTGCGAAAAACAACGCCGAGCTCATCGAAAGGGCGGTCTGGCTGTCTAAAAAGATGGGAAGACCTGTAGCAAATGCAGCAGAAGCAAGAAAGATAACGGGTATATCGAAATGAAACTGGAAGGCAAGGTTGCAATAATCACCGGTGCAGCGGCAGGCATAGGCGAGGCGACAGCCTTACTGTTTGCCAGGGAAGGCGCAAAGGTCGTCTTAAGCGACATCGTGCCCTGCAATGGGGTTGAAACAATAAACGCCTCCGGCGGCGAGGCCGTGTATGTCAAATGCGACGTGTCCAGAGAGGAAGACGTCAAACGCCTTATTGATGAAACCATAGCCGGATTCGGCCGTTTGGATATCCTGCATAACAACGCGGGCATTGTAGTTGCGGGCAGTGTAGATACTTCCTCAATCGATGACTTTGACAGGACAATGGCAATCAATGTACGAGGCACATGGCTCTGTTCTCTTTATGCAATACCGCATCTGAAAAAAACAAAAGGCGTCATCATCAACTGCTCCTCATCGGTTGCCATAAGAGGCGTTACCAGCCGTGCCGCATATTCGGCATCCAAAGGCGCAGTGCTTTCGCTAACAAAAGCGATGGCGATGGACCACGTATCGGAAGGCATCCGGGTTAATGCAATCCTGCCAGGGACTACGGATACCCCTTCTCTTGCAGTACGCCTGGCTCAGACAGGCAATGCCGACGAGGCAAGAAAACAGATTACTGCCCGCCAGCCGATGGGCAGACTCGGCAAATCCGAAGAGATAGCCGAGGGCATACTACTGCTCGCCACAAACGAGTTCTGTACAGGCACATGCCTTTCAATAGACGGCGGGATGACGATTTGAGAATAATGCAGGATTATCAATCATCCATTCCGCCTGGCAGGAAGAGATAAAGAAAAAGGAGGAATTCTTCATGGCTTTCAAGGCGGGAATTATAGGAGCGGGCAATGCCGGCAACTGGCATGCGAATTCAGTGAAGAAGATACCTGAGCTTGCTGAGGTTGCAGCAATTGCCGACCTTGACGATAAATGCCTCAAAAGAGTGGGCAGGAAGAACCCCGGTGCCGACTTGTGCACGGACTACCATGATATCCTCAAGAGACCTGACATAGACTGTATCCACATATGTCTGCCGCATCACCTGCATGCAAAGATATGCGTCGAAGCCTTTGAAGCCGGCAAGCATGTACTGTGCGAGAAGCCGATAGCAAACACCCTTGAAGAGGCCGATGCAATGATAGCCGCAGGCAGGAAGGCTGGGAAGATCCTCATGATCGCCGAGAACCAGCTGTTCCTTCCGGCACACCGGAAGATGAAGGAACTGATCGATGCCGGCGTCATAGGCCTGCCGAAACTCGTAAGGACCTATGAGGGCGGCTCGGAAGTAAACAATATGAGCGACCCAACATGCTGGAAGGGCAAAGTGGAGGAGTCAGGCGGAGGGGCCTGGATAGACAGCGGTATACACAGGGTCGGTGTCGTTCTTTATCTCATAGGGGACATTGACAGCATCAGCGGAAGGGCCGCACGGTGCATGCCCGAGATGAACTGCACAGCCGACGACAACTGCTCTTTCTCGGTCGGTTTCGAAAAGGGCGCTATTGGAAGCATAGACTGCAGCTTCACCGTCGCCAGCGAATGGAACAACACTATCGAGATTTACGGCACAAAAGGCACCATCCTGGAAGACCACAACCGGGAACAGCCTCTTAAGCTGTTTTCAACACTTCCCGGACCTGACCAGGGCAAATGGGTCTGCCCGGAAGTGGAGCACAGGCCATATCCGGGATATTACCCGCTCACATTCGAACTCGAGGTGAAGCATTTCTATGAATGCGTTTCAGAGGGCAGGGAACCGTTCGTGACAGGCGAATTCGGCAAGAAGGCGCTTGAGGTGATCCTGCTTGGCTATGAAGCATCTGAGACCGGCAGGACCATATACAGAAATAAAAACTGAGGAGGTTTATATGGCAGGATTAGATGAACTCAAAAAGGGATTGTCAAAATGGAAGGCGATAGCCGAAGACCCTGAGATGGCTGAGCATTTCAAAGGCTACAACAAGACCATGCAGCTAATCTTTCCTGATGTGAACGTAGGACTTCAGATGGTATTCAGGGGTTCCGATGTCGATATAGTGGAAGGCATCAGGGAAGATGCCGATATGAGCCTTTCCCTTGATTCGGAAATGTTCATGGGCATTATAAACGGTGAAATCGATCCTATCGATGCATTCATGGAAGGAAAGTTGAAACCCACAGGTTCGATGGAAGATCTGGAAAAACTGCAGGTGCTGATGGATATTGAGCTATAGCGATGCATCAGAAACCTTTTTATCTCCCTATCTCCCACCCCTTTTTCCCTCAAGGGAAAGAGGGCCGCAGATTTATTTTAATCCGCATGAAATACGGATTAAAATAAATGCATAACCTCCTCCTGCGATAAGGAGGGGTAAGAGAGAGGCCGAGGTTATAACGGAGGTTAAGATGGAAACAGATGATACCACAAAACCGGTTCCAATAGGTTTTTCCGCCGACAAAGCTTCAAAAGTTCTTTCGAACTACGGAATAGACGTGCTTGTGGCTGCGACGCCGGTAAATATCTTTTATACTACCGGTATGCCGACGCTTCATGTAGCGCCGAATCCGATACTTTATGTGCTGTCGAACCAGTTCCCAACGATGGCCATCATAAGGAAGGACGGCATCGAATTCGCCGCCACCTGGATGGTCTATCAGAGCACAAAGAGGTGGACATGGCTCGACGAAGTTGCAGGAACCGTAAGCCCCCAGCAGACTCTTGAAGAGATCGGCAAAAAGATCGAGGAATGGGGGTTAGGCGCAGGCGCGATAGGCATAGAAAGCCAGATGCCTCGATACCAGGCAGATTTTCTGCGCCAGCGTTTCCCTCAGGCAGCTTTCATTGATGCCGACAGGGCCTTTCTCGATATGAGATTTCTCAAGACCGGTGAAGAAATAGCCAGAATAAAGGAATCAACCCGCATTGCGGAAAAGGCGATAATGGCGGTGATTGACACGGCCAGAGACGGCATCACGGATGTCGAACTGCTGAAGATTGCGAAGAGGACCGTGGTTGAAGAGGGTGCCGAAGGATGGGATCACATGACAATGGGATTGGGTGCATCCGACCCGGAGGCGCCAGGCGTTGGCTATACGGTCAGCCCGGGACAGTTCAACCGTATCGATATAGGTGCGGTCTACAAAGGTTATGTTTCTGATATAAGCAGACAGTTCGTTGTTGGAAGCATCCCTGAAAACGGCACGGAACACATGGAGCGCATGATAAAGGTGCAGGAGTTTCTGGAGGCGAATCTCAAGCCAGGCGTCAAGGCCCTTGAGCTGTACAAGGAGGCCAAGGCCTATGCAAAGTCGCTCAAGAAACTAGGAATGACTTTCATCACTGCACACAGCATCGGCCTTGAATGCGAAGAGGCGCACATCTTCAGCCCCATGCGTCAGCTAGACATAGAGTTTGAAGAAAACATGGTGCTCGATCTTGAGGTCTGGCAGTCATTTCCTGCATCCAATCTGGTCGGCGCGGAAGACTGCTATCGCGTAACGGCAAGCGGCGTGGAAAGGATTTCCACTCTGGATAAAGGGATATTTGTAAAATAAAGGAGAATAGAACTTATGAGGGTAAAAGATAAGGTCACAATCCTTACAGGCGCCGGGTCGGGCATCGGAAGAGCGACCGCCATACTGTTCGCCAGAGAAGGGGCAATCGTATATGCATCCGATATAGACGAGGCTGGTCTGAACGAAACGTTTGACATGATCGGTGAAGGCAAGGAAAACGTCCACATATCCAGGGTCGATGTCACGAAATATGCGGGAATAAAAAAGCATATCGATGACGTGGCAGCAAAGCACGGCCGCATAGATGTGCTCATCGCAAATGCCGGAGTCGTAAGGGTAGGACAGGTTGAGGACTTTTCCGAAGAAGACTATGACCTCCTTCTCAACGTCAATATGAAGGGGACGTTCTTTTCATGCAAGGCGGCCATTCCCTATTTCAAGAATCAAAAGTCAGGCACCATCATAACACTTGCATCTGTTGCATCACACATAGGCCAGAACAATCATGCGAACTACTGCTCTACAAAGCACGGCGTGCTGGGATTCACAAAGGCCCTCGCCCTTGACATGGCGCCATACGGCGTGAGGGTAAACAGCGTGAGCCCGGGTGCCACCGACACCCCGATGCTGAGGAGCGATGTGGCGAAAGAGGCATCGCAGAGGGGTATAAGCTTCGAGCAAGTAAAAAAGGAATTCGAAGAGCAGGGTGTGCTCACCCGTTGGGCAGACCCCATGGAAATCGCCACGGGGATCTTGTTTCTTGCAACGGATGACGCATCTTACATGACCGGCTCCGACCTTCGCATTGACGGAGGCTGGACTACAAGATAGTTAATTCCCATGCCGCAGGATAAAGACACCATCAGCTCAATAATTGCCGAGGCAAGAAAACATCAGCAGGAGCGCGAGAAGACCTACCGCGAACGCGCTCTGAAGCTTTTCCCTCATGTCTGCGGCCGATGCGGCCGCGAGTTCGAGGGCAAAAAGCTCAAGGAGCTCACGGTCCACCACAAGGACCATAACCATGACAACAATCCGCCGGATGGGAGCAACTGGGAACTCCTTTGCATCTACTGTCATGACAACGAGCATTCGATACTTTCCGGCGAAGGCGAATACGGAAGCCAGACCAAGGACAGGTCTGCCGGTAGTTCCACAACATTCAAGGCCTTTGCCGGACTCGACAAACTGCTGAAAAACGGAAAATAGGAAAGCTTATTTCTTGCCAGGATATCGATAACCTGGATTGTATTTTCCTTTTTTAAAAAGTGACCATAAAAAGAACTCGATCCCTTCTCTGACTGAACCTATGCCCTGGTTAATAAAAATCCTCTTAAGCCCGAAAGGATTGAACGTCCCGTAGTAAATCTTGTCGAATTCCTTCAGGGCCTTTTCATATGGCTCAAGAGATCGGCATACGTGAGTTTCCGTTACAAGCCCGGCAAGTCTGGTGACAATCGTATCAAGGGCAAGATTTCCGAGCCCCGTTGAGGCGCCTGATCGCGGGTGCCTTCCGAATACCCCGTGGGCTATTGCCCGTTCGGCAAAATTAAGCCCTTCCGGCAGGTTTTCAAGATGCACCAGGGAAGGATCGATCGCCATCATCATCGACGTCTCCCACATGGCGGCGTGATCACCCAGATAGTCGATGTCGCCTGCAAAGACAAACTCAGGCAGTCCCAGTACATAAAAGCCGCTATGCTTTTTCGACAGCCGCCTCGACATTCCCTTTAGGTGCCTGATCTGGGTTGGCGGGTAGTGGCCGGAAAGAAAAACAGCCAATTCAAATCCCATGTCCTTGAGCTGCACGGCCAGGTCTTCAAGCATCCTGCGCATGAGGCATCTCGGAAATCTGAATGTATAGGGAAAATTGAGCGGGTCATAAGCCCCCCACTGGATAACCGGGAAGACCACACCGCCCGTCTTTTCAGCCGCGCGCTCACAGATGAATTCAGCCTTGATGCTGTCGAGCCCGAGCACATTCTGCTCGCCGTGCCATTCAAGTGCGCCGAGCGGAACATAGGCAAAAGGCGCCCTTTCGATGGCTTCCTTCATATCCTGAGGTGTCGCCCTCATATAACGGATAAAAGCCTCTGGCATGACCGCCTCCTTTGAATAAAACTTGAATGCTTCGGACTGTATTATACAGTTACGGCATCTCTTTTCAATTCGGTTTCGGCAAAAGCCTCATTTGATGTTTAAGGAATTATATGCTAATCCTGCAATCCGAATAATCGACAAGGAGCGGATAATGCCTGGAATCTCACTTCCAAAATATAAATTCTCAGAGGAGATAGCTCACAGCATAACTCACGGCATCGGCATTGTGCTGGCAATAGCTGCGCTCGCCATACTGACTGGATTTGCTGCCGTCTTCGGCACTGCCCGGCATATTGTGGGATGCAGCATATTCGGTGCCACTTTGATTATACTTTATACAGCATCCACCCTTTATCACGCCGTTCAGAACAAGAAGGCGAAAAAGGTTTTCAGGGTATTCGACCATTCGGCGATTTTCCTTCTCATTGCAGGTACATATACCCCTTTCACGCTCGTAACGCTTAAGGGCGGCCAGGGCTGGGCGCTCTTTGGCATCATATGGGGACTGGCCGTACTCGGTGTCCTGCTTCAGACCCTGACAAAGATGAAATTCGAGATACTGAGCCTCATACTCTATGTTGCGATGGGATGGATAGGGGTGGTTGCATTCAAGCCCATGTTCGCAATCCTTCCGACTTCCGGCATCATATTCCTTGTCGCAGGCGGCCTTTCATATACCTTCGGCGTAATCTTTTATGCCTGGGAGAGATTGCCTTTCAACCATGCGATATGGCATATGTTCGTATTAGGCGGAAGTGTGTCCCATTTTTTTGCGGTGCTGTTCGCGGTGATACCAAGACTGGCGTAACCAGACCGCTAAGCTTGTCCCTTGCAGGCTGAAACCATTAATTAATATGTCCGCGGTTTTATACGATACAATCGGCAGGAATTATTCCGTCCACCGCAGGGCGGATTACAGGATTGCGGATTGCCTCATTAATTATCTGAACATCCCTGAAAACTCCATAATCGCCGATATCGGCGCAGGTTCAGGAAATTACTCGAATGCACTGGCGGAACGCGGATTTTTTGTGAAGGCAATCGAGC
The DNA here is from genome assembly GCA_036567785.1 of Desulfomonilia bacterium. Lineage (NCBI taxonomy): Bacteria > Pseudomonadati > Thermodesulfobacteriota > Desulfomonilia > Desulfomonilia bacterium. The sequence continues at coordinate 33,776 of DATCTV010000037.1, read as the reverse complement.
CCTCGGATATAATGAAAAACCAGTCCGTAAAGAAAGATAACGTTGAATGGATAAAGGGTGCAGCTGAAAACATACCTTTAGAGGATGCATCAGTCGATGCAGTTGTCAGCATAATGGCCAGCCATCATTTCACTTCTCTTTCGGAGGCGCTGGCAGAGATGAACCGCATATGCCCGGACGGGCCCATATTATGGTTTACCTTTGATCCGCGTGAAGCCGATAATCCCTGGATAGCCGATTACTTCCCTAAGATATGGGCGGACGCCATGAGGATATTCCCGTCTCTCAATGAACTTAAAGACTTATTTTCAAAAGCAACTCATAAAACAGTCAGGATACATTCATTCAAACTGCCGCCGGATCTGGATGACAAGTTCCTGGCTGCCTGCTGGAGAAAACCGTCAGCTTATCTGAACGAAGATGCAAGACAAGCAATGTCGGGCTTTGCAGTTGCCGATCCGGTTCAGGTTGGACATGGCATTGAGAAACTCAAAAATGACCTTATTGATGGCACTTGGACACAAAAATATGGATATGTACTTAATTTTGAAGAAATAGACTGGGGTTATCGGTTCATTATTGCCGGAAAAGCGCATAATTAAGAATACATTTCGCTTAATTCTTGCACATGTTAACCGCGTGTGGCAATCAGGGCATTCATGAATCAAAGCCCTGCAACTGTTGTAATCCATGATGCATCATGCGGGAAATGGCTCAGGTTCTTGAACCCCTTAATGATTTTAAAAGCGGAAACTGAAAACGATGTGCTCCCTGTCCTTAATGAAATCCAGACCGAAACCGAGGGCGGGCGATACGCAGCGGGCTTTGTCAGTTATGAAGCATCTCCTGCCTTTGACAGTGTACTCAAGGTTAAAGAGGGAAGCGGTTTTCCCCTTGCTTGGTTCTGCATTTACGAAGAAGTTGAGAAAATTGAATTTCCATTAATAACCGGCACCGGATGCAAGAGACATGACAATAACCATTCAGGATGGCTGCCTTCGGTTTCTAAAGAAAAATATTCAAATGCGCTCGAAAGGATAAAGGATTATATACGCGAAGGAGAAACATACCAGGTCAATTACACAATGAGGCTCAAAAGTATTTATAAAGACGATCCATGGCAATTCTTCCTTGAAATCAACAACGCCCAGAAGTGCAGTTACGGGGCATATATCGACACACCAGAATGGACCGTCTGTTCGGCTTCACCCGAGATGTTCTTCGAATATGATAAAGGGGTACTGTCAAGCAGGCCCATGAAAGGCACTGTCAAACGCGGGCTTACGGATAAAGATGACAGGGGAAAGGCTTTATGGCTCAAATCATCAGAGAAGAACAGGGCGGAAAACCTGATGATTGTGGATATGGTCAGAAACGATCTTGGCAGAATAGCGGCCACCGGGACAGTAAAAGCGGAATCACTGTTCGAGATCGAAAAATACCCTACCCTCTGGCAGATGACTTCAACCCTCAGTTGCCTGACAGACGCCGGATTAACAGGAATTTTCTCAGCCCTTTTCCCGCCAGCCTCTATAACCGGAGCTCCGAAGGCCCGGACCATGGAGATAATCGAAGAACTGGAGGACAGTCCCCGAAAACTTTATACGGGAACGATAGGCTTCATTACACCTGAAAGAAGGATGCAGTTTAATGTGGCAATCAGGACGGTAATAATTGATAAAGAAGAAAACTCCGCCGAATATGGAGTAGGCGGTGGAATCATATGGGACTCGGAAATTGAAAACGAATATGAGGAATGTGCTGTGAAAGCGAAAGTGCTGACCCATAAACAACCGGATTTCAGGCTGTTGGAATCGATACTGTTCACGCCAGAGGACGGGTATTTTCTACTTGATGAACATATGTCAAGGATATGCGCATCGGCCGGATATTTTTCTTTTCCTTTTTCAGGGGAAAATGCCCTTGCAATGCTTGAAGAATATTCCCGAAGTCTTGAGAAAAAGCCCTGCAAGGTAAAGATGCTTCTGGCTCATGACGGGGGGATCGAAATATATTCCGAACCAATCAAGCCCGTCGCCCCCATCAGGGTCGCCCTGGCGGAATCACCTGTCGATTCCGGCAATGTGTTCCTTTATCATAAGACAACAAACCGCATGTTTTATGAAGATGCAAAATCCTCCCGGCCCGGTTTTGACGACGTCATCTTATATAACGAGCGCGGAGAGGTTACCGAGGGAAGCTCTTCCAACATAGTCATCGAACTGGATGGAAAGCTTTTCACACCACCTGTTTCCTGCGGGCTTCTGGGCGGCACATTCAGAAGTTCACTAATAAAAGCAGGTGTAATTTCCGAAAGGATTATCAGTATCGACATCCTTAACGAATGCAAGCGTATATATTTCATCAACTCGGTAAGAAAATGGCGGGATGCAAGCTTGGAAAAAATCATGAATAAAGACGGAGGCGCCCATGAAAGCACGTGATATTATGGTTCCCGTTACGCTTTACCTGAAGCCAGGTCAGGAGATACGGGATTTTGTAATAATGCTGAGAACCCACCGCGGACAGGACAGGACATCTTCATCGAAGAGCCTTCCCGTGCTCAATGAAAAAGGAGAATTCGCAGGCATAGTTTCGATAAAAGATGTATTGAGGGCTGTTTACCCGTCATATTTTTCTCTGTCCGACCTGGGTTCGTTCACCTGGGACGGCATGCTTGAGACACTTGCGAAAGAGGCCTCGGGGAAAAAGATATCAGAGATAATGAATCCCCCTGCTACCGCTGTAAAAGAAGATGACCCTCTCATGGAATGCGTTGACCACATCCTCAGGTATTCTATTTCGACCCTGCCGGTTGTCGATGAGGACGGCAGACTAAAGGGCATGATATATGAATCAGACATTTTTTTTACTATCGCCGATGCGATTGCGGGAAATACCGGGGAATAGGATATGGGGGATACGTTATCCGTTTCTGATGCAGTAAGGTTCACGCCTGCATTTATCACTGCAACCCTCATCTTTGTTTTGGCATATGTATTGATAGTCTCGGAAAGGATTCACAAGACCATTATTGCTCTCACTGGTGCCGCCATAATGATAGGACTCGGCATTATAACCCAGGAAGAGGCCTTCAATTCCATCGAGTTCGGTGTGGACTGGAACGTCATATTTCTGCTGTTCGCCATGATGGTTATTATAAACATAATGAGGCCGACAGGCGTTTTCGAATACATCGCAATCAAAAGCGCAAAACTTGCAAGGGGAAGACCTTTCAGGATAATGGCCATATTCTCAATCGTGACAGCCGTTCTTTCCGCCTTTCTCGATAATGTAACCACCGTGCTGCTGATCGCACCGGTTACCCTTCTCATATGCCAGGCGCTTGAGATTGACGCCGTGCCCTATCTAATTACTGAGGCGGTAGCCTCGAATATAGGGGGCACGGCAACTCTTATCGGAGACCCGCCTAACATAATGATCGCATCGAAAGCTGACCTGACATTTATAGATTTTATCTTCAACCTCTCGCCTGTAGTAATCGTCATACTCGCAGTCTATATTCTTACCCTCTGGCTCGTTTTCGGCAAAAGGCTCTCTGTCAGAGAAGAGCTCAGGCTGAGGGTCATGGCCATGGATGAAAATGAGGCCATCAGGGATAAAAGGCTTCTTATAAAGTCTCTGGTTGTGATTATCCTTACTATGACCGGGTTTGTCTTTCACGGTATGCTTCATATGGAGCCCGCCACAATCGCCCTGTCCGGGGCAGCACTGCTGCTTCTTATTTCCGGGACTGAAAACCCCCACAAATTATTCGCCGAGGTGGAGTGGAGCACCTTATTTTTCTTTATCGGTCTCTTTATAATAATCGGGGCCATCGTAAAGGTGGGGCTCATCAAATGGCTGTCGGTAAAGCTTCTTATGCTGACACAGGGCAACCTTTTCGGGACCAGCATGGCGGTTCTCTGGTTCTCTGCATTCGCCTCGGCTTTTGTGGACAACATCCCTTATGTGGCAACCATGAACCCGCTTATAATAAACATGGCGAAACAGCTCTGGCCAGACCTCACCGGCACGGCCCTGCTTCATAATCCCGGTCTCATGCCCGTATGGTGGTCTCTTGCGCTCGGCGCATGCCTCGGCGGCAACGGCACTGCAATAGGCGCTTCCGCAAACGTCATCGTCGTCGGCATCGCTGAAAAGATGGGCAGGCCAATCTCTTTTGCACGATTTATGCTCTATGGCATGCCCCTCATGATCGAGTCCGTGATCATATCAATGCTTTATATCTGGCTCAGGTATTATGTCTTTCAATAAGAGCTCTTCCGTGCCACATGCCTTTAAACAGAAGTGTTACTTTATATCCTTTATAGCCTGTCTCAGATCGAGTTTGCCCTCATATATGGCTTTGCCTGTTATCGCGCCGAAAAGGCCTTTTATCCTGTTGAGTTCTATCAGGTCTTCAATGCTCGATACGCCGCCCGATGCTATAACCGGCGTGTTAACCGATGATGCGAGATTTTCCGTCGCTTCGACATTCGGGCCTGTCAGCATGCCATCGCGGCTGATGTCGGTATAGACAATAAAAGCGGGGTTCAGATCCTCGTATTCCTGTGCTACGTCAAGGGCGTCCCTTCCTGAAGTCTCGGTCCAGCCCGCCGTGGCGACCTTGCCGTCCCTGGCGTCTATTCCGAGGCCTGCTTTACCGGGATATGCTCTCAGTATTTTTTTCGCTTCCCCGGGTTCCCTGATAATGACCGTCCCCAGAATGACATATGAAACTCCCAGCCTGAACGCCTCATCGGCATCGGCCAGAGTCCTTATCCCGCCGCCCAGCTCAACTTCCACATTCACCGCATCGCATACGGCCTTTATCGAATCGGCATTTATGCGTTTTCCTTCAAGCGAGCCGTCGAGGTCGACAACATGAATGCGACTGGCGCCGGCCTCTTCAAAAGACCTTGCTATTTTTGCAACCGACTCGCTGTATATGGTGACCGCATTGAAATCGCCCTTTTTTAGCCGGACTACCTTTCCGTGGTGCAGATCAATTGCAGGTATGACGATCATTCCTTGCACTCCTTGAGCCACCAGCTGTCAAACAGCGTATTGTACATGAGAATATACTTCTTTCCCAACACCTTTATCTTCCAGTATTCGCTGGGATAATCCTCAGGGTCTTTGTGCGCTGAAACCCAGCGGTCAATTATGTCCTCGACCTCGGCCATAACACCGTCCAGTTCAACCTTGACCGGCCAGCCCGGGTGCCTGTCGGAATCTTTTGTGCTGACCCTCGTATGCGAATATCTTAAAGGACTTCCTTGGTTGATGGCACATCCTCCCCGGTGATCGCCGCCGCATCCCTTATCGCCCTTGCAAAGGCCTTGAAACAGCACTCGGCCAGATGATGCGCGTTGCCGGATGAGATCACGCTCATATGCATGGTGATGCCTGCATTGAAAACGAGCGCCCTGAAAAACTCCGGAACAAGGTCAAGCTCCATGTCACCCACCTGCCCGAAAAAGTCCTCATCGCCGTGTATCATGAAATAGGGCCTGCCCGAGAGGTCGAGCGATACCTCGACCAGCGCCTCGTCCATGGGGAGTTTTGCAAAACCGTACCTGTTTATGCCTTTCTTGTCTCCGAGCGCATCCTTTATAGCCTGCCCGAGCACGATGCCGATGTCCTCGACCGTATGGTGCATATCCACCTGGATATCCCCCTGCGCCTTTACATTGATCCCCATGCCCGAATGTCTGGCAAAGGAATCGAGCATGTGAGTGAGAAACCCGGCCGGAATGTCGATCTGGCATTTCCCTCCGTCAAGGTTCACGGTTACTGCAATATCCGTCTCTTTTGTGCTTCTTTTTACTGTCGCCTTTCTCATCATGCCCCCTTTAAGGCTGTTTTAAAGACATCGATCGCCTTATCTATCTTATCGGCATCGGCGCCGCCCTGGGCAAAGAGTGCCTTTCCACCTCCGCGGCCTCCGACCTCGGCCAGAATTGTCTTCATTATTGCACCTGCATCGAGCTTTCCCGAAAGGTCATTCGTGAGCATAATCATGAATGTTGACTTATCCCCTGTGGACGCAGCGAGGAATACGACACCGGATTTAACACGCTCCTTTATCCTGTCTCCCACTTCTCTCAACTGCGAGATATCCCCGGCAGAAATCCTCTTTATAACCGCCCTAAAGGCACCAATGCTCAACTCTTCTTCGTCGCCCGCACCTGTGCCGGTTGCGATTTTCACGTTAAGCTCTTTAATCTTCGTATCCTGCTCCCTGAGACGCGACTGCAGGAGAGCTATCCTGTCCGGAATATCCGCAGGGGCGCACTTGAGCGCATCCGCAGAATTTTTCACCAGGCTGTCCAGCTCCCTCAGATGTCCGAGCGCTGCAAATCCGGCAAAGGCCTCTATCCTCCTGAGCCCAGCCGACACGCTCGATTCCGACACTATCTTCACAAGGCCGATCTCACCGGTAGTTTTGACATGCGTGCCGCCGCAGAGTTCCACGGAAACATCCTCTCCCATTGAAACCACTCGCACTTCATCCGCATACTTTTCAGTGAACAGCGCCATGGCGCCTTTTGACATGGCGTCTTCCCTGGCCATGAGATTCGTGCATACCGGAAGGTCGGCCATTACAAACCCGTTCACTATATCCTCGATCCTTTTGATCTCGTCATTCTCAAGGGCGGCGAAATGCGTGAAGTCGAACCTTAGCCTTTCTTCGCTTACATATGACCCGCTCTGATGCGCGTGCGTCCCGAGAACGTCCCGGATCGCCTTCTGCAGCAGGTGAGTCGCGCTGTGATGTCGTGCAATAGCCTTTCTTCTTGCAGAATCGACAACAAGCCTTATACCGGCACCGCTGTTAACGGAGCCTTTAATAACCTTAACCTTGTGAAGAAATACGTTGTCCTTCTTGAGCGTATCGATGACTGCGGCCTCAAAGCCCTCGTTCTCTATAATGCCCGTATCGCCCACCTGGCCGCCTGATTCTCCGTAGAACGGGGTTTTCCCGGTTATCAAAAAGCCCGTCTGACCGGCCGACAACGTCTCAAGGGGTTCCATGTCCTCGGGTGACAGGATCAATGTCACAGTCGAATCTTCAATCAGGGCTTCATAACCCGAAAACAGGGTCTTTTCCATTGCGCCGAATATGTTTTTCCCTGCACCCGCATCCGCAAACGAACTTCCTGCGCGGGCCTTTTCGCGTTGCATTTCCATCTGTACTTCAAATCCGTCCCTATCTATACCGAAGCCTTTTCTCCTTGCAATGTCCTCTGTGAGATCGACGGGAAAACCGAAGGTATCATAGAGTTTGAAAACCGTTGAGCCGTCGATAAAATCCCCCGGCTTAAGACCGGTCATCGTATCAGACAGAAGCGCGAGCCCCTTATCCAGTGTAACAAGGAAGCGTTCCTCTTCATTGGTAATGACCTTGTCGATAAAATCCCTTCGCTGAGCAAGGTCGGGGTATGTTTTTCCGAATTCTTCAACCACTTTCATGGCAACCTTATGCAGAAATGCGCCTTCTATGCCCAGGAATCTGCCGTGGCGCGATGCGCGTCTGATTATGCGCCTTAATACATATCCGCGGCCTTCATTGGATGGCAGTATTCCGTCACATATAAGAAATGCGCAGGCCCTTGCATGATCTGCAATGACCCTTATGGATGTATCCATTTCCTGATCTGACCCGTATTCCCTTCCGGCTAGAGTTGAGGCGAAACCGATGATGGGCATGAAGAGGTCAGTCATATAGTTGCTGGGTACTCCCTGAAGTATAGCCGTTATCCTCTCAAGCCCCATACCCGTATCTATGCTGGGTTTTGGAAGAGGCGTCATCACGCCGTCCGCATCCCTGTTATACTGCATGAAAACCAGGTTCCATATCTCGAGGAATCTGTCGCAGCCGCATTCAACATTGCATTCCGGCCTGCCGCATCCTACCGTCGGACCCTGATCGTACAGTATCTCTGAGCATGGCCCGCACGGCCCGAGATCACCCATGGACCAGAAATTATCCTTATCACCCAGTCTGACTATTCTTTCTTCGGGTACTCCTATCTTGTCGCGCCAGATTCCATATGCCTCGTCGTCAGTGTTGTGAACACTCACGATAAGCCTTGAGGCATCGAGTTCATAGACGTTTATCAGGAGATCCCAGGCGTAAACGATTGCGCCTTCCTTGAAATAATCTCCGAAGGAAAAATTGCCCAGCATTTCGAAGAATGTATGATGCCTGGCCGTATAGCCGACGTTTTCCAGATCATTGTGCTTGCCGCCCGCCCTCACGCATTTCTGTGCGGAAGCGGCCCTATTGTAAGGCCTGGTTTCACTGCCCAGAAAAACAGGTTTGAACTGGTTCATGCCTGCATTGGTGAACAAAAGGCTCGGGTCGTCTCCCGGCGGCACCAGTGATGAACTCTTGATAATCGTATGACCTTTTTCCTCGAAATATTTTAAAAACTTATCCCTTACTTCTGAACCTTTCATGTTTCTACTCCGTAAAATCCCGTTGTTTTATAAATGCTGTCAAAGGAGAATCCGCGGCTGGCAAGCACCTTGACAAGGTCTTTCCGGCGGTCTTTCATCTTCTCTTTATAACATTTAATTCTTTTTTCCTCGGAAAGCATATCCGGAATTGCCGCAATGGCCCTCTCGGCCATATCTTCGGGTATACCTTCACGAACAAGCTGATACCTTATGTAGTAATTTCCGTAAAGCCTTTCGGCAAGGAGCTGTGCGCGACGGTTTGAATATGCCGCATCGTCGATGTATCCAAGCTCATTTATGCGTTTTAGCGCAGAAGAAATTATCCTTTCGTCAGCGCCCCGGGCTGAAAGTTTTTTTTTAATTCAAACGAACTGACAGCCCGCCTGGACAGAATATTCAGGCAGTAGCTTACAGCCTCTTCCTTCGTATCAAAGCTTTTCATGCCCCCCGTCCTGATTGGGCGCCTCATCTTCCGTCTGAGCCATACCGCCTATTTCGAAGGCATCCCACTTGCCGTCGCTTGTTCCCATGACGCCTTTCATTCGGAGAGCAAAGTCGTTCGGGTTTGTCGAGTATCTCACCGCATCATGATAGTGAACCAGGTCGTTCTTGACGAGAGTCATAAGAGACTGATCGAACGTCTGCATCCCGTAGTTAATATGGCCCTGGGCAATGGCATCCGGAATCTCGTTGGTCCTGTGCTCTTCCGTTATGCACTCCCTTATGAGCGATGTCGATACTAGAACCTCGACTGCGGGTACCATTCCCTGGCTGCTTTTCTTGGGAAGGAGCCTCTGTGAAATGATCGCCTTCAGAACGCCCGCTATCTGAAGCCTTATCTGCTGATGCTGATGCGGCGGATAGACAGTTATTATGCGCATGATGCTTTCAACCGCATCGAGCGTATGCAGTGTGGACATGACAAGATGGCCCGTTTCGGCCGCGGTCAATGCGATTTCAATGGTTTCCTTGTCGCGCATTTCTCCGACCAGTATTACATCGGGATCCTGCCTGAGTGCCGCTCTCAGGGCCATCGAAAACGAGTTCGTATCCGTGCCCACTTCCCTCTGGTTAATTATGGACTTCCTGTCCTTGTGCAGAAACTCTATCGGGTCCTCAATCGTCAGGATATGGCAGTTCCGGTTCGTGTTGATATGGTTCACCATTGCCGCGAGCGTCGTCGATTTACCCGAACCCGTGGTGCCTGTCACCAGGATCAGCCCCTTCTGCTCCATGCTTATCTTCTTTATGATTTCCGGAAGGTTGAGTTCGTCTATCAGGGGGGCGTTGGTTGGCACTATCCTGAACACCATGCCGAGGTGGTCCCTCTGGCGGAAGCAGTTCACCCTGAACCTTGCTATTTCCTCAAGGCTGTATGCAAGATCGATCTCGTTTGTCGTGTCGAATTTTGCCCTCTGGTAGGGATTCAGGATCGAATCGATAATGGATGACAGCATCTCGTTTGTCATCCTGGGATAGTCTCTCAGCGGGATAAGCGCGCCGAATTTTCTTGTGACAGGCGGCAGGCCCACCTTGAGGTGAATATCGGATGCATTCATCTGAACTGCCGTGTTCAGTATCTCATCAATATTTATGCCAAGGAACGGATCGCCGCCTTTCATATCACTCCTCGCTTAATGTTGATGGTGAAGGTGCAGCCGTCGCCAGCTTTGCCTTGATTGCTTCCCTTATATCGTCGTACACTGCGGGATTGTCTTTAAGGAAAGTCTTAGCCATTTCCCGGCCCTGTCCCAGCCTTTGTTTATTGAAGCTGAACCATGCGCCGCTTTTTTCCACTATGCCAAGTTCGGCCCCGACATCCAGCGCCTCACCGTGAGCTGATATGCCTTCCCCGAACATGATGTCGAATTCGACTTCCTTGAAGGGGGGCGCCATTTTGTTCTTTACCACCTTTACCCTTGTCCGGTTTCCAACCACCTGGCTGCCGTCCTTTATCGGCCCTACATTCTTTATCTGGAGCCTGACCGAGGCATAGAACTTGAGAGCATTGCCGCCCGTCGTAGTTTCCGGGTTGCCGTACAGGACGCCTATCTTCTGTCTTGTCTGGTTTATGAATATCGCTGTTGTGTTGGTTTTGGATATCGCACCCGAGAGTTTCCTGAGAGCCTGAGACATCAGCCTTGCCTGAAGCCCCATATGCGCGTCTCCCATGTCGCCCTCGATTTCAGCCCGTGGAACAAGCGCTGCAACCGAGTCGATCACGACTATGTCTACCGCGTTTGAGCGCACCAGCGTCTCGGCAATATCAAGGGCCTGTTCGCCTGAATCAGGCTGCGACACGAGCATATCGTCGATATTGACGCCCAGAGCCTTTGCATAGTTTATGTCAAGCGCATGCTCGGCGTCTATGAATGCCGCCGTGCCCCCCGCCGCCTGGGCCGAAGCGATGCATTGAAGCGCAAGTGTTGTCTTTCCCGATGATTCGGCGCCGTATATTTCGGTCACGCGGCCCCTTGGAATCCCGCCTATGACAAGTGCCCTGTGGTCGAGCAGTATGGAGCCTGTTGAAATTACCGGTACCGCCTGTACGGTATCTGATCCGAGGCGCATTATCGTACCTTTGCCGAATGAACGTTCTATTCGTGAGATCGCATCTTCAAGCGCCCGTTTTCTTCCGTCTTCCATGTCATCCTCCCGGTCTGCCCGTGAAAGGGCTTGAATGAAGCAGGGTATATCTTGCCCCCTGCGGCGTCAGATCACTCTTATAAAAATGCATTCCATTTATTATGAAAGTAATCTTCTCTATCCTTACGTCAAGGTTTATCATAGAAGGTTCCCTTAGTCTAGCAAGGGTAACGTGTGCAGTGAAGGGCCTGCCCTCTTTTGTAATGCCGTAATCCAACGCCATATTGTCTATTGATGCAGCGAGATTTCGTAATCTTGAAATGTCGGCTTCGATTCCCGCCCATACCACGCGGGCCTTTTTCGGTGACGGGAAGGCCCCCAGTCCGCCAAGGCTCATTTCAAACGGCTGACACGGTTCAGATAATTCATCGAGCTTTTTCGCCATGTCCTCGATATTTTTCTCATCGATATCGCCAAGGAATTTCATTGTGATATGCATGGCTTCAGGACTCACCCACCTTGCATCCATGGTTTTTCTTAGCGTTGCGGAGACTTTTAAAAGCTCTTTTTTAACTGCTTCAGACAAAGGCAGAGCTATGAAGGCCCGTATCATAAATATATGACCTCAGCATATAGAGCGCCACCTTGGCGCTTATGAGCTTATTTCCAGGACGATCGAAGAAGAAATTGAATTTCCTTATAACCCTTTCATTCATACTGCCTGCCGCTATCCATACTGTTCCGACCGGTTTTTCCGGCGTTCCGCCGTCAGGACCTGCAATGCCTGTTGTCGCTACACCTACATCCGCTCCGGTAAGCTTTAAAATGCCCGACAGCATCTCGCCTGCAACCTGTTCGCTGACTGCGCCGTATTCGTTGATCATGTTTTCAGGCACTCCGAGAATGCCTGTTTTAATGTCATTGCTGTAAGCCGTTACCGAGCCGAGAAAATATTTCGAACTTCCCGGTACATATGTGACAAGGTGGCCGATAAGGCCGCCTGTGCAGGATTCGGCCGCAGCGAATTTGAGCCCTTTCGATTCGAGCAGCCTGCCAACGGTCGTAGTCAGGTCAGCCTCCTCCAGGGCATGTCTTCCGAGTATGTCCCTGATTTCCTTTTCAAGCTCTACCGGCGCCACAACAGTTATCTCCATGTCCTTCGGCAGATAGCCGCAGCGTTCAGCCAGTGGGCCGATCTGTTTTGCTATTTCCTGCTCCCTCATGCCGAATACCGGTATGTTTACAGTTGGCAGTGTCACATCCGGCATTCCTTCAAGGATTAAATCGATCATGGCGTATGCCTCGCGCGGAACTCCGGGGAAAAACACCACGCGCTTATCTTTGAATTTAAGGTCGATACCTTTTGCCGATCCCGCCGGATTATGGATCTGGCCTGTGCTTATGATATCAGGGATTACACCAACCGCCTTTCTGGTCGTGTCGTCGGGCGTTTCGCCGAGACCGCCCGTAACAATAACCAGGTCGGCTTTGATGTCAGCAACAGTCCCGGCAAGGTCCGCCGGGCTGTCGCCCAGAATCCTGATCTCGGAAACAGGTATTCCTTTTGCCAGCAGCTTGACTGCAAACGGCTGGACAATTGCGTCCTGACGTTTGCCCGTGATTATTTCCGAGCCCGTGATTATCAGCGCCGCTTTCATATGACTACCTTCTTATCCTGCGGATTATCTTCATGCAGGCTGCCGTTAAAACGCCCGCAGCAACATCGTCGGCCATTATCCCGAGTCCGCCTTTGACCTTCCTGTCGAGTATTCCTACTATTCCCGGCTTGATGATATCAAAAGCGCGGAATATCAGGAAAGCAAGTGCGATTTCTTTGGGGTCTCTGGTTCTTGAAACAAGACCGACAAGCATGCCTGCTACTTCGTCAATAACCGCTTCCGGCGGGTCCTCTCCGTATTCCTTCTCCGCCTCAGTGCAGGCCCAGACCCCTGCCGCCACGATCTTGCCGATAGAAAAAAGATACAGCGGCAATGAAAGTTTTCTAAGCAGAAGATATAAGGGAATTGCAGCCAGAGAGGCGATTGTCCCGGATGCCTTGGGGGCAAACCCCACCCCAAAAAAAGTGACTATATGCTTTTGGATTTTATTCATTTTAACAAGATAGCATGCTAAAACAGCGTGATCAAATATTCTTTATTATTGCCAATACCGCGCATGTTAAGATAAATTTGTTTATTATCCGCACCATGCGGTCAACATAAGGAGCAGATCATGGCAGAATGCACTATCAGGGAATTCGGTTCGCACACAGGCGAAGAAGTCACCATAAAAGGCTGGGTCTACAACCGCCGTTCGAGCGGCAAACTTTCGTTCCTTCTCATGAGAGACGGTACGGGCATCTGTCAGGTGATAGCCGAAAGGGAAACATTCGGCGATTTCTACGAGGAAATAAAAAAACTCCCGATCGAATCGTCGGTAATCGTGACGGGCAAGCCTGTAAAGGAAGAACGCGCCGCAGGCGGGTATGATTTTGTCGCAAGCGGCATTCAGATAGTTCAAAAATCCGAGGAGTTCCCGATCACGAAAAAAGAGCATGGCCCCGACTTCCTGCTCACGAACCGCCACCTCTGGGTGCGATCGCCAAGGCAGATAGCAATATTAAGAATCAGGAACGTCCTTGTCCACCATGTCAGAGAATATTTCTTCAAGAACAACTTTACCCTGATCGACACGCCGATATTCACAACGACCTGCGGAGAGGATTCGACAAACCTTTTCTCGGTGGAATATTTCGACATGGGGAAAGCCTATCTCTCACAGACAGGACAGCTATATCTGGAAGCCTGCATCGCTTCATTCGGCAAAACCTACTGCTTCGGCCCGACATTCAGGGCGGAAAAATCTAAGACACGCCGCCACCTGACCGAATTCTGGATGGTCGAGGCAGAAGTGGCGTTCAACGACCACAAAATGAACATGGCGCTTCAGGAAGATTTTGTCTCATACATAGTCCAGAACACGATCCGCGACTGCGAAGCCGAACTGAAATCATTGGGACGCGACCTCGAACCACTTAAAAAGATCACTCCTCCATTCGTTCACCTCATGTATGATGAAGCGGTTGAAATCCTTTCCAGAAACGGCTCAGAAATAACATGGGGAACAGACCTGGGCGGAGGGGACGAGACCATACTCACGAAGATGTATGACAAGCCGATATTCGTGGAATGCTACCCAAAGGCGGCCAAGGCCTTTTACATGAAGCAGCACCCCGAGAGGCCCGAGATCGTACTCTGCGCTGACCTGCTCGCACCCGAAGGCTATGGCGAGATCATAGGCGGCTCCCAGCGCGAGGAGAACATCGACGTGCTGCTTGCTGCAATAAAGGCACAGGGTCTCGACCCCGGGAGATACGCCTGGTACATAGACCTGAGGCGTTATGGCAGCGTCCCGCACTCCGGCTTCGGCCTAGGCATAGAAAGGACGGTCACGTGGATATGCGGGCTTGAGCATCTGCGGGAAACTATACCTTTCCCGAGGATGATGTATAGAGCCTACCCCTAGACAGGTCGACAGAATTTCGCATCCCGTTGTCGCTTCCTCGGTTCGTCGTTGCGACGTACGCTTATGTACGTCTCTCTCCTCGCCTTCGTCGCTCCCTGGCCTGCATAATTCTGACGCCCTGTCGTTTATTTATGATGATTGATCAGGGAGTTTTGACCTCAATGCATTGATATTGATATTTAAAAATGATGGTACTATTAACGGGCAATAAAGACCTGAAAAAGTTGTTAAAAGTAAAACAATGAAACTAAATATGAGACGATATATTTATACAATCCTCATTACAGTGATGTTCCTTGTGATGAATACCAGCGCAGCAAATGCTGAAGAAAAGACCTGGACTGTCGACTATCAGAAGGATTACCACAGCGAGGCCGATCTAACAGGCCGCTTTGTTATAAAGGACGATGATCTGTTCAAACCGTACCTGATAACAGGAGGAAATCTCCAATGGGATACCCTGCCGAAAGCAAATGGCAAAGAGCCTTCCATTAAAGATATTTACCGCTACGACGTGGGCGTAAATTTTGGCGCCGGCGTTTCATGGAATGTCTCGAAAGGCGTTTCCTTATATGCAGAACCGTACCTGAAATACACATTTTTTGAAAATGACATCAACCCTTCCACGGACACTAAAACCGGTGAGAAAGTCGATAAGAATCTGAAATTCGGAATCCATTACGGATTCTGATTTCTTGATATAGAGTTAATTTGTCTTTAAAAGAAGCTCTTTGCCATGCCTTACAGTTCAGCTGGAATTAACAGGTATGAACATCTTCACAAGAAATCATATTCACCACCAAGGACACGAAGAGCACGAAGGTAATAAATGTTAAAAGGTATAATCGGTTTTCTATTAATCCTTACAGGCTTTACTTCGTTACTTTCGTGCTCTTCGTGGTAAACAATTATTTTGATATATGGCTTTGAAAAACATTTTCTAGCATACAGTTATGATGGAATCCGGATTCCTGTAAGAAAAAGAAGTTATTTTCAAAATCCAAATCATACCCTCAGCCGGGTGCGGGAAATGATTTCCAGCTTGCTGTCTTCCGGCAGATCGTCGAAATAGGCGCAGTAGCCCGCCACCCTCACCACAAGCCCGGGATACTTTCCGGGATGTAATCTTGCGTCTTCGAGCTTTTCCGCATCAAGCACATTGAGCTGCATTTCCATGCCGCCCTGCGAGAAGAACCCTTTTACAAGCGACGACAGGATGTCTACTCCCTTTTCGCCCGAGAGCGTGGAAGGATCGAATCTGAGATTAAGCGCATAGCCATTCATGGCCAGTCTGGAATCGACATGGGCCACTGAATTGAGAAGGGCTGTCGGGCCCAGGCGATCTCTGCCGTTTGATGGCCCCAGACTGGACGCAAAAGGCTCTCCTGCAAGTCTGCCGCTCGGAAGCGCCGGCGTCCTTTTGCCGAACGCCACATGGCAGGTAACTGAATAGAAACCAGGCACATAGCGCCCGCCGCGAGTGTTATCATGTCTATTGAGTGCGTCGTGAAAAATATGCGCAGCCATGTTGGCATAATTGTCCGGCAGTGGATCATCATATCCGAATTTAGGGGCCTTCAAAAGTTCAGAACGCAATACTCCCGCACTGTTGAAATTATTTTTAACGGCATTTATGACTTCAGCCATGGTATATTTTTTCCGTGTAAATACAACATCGTCAATGGCGGCCAGTGAATCAGCCACATCGGCCAGACCCACACCCTGCACGCCGCTCGAATTGTAGAGGGCCCCTCCCGCGGTCACGTCCCTGCCGCTTTCAATGCATCCGTCAACCAGCATGGAGGAAAATGGCGTAGGGTGATGGTCGCGGTTCCCCGTCTCCATGACTCTGAGATCGTCAATCATCCTTGCCGCCATGAAATCCACCTGCCTGCGGAAGGCGTCTATGACCTGCTCCATGTTCGTCATTGTCAACGGGTCGGGCGTATCGGCACCAAGCCTGGCTTTTTTCCCGAACCTCCTGCCTTGATTGAGGGCAAGCTCCATGCAGAGCGGCAGGTTCAGAAGACCGGCATCGGTCGAGAAGAAACTTTTGCCCGGAAGCGCAAGCTCCACGCAGCCGACAACGGCATAGTTTCTGGCTTCTCTCAGGGGAAAGCCGTGCGATGTCAGTGCCTCTATGGCCGCTTCATCGCCGAAGACTGCAGGGGTTCCACCACCCTTTCTGACAACGTCGGTAACACGCCTGATGTAGTGTTCAGGGGAGCCTTTGTGTATCCTGGCCTGATAGTTCGGATCCCTCAGCCCCAGCCGCTCCATGACATCCAGGAATATGTAGGTAAGTTCGTTTGTAGCGTCATTACCTTCTTCATCCATACCACCTACGATAGCGGCCTGAACCACAAGATATCCTCCGTGATACTGGCTGGTCCTTTCCGAAAGAAGGAAGACATGCTCTACAGCCTTGGCTGAAAACAGCAGCAACAGTTCCCTTGCCTTATCAGGTGTTATCCTCCCTGCATCCATGTCGGCTTTGTAGAACGGGTAGAGATACTGGTCTATCCGACCGAATGATATCGCGGAGTTGAGTCCCTCCATGTTTACTGCCATGTGTGCGATCCAGAGGGCCTGGAGGGCCTCATGCAACGTCTCCGGCGGATTCATCGGTACCCTGCTGCATATGCGGCCTATTTCCCTCAGTTCGGCAGCACGGTTCTCATCCGGTTCGGCCGCAGCCAGAGCGCGTGTCTTGGCAGAAAGCCTTGCCGCATAGACACCAACCGCCTGGCAGCATATTCTTGCAGCCCTGCTGAAATCATCTTCTCTTCCGTCAAGTTCCTTCAGGTATCCGTTTAATCCCGACTTCAACAGCCTCTCGTAGTTCGGCAGGAAATGCCCGATGCCGCCTGCCTCGTTTATCAGATAGTAGGTGGCGTTCAGCTGCTCCTTTGTATA
Source organism: Desulfomonilia bacterium (assembly GCA_036567785.1). Classification (NCBI taxonomy): domain Bacteria; kingdom Pseudomonadati; phylum Thermodesulfobacteriota; class Desulfomonilia; species Desulfomonilia bacterium. Next base: position 16,280 of record DATCTV010000037.1, on the reverse strand, counting down.
GCGCGCCATTCTGCCAAGATTGGGGAAAAAGGCCTTGAAGGCCAGATTCCGCGTCAGCCAGTAGGGGTTTACCTTCAGGAAAAGATTGAGCCGCTCCCTAAACGGCATTTTAAAGGGCGTGGTCTTCCGCCTGTCTATCCACAGGAGTTCCTCGCTCATGAAGACGCTGGCCAGCTCCGGCTGCATGATCGCCGAGATGCGGCTGGTACCCATATTCCCTGCAATCAGCTCACCGGGAAAGATATTGATCTTTTTATTTGCAAGCAGATATTCAAGGGCCCTGGCCCTTCGTATGACCATAGGCTCTTTTTTGTTGTCATGCTTCTTGAAATATTCCGTAATCAGCAGGGCACGCTCCGGGCACAGGCACACAGGGGTGGAAAGCAGGGTTTTCCTGATCTGCTCAAAACGCTGAGACGTGCCGGCATCTTCCATATCAACATTAAGCTTTGGCGCCTGCATGAAGGATCTCCTTTGCAACCGTATTGGGTGGTGCTCCCTGAAAAAACATCTTCAAATCCGATGAGTATTATATCATCGGGGAAATTCTTTTGCCATTCATTAAATGAATTATGATATACGACGAAAATCATGGAAACTGAAAGGGAACTGATATTGAGCGAGACAAAGACAAACCTTCTCGGTCTCGACAGACAAGAGCTTGCAGACATTATCGGCGACAAGCCGTTCAGAGGCGCGCAGGCCTTTCAGTGGCTCTATCAGAAGGGTGCCAGACATATCGAGGAGATGACCAATATATCGCTGCCGCTTAGAAAGAAGATAAGTGAAGAGGCTTATATCGGGTATCCCGAAATAAGAGCCCGTCAGATAAGTTCCGACGGGACAGAAAAGCTTGCGTACACCCTTGGCGATGGTGAAGTAATCGAAAGCGTGCTGATTCCAGATGAAGACTATTTTACCATCTGTGTATCTTCGCAGGCAGGATGCGCCATGGGATGTGATTTCTGTTGTACGGCCACACTGGGGTTTAGAAGAAATCTACTGCCTGCCGAAATACTTGCCCAGGTGCTTATTCCGAGAAGGCTTTATCCGGAAAAGCTTTTCAGGAATATCGTGCTTATGGGCATGGGAGAACCTCTGCTCAATTATGAAAACGTGCTGAAAGCGGTAAAGATCCTTCTGGATTCCAACGGACCCGGCTTCTCGACACGCCGCATCACCATATCAACCTGCGGCATTATCCCCAAGATACCGGATATCTGGCCGGATATGGGAATCGGCATCGCAGTATCCCTGAATGCCGCAACCGATGAAAAGCGCTCGGCCATAATGCCGATAAATAAAAAATATCCCCTGGCGGAACTTAAAAAGGCTCTCATGTCCATAGAGCTGCCGCCAAGGCGCACGATTACGATCGAATATGTAATGCTGGGCGGCTTCAACGACACACTTGCCGACGCCAAAGCGCTCGTGAGTTTCCTCCACGGGATAAGGGCAAAAATCAATCTTATACCATTCAACCCGTGGCCGGGGGCGAAATTCGTCGCGCCGTCGGATAATGATGTATTCACTTTCCAGGAATACCTGAAGTCAAGGCACTTTACCGTTGTAATCAGAAAGGAAAGGGGAAAAGACATAATGGCCGCATGCGGCCAGCTTGCAGGAGGAAAAGGCTGAAATGGAACTGATTTCTTTTATGAACGATCCGGCCGTATATCCGGAAAAGACCTTGAAAGTTGATTTTGTCCAGACGCATCATTCATGGGTTTTCATCTGCGACGACTTTGTTTACAAGCTGAAGAAGCCGGTAAATCTGGGTTTTCTTGACTTCACAACACCGGAAAAAAGGCGCTTTTATGTGGACGAGGAATTAAGGCTTAATTCGCGGTTCTCGCCCGATGTCTATCTCGATGTGGTGCCTATATCGAAAAAAGGAGATAGTTTTCTAATAGGTGATAATTCCGACATCGTCGAGACGGCTCTCAGAATGAAGCGCATAGACGAAAACGGCATGCTGCTTAACCTTCTTAAAAAAGGGCAGGCCGGCACTGGCGACATAAAAAGACTGGGAGAGCGCCTTGCAGAAATATACGCGGCGATACCGTCAGACGGCAAGGCCAGGTCTTATGGTAAAATGGATACCATCAGCTTCAACATAATCGAGAATTTCGACCAGACAAGGGGTTATGTCGGCGGACCTGTTTCGGCTGAGGATTACATGCTGATCGAATCGTGGAGCCGCAAATTCATGGAAAATAACGCAGGAATTTTTGAAGCAAGGCTTGAGGGTGGATTCATAAAAGAAGGTCACGGCGACCTCCACCTTCAGCATATATTCCTTTTTGACGACAGAATCACGATACTCGACTGCATAGACTTCAACGAGCGCTTTCGCTACGGCGATGCGGCTCAGGACATAGCCTTTCTGGCCATGGATCTCGACTATAACGGATATGACAGCCTTGCACAGGAATTTGTCGAGACATACATAAAGGCGTCAGGGGACAGCACCATGCATGACGTGCTTTCCTTCTATAAAATATACCGCGCCTATGTCAGGGCAAAGGTCAATTCCTTCATGTCGGGTGATACCGGGATGGACGATGCGGGAAGAAAGGCGGCATTCGACAGGGCATCCGAATATTACAGGCTGGCCGCAGACTATGTCAGACAGTCTAAATGATAAAGATAGACCTGCATATACATTCTAAAGACGGTTCGGACGGCAGATGGCATCTTGAGGAAATATTCAGGGAGGCGTCCATCAGGGGCATTAATCTCATCTCGATAACCGACCACGATTCGATCTCATCACAGAGAGAGGCGGCCGGTCTGGCTCAAAAATACAGGATGTCTTATATTACCGGCGTAGAGCTTAACGTTACGTTCAACCACCCGGAGTTTACTGAAGGCAAGGACATATCGCTTGATTTCCTGGGCTATAATTTCGATCCCGACAACAAAACACTGGTGTCCAAACTTGCCGAACTCAGTTCGTACCGTAGAAAAAGGGCACTGATCATTCTTGAAAATCTCAACAGTGAGCTTTCAGGAGAGGGCAAAAATATACTGGGTGAAGATGATATCAGAAAAATCCAGGAAAGGACCGAAGGTGCCATAGGCAGGCCTCATATAGCTGACTATCTGATTGAAAGGGGCATTGTGAAAAACAGGCAGGAGGCCTTTGACAGATACCTTGTCAGGCTTAATTTACCTAAAATGCACCTGTCCCTTGAAGAAGCCTCTAACCTTATAAGGGGTGCGGGAGGGCTGTTGTTTCTGGCACATCCGGATGACCCGAACGGCACTTCTTTAAGGGCGGTTTCTGCCGATCTTTCAATTCAGCAGAAAGCAATAGAATCATCGATGCTTGATAATATCAACGGAATCGAATGCTGGCACTCAAGGTTGACTCCGAAGGCAACGGATTCTTACCTGGCTTTTGCAAGAAGACATGGCCTGCTTGTGAGCGGCGGGTCTGATTGCCACCAGCAGCCGGTGCTTATGGGCAATCTTGAAATACCCGCTTTCGTTGCCGGTAACTTCGGTATAAACTCATTTTGAGAAAAGGACTGGAGATTGTATTAATGAGAGAGCCGTTTAAAGAATATATGAGCAGGGAACTGGGAAACGATATTATTCTGATATCATGCGGTCTGCCGGCATCATACAAGACCGAGACGACCGAAGTGATAGCAAGGATGAAAGGCTATGTCATCCTGAGGACAGACCTCATCCGCCTCGAGGTGCTAAAGGGGGAAGACATATTCGATGAGAAGGTCGCATCGAGCATGGACAAAAGAAACCTTGTCTATGACGAAATGTTCAGGAGGGCTTCAGAACTTGCTGCTAAAGATAAGGGGGTCATACTCGACGCAACATTCATCACGCAGAAATTGAGGCGAAGGGCCGCCGAAGTGGCCGCTCTGAACAATAAGACCTTTGTCATACAGCAGACCGTCTGCCCCCAGGAAGTCTCCCTGAACAGAATTTCCAGGAGAACCAGGGAAAACTACGAATCGAATGCAATTACCGAGCAGGCATATCTGAACAATAAAAACAGGTTTGAACCGGTTGACCTTGCCGACCTGAAGGGCCTGTATCCAAATCTGAAAATAATCCATCTGACAATAGATACAACCTCGGATTCGGAAGACGAGTGGAAAGTAATCGAACGTAAAGATATGTGATTTAATTTTCACTACTATCGACACGGAGGCATGAATGAAAAAAATAATCATAATTCTTGTGATACTGGCAATTGCAGGGTGTGCTGGAACATTCGCAAAACAGAGGAAGATTTCGAGCCCGTCATACCAGCTTGCGATGGAAAAGCTTTCCCAGAACGATATGCAGGGCGCGCTGGTCGAGCTCAAAAAGGGGCAGAAGGCAAACCCTGCTGATCCTGAAATCTATTATGGATATGCGCTCACTTACAGGCAGTGGGACAAACCTGCTGAAGCTATTCCCTATGTCGATAAGGCGATAGAGTATGCCGGCAATCTCGAGTACGATCATCCAGGCATGAAGAGCGAGGCATACAATCTCAAGGGAGATCTCCTTGCAAAGCTCAACAAAAACGAGGAAGCCCTGAAATATTTCAAGAAGGCCCTTGATGACGATCTTTACAAGACGCCTGAAAATACACTTTATAATATGGCCCTTGTTTATATCACCATGGGCAAACTGACAGAGGCTAAAGCAAGTCTGTCCAAGGCGGTCGGCATAAGGCCAGATCTTACGCCGGCCTGGGATGCCCTGGGAGTGGTTTATTCCAGAACAGGCGATAATGCTTCGGCTGTTACCGCTTTAAATCGCGCTCTGGAACTGTACCCGGATTACATCGAGGCACACTGGGACATCGCTCAGGTTTATATCGAAACAGGGAATACGGAAGAAGCCAGAAAGCACCTTCTTGATATTATCCGTCTTGACAAGACAGGAGGTTTTTCCGCCAGGGCAAGTGCAAAACTTGCTGAAATAGAAGGCTTGCAGTAAATTTATTTTCCCAGGCCTACTCTTATCGCCTGCAGACCCGCAGGCGTCATGCCTTCGATAAGTGCAGCCTGGGCAAGCGTGGAAGGCCTTATTTCGGAAAGGCGTGATTTCAGTTCGTTGGAAAGGCTCTTTAATGCATGATAGTCGAACTTGTCCGGGATTTTAATCCTCTCCTGATTTTTAAACCACTCGACCTCTTTTTTCTGCCTTTCTATATATCCCTCGTATTTTATCGAGGTCTCGGTCTCCAGCATGACAAGCTCGGGAGCTGCCTTTACATGGCCGTCCTCAACCAGCTTCTCAAGCGTTATCTCCGGTCTTTTCAGATATTTTTCAAGCGTTACCTGTCCCGGGTTGTCCTGACCCGAATCCTTACCTGAAGAAATGACAATCGAAGTCTTCTTCAAATAGCTGGTAAGCCCTTCTATTTCAGCCATTACGGACCGGATATGTTCCATTCTCTCGGCACTTATCAGCCCCAGCTCATAGGCCTTGTCCGACAGCCTGAACAGTGCGTTTGTTTCCCTCAGCATGAGCCTGTATTCTGCGCGCGAAGTGAACAGTCTGTACGGTTCGCTTGTGCCCCTTGTCACAAGGTCGTCAATCATGACCGCAGTATAGGATTCGGACCTGTCCGGCATGAACGGCTCCATTCCTTTAACCTGCAAGGCCGCATTTATTCCGGCGATCATTCCCTGCGCCGCCGCTTCTTCATAGCCCGAGGTCCCGTTTAATTGTCCTGCAAGAAAAAGCCCCCCGACCTGCTTCGTTTCAAGTGTCCTTTTAAGCTGTGTCGGAAGTATGTAATCATATTCTATGGCATATGAAGGTCTTATAATTCGGGCATTTTCAAGCCCGGGTATCGAACACACAATCTCCTGCTGAATTTCGGGCGGCATTGAATTGCCCAGTCCGGATGCATACACCTCTATGGTATCCACTCCTTCCGGCTCTATTATTACCTGATGCCCGGTCCGCTCTCCGAAACGCATCACCTTGTCTTCAAGGGAGGGGCAGTATCGCGCCGGGGTTCCTGTGATGGCGCCTGAATAAAGAGGGCTCTTAAGGATGTTCTCTTTGATTATTTTATGTGTTTTTTCCGATGTGCGCCCGATATAGCAGGCAAGCTGGTCAAGCCTTGATCCGCCGGATTCAAACGCAAGCGGCATGATTTGCTGCTGCGGCTCCTGGCGTTCGAATTTTGAGAGGTCAATAGTGTTGATATTCAATCTCGGAGGCGTTCCAGTTTTGAATCTGCCCGTTTTCAGCCCAAGGCTTCTAATGCTTTCTGAAAGCGTGATCGAACTTTCTTCACCTGCCCTGCCGGATGCGAATCTTACGTCCCCTATGTGGACAAGCCCTGAAAGGAATGTCCCTGCGGCAATCACCAGCGCTTTTGCACCATATTCAACGCCGGTCAGGTCTTTTATTCCGGAAACCCTTCCGTTTCTGACAATGATATCCTCGACCTTGGCCTGCCTTAGTATCACCCGGGAGTTTTCCAGCCTGGTCTTGATTGCAGATTCATATTTTTTTCTGTCATTCTGAGTTCTGGTTGCCCTGACTGCAGGGCCTTTTTTTGTATTAAGAATGCGGTACTGGATTGCAGTCTCATCGGCGGCTTCCGCCATTATACCGCCCAAGGCGTCGATTTCCTTTACAAGGTGGCTTTTGGCCAGCCCCCCTATCGAGGGACTGCAGGGCATGCGGCCTATCGTATCGATATTTATGGTAAGAAGCGCGGTTTTCACTCCCATTTTTGCAGATGCGTATGCGGCCTCGGCACCGGCATGACCGCCGCCAACAACAATGACATCGAAGCTCTCCATAGGACTGTCCTGATTCGCTTTAAGGTATTTTTTCAAAATATTTTGTACACCCTTGACTCTGATATCAATGGCATTAACATATTATCCAGACCCTGGGCATAAAGGGCAAGTGAGTCTTCCCCCATAGACCCAAAACAGCCTCTTACGTTCAGGGTCATTCCTTTAAATCTACTTCATCGGCTGCATTGCTGTCAAAAGAATTGTCAGATTCGGACCTCTCGTTCTTTTTTCCTTTGAACTTTATTAGATCTGATAATAAGCCTATCTGCCAGTACTGGGGATTGTTCTCGAATGACACCAGGAATGAGAGCGCCCATCTCATGAACTCTGCGTTTTTTTCAATGTAAAAGGTTTTCCACAATATATCAAAGTATGCCTTGTCCTGTTTTTTCTCGTAGCTCACAAAAGTGAAAATAGGGGCCCAGTTATTTTCAACACCTTCATAATCAAACGGGAAGACACTCGGGAAATGCCAGAAAGTTTCATCCTCGTCTTTTGTTATATAATAAAGAGGCCAGAGGTTCATCTGATAGCTCTTGCTTCCCTGTTTTCTTGTTTCCCTTCCAGAGACAAGGATCATGAAACGGACGTTTTTTTTGTAATATTCATTTGCCGGGTCCGATGTCACGGCCTGAAACCAGATCGGCCACATATACATATCAGTTTTGTACATGTTTGCCCTTTCATAATTATAATAGAAGGGGAATACCATTGTCTGATCATATTCCCCCCTCGCATATTTTATCAAAGGCCATGGAGCGTCTATGCTCGTCTGGTTCCTGCCATTATCCCTGCCGAATGAAAAAAAGGGCCAGAGGACCGATGCGGACCAGGCGTCGCTCCATGTGGTGTACTGGAAAAAGGGCAGAAAGGCGTCCATGTGTTTATCGCCCCTTTCCCTGAACAGGAAAGGCCAGAACATGTACTGTGTTACACTACCACGATGTTTTTCCCAGCCATAGACAGGAAACATCTTGTAGCTGGTCCCTTTGCTGTACGTGAATACGGGCCAGAACATGGTGTACGTGTTTTTTTCGGAAACCGACGTCCTCATATAGACAGGCCAGAGGCAGAATTCAGCCTCATCCTTGCCAAACCGGTGTATCATCTTTCCATACAGCGGGAATACGCCTCCATAGGACTTTTCATAATATTTCCCCCAGAAGACCGGGAAAATGGTTGTATGTTTCTCGGGCCATTTATTCTCGGAATAGTATATCGGGATAAAGCGGGTAGCACCGTCATGGGACCTGCCCAACGGGTAAAGAAAATCCGTTTCGTCTTTATCCCTGAAGAACAGCGGCCTTACCGCAGTAACTTCACCGGTTTTCTCAAAAACAGGCCCCAGTGCATTTAATGTTTTCCCTTCATCATTGCTCCGGTAATAAAAAAGAGGTGCGATATTGATTTCAAGGGCCATGACGATGGCAGGGACAAGGGTAATGGCAAATATCAATGCCGCAGCCGATGTCTTTTTCATCCTACCTTATCATCGGGGCAAGCAGTGAACCCATAACAGTGATCGGAGTCTGTTCATGTATGCCCTGAGCCGCCCTGTTGGTGTTCTTGATCGCTTCGAGCAGCGCCTGATACAGCTCTTCATCAGTAAGGAGTTTGCCTATGGTACCGTCACCGGCGGCTATATGTTCACTCACCTGTTTAAGGTTGTCCGACAGCGCCACGAGGTCATAATAAATTGTTGAATCACTTAACAAGAGAGTCAGGTTGTTGTCTTCCTGTATTCTGGAAGTCACCACCTGAAGCTTCTGAACCGAATCCGCAAGGGATACATAAAGCGTATCGTCTGTGAACAGTTTGCCGATATTGCCTTCACCTGCTTTGACAGAAGCCACAATATAGGAAATATCCTCACCGGTGCTTGCAAGGCTTTCGGAAAAGTCGGTCAGATTTACAGCCGTATTGTTCAGCTCGGTTATCATGCTGTTTATGCCTTCCCTGTTTTCTATTGCCATATCATTGAGTTCTGCTGAAAGGCTGTTAAGGTTCTCCATCATCTCGGTAATATTGGCCATAGTTTCTTCACTTCCGAGAGATGCATTAAGGGATCTGGTCAGATCCGAAAGGTTGGAAGCTATATCTCCGAGCCTGGTCAGCAGAAAATCGAGAGACGGCGGCACTTCAGTCCTTGCCAGCATACCGTTGGGCTTCAGGTATTCCTTTGACATTCCCGGTGACAACAGGATGACCTTGTCTCCCAGTACACCCTTCGTACCGATTGATGCGACACTGTCTATAGGAAGTTTGATATCATCATTGACATTGGCGGTTACGGCAACGGAGTAGTCCTCTCCAAGTGATATCGAGCTGATCTTTCCGACAATTACGCCTGCAAGCTCCAGTGTTGATCCTACTTTCAGCCCTTCCACTGTAGGGAATCTGAGTGTAATCGGATAAGTGTCCTTTTTGTTAAAGCTCAGTTCACCAATTTTTATCGACATAACAATAAAGACCACAATTATACCAACCACGAAAAGGCCGACTTTTGCTTCATTAGTCATGTCATCTCCCGGTCTTGCGAATCTCTTTAATTAGTTCGGTGATTTTTTTCTCAAGTGCTGGCGAGACGCCCTTTTTGGAGTTTGCCTTTGCCTTCTGATAATATTCGAGGGCGGTTTTATTTCTGCCGAGCTTATACTGAATATCACCCATATGTTCGTTTATCAAAGGCTCGTCCGGATACTTTTTCAGCGCCTTTTCCATATAGGGTACAGCCTCGGCGGGCTTACCCGATTTATACAATACCCAGCCCATCGAATCCATAATGAATCCATCATCCGGTCTTGCCGTAAGGGCATCGCTGATCATTTTCTTCGCCTTCTCAAGATTTCTGCCCTGATCCGCCCACAAATAACCGACAAAATTGAGCATCATGGCATCATTGGGATCGGCTGAAAGAATACTCTCGGCAACGGCAAGGCCTTCATTGATCATTCCCTTTTCTTCAAGTGCTGTGGCCAGACGGTATCCCACTTCCCTGCATGACGTTTCCTTTGATACCTTTTCCCAGGTATTTTTCAGCTCATCAAATGCTTCGCCGCTTTTTCCCATGTCTTCAAGAATTGAGCTTTTCAGTATCGACACGTCACATTTAAGCTGAGGGTCGTTCTCAATCTCCTTAAGAAGGGCAATGGCTCTGTCAAAGTCCTTCTGGCCTGAATATGCAATGGCCAGGTAATATTTCTCTTCCGGCATCAGTTGTGTCTGGGTATTCAGGAGCTCAATCGCATCGGCATACATGCCGTCATCAATCTCAAGTATTGCCAGCTTATGCATGACCTCACGGTTGGGATAGATTTCAAGCAGTGCCTTAAGTTGTGCAATGGCATCCTTGTTTCTTCCTGTCAATATATACAGGTCGGCCAGAGCAAGCCGCGCCTCCTTGCTTGAAGGATCTATTTCACACAGTTTGGTGTATATGCTGATAGCCTCATCCAGATTCCCATCGCTCTCATAAACCCTTCCGAGATCAATGTATGCCTGAGAAAAATCAGGTGCCAGTTCTATTACTTTTTCCAGGGATTTAATTGCGCAGGCTTTGTTTTTTTCTTCAAGACACGCCCTGGAAAGTATGTATAGCGCTTCTATGTCTTCGTTCCCCGGGGGTATCTTCTCCAGTATCTTTATCGCCCCTTCAGGATCCGATGAAAAAAGCCTGAGTTTGGCAAGAAGAACGATTATCTGAACATTACCCGGGTATTTCTTATAGTATTTTTCAGCTTCTGCAACGGCTTCGTTAACCTTGTTCGAACGGACATATATATTGACTTTCTGATCAAGGGCATCCTCTATGTAATCCCCGGAATCAAGGACCTTGTTAAGATATTCCAGAGCCTTTTCATCATCGGATTTCTGGATATATATCATGGCGATATTAAGCCATGCGTAAGAATTGTTCAATTCCTGGTAAAGCTTTAGCGCGCTGTCAGTGTCTCCGCTGTCTTCTGCCTGTCTTGCAAGAATCATTGTAAGATATGGGCTGGTCTGATTTGCATCTTCCTGCACCGAGGCGGCGGTATTTGCATTGGCACAGCCTGCGGCCGCTGCCGCAACAAAGAGTCCGATCAATATTCTAACAAACTTCACATTCTGCAATTTCAAGCATCTCCTTTACCGCCCCAGCAGGGTCGCTGCTTCCAAATACGCTTGAGCCGGCCACAACAGAGCCGACACCTTTTTCCCTGAGCATTCTTACATTTTTTCTGTCAACTCCGCCGTCAACCTGAAGAATGATGTCTCTGCCCGATATCATATCTGATGCTTTTTCTATTTTCGGGATCATCGCTTCGATGAAAGACTGTCCGCCGAATCCCGGATTCACAGTCATAATAAGAAGGAGATCGATTACATCAAGGCAATATTCAATCACCGGTAAAGGACTTGAGGGATTCAGGGCAACTCCGGCTTTGAGGCCCTTCTCCCGTATCGTGGCCAGAGCCCTGTGAAGATGGTGTGTAGCCTCTGCGTGAATGGTTATGCCGTCGGCACCGGCGGCTGCAAATGCATCTATATATCTTTCAGGCTGGTTTATCATAAGGTGACAGTCCAGGTAGGCATTTGTCGCTTTTCTTATATCCTTTACAACGACAGGCCCGATGGTGATGTTGGGCACAAACATCCCGTCCATGACATCCACATGAACCCACTGTGCCCCGGCTGAAACAACCATATCAATATCCTGGCCCAGCCTTGTAAAGTTTGCGGAAAGTATTGACGGTGCAATAATCATCTGGATAAGCCTCCAAGAATTATTTCTTTAACTTTAAGCCCGTTGGCAAATGACTTTGCATCCATAGCCTGTTTGCCTTCAAGCTGCAGGGTTTGCGGAATGACGAAACCGTTACCGCATGCTATCCTTAAACGGGATGCCTCTTTAATCATTGTTCCTGGCGGAAAACCGTGTGGGGTTTCTTCAATCTGAGCGCTCAGAATCTTCAGCATCTTTCCCTGCATGTCTGTGTATGCACAGGGCCAGGGCAGAAGACCTCTTACCATGCTTTCAATCTTTGTTGCATTCCTGTTCCAGTCTATCAGACCGTCCTCTTTTTTCAGGAGCGGGGCATATGTCGCAGCGCTTTCATCCTGAGGTACAGGTTTTATCGAACCACTTTCAATCCTGTCCAGCACAGACTCCAGCAGTTCCGCACCTGTTGCCGAAAGTCTCTTGGAGAGCGCTATCGCATCGTCCCTGCCTATTTCAATTTCTCGGCTTTCATATACAGGTCCGGTATCGAGACCTTCATCAAGCTTCATTATGCTTATACCGGTCTTTTCTCCGCCTGAAAGGATGGCATGGTTTATCGGGGAGGCCCCCCTTAGTGCAGGCAAAAGGGATGCATGGACATTGATAAATCCTTTGGGCGGTATACTTAAAAGTTCAGGTGGAATCAGCCTGCCGTATGCAACAACAATGGCGGCATCGGGCCTGAGCTGTTCAAAAGCCTTAATGACCTCCATGTTCCCTTTTATTTTCTGAGGCTGCATAACGGGTATATCATATTGAATAGCCATGATCTTGACCGGCGGGTGCTCAAGATGAAGCCCCCTGCCCTTTGGCTTGTCAGGCTGCGTTATCACAAGGGCTACTTCATGTTTTTCCGATTCGGCAAGTATTTTAAGGCTTGGCAGTGCGAATTCAGGGGTACCCATAAAGATAAGTTTCATATCTTGCCTTTTCTGGCCTTCTTTAAATAGATCGCCCTTTTCAGACTTGAAGCAAATGCCAGGATAACCCTTCCGTCAAGATGGTCTATCTCATGCTGGAAAACCCTTGCCAGAAAACCTTCCGCCTCGATTTCAACATCTTTGCCCTTGATGTCAACGCCTTTTACAAGTATCCTCTCGAATCTCGGGACATCAACCGTGACTTCCGGCACGCTAAGGCAGGCCTCGCTGTCAACGACACGGCCTTCTTTTTCTGCGATTACCGGATTAATCATCGTTATAAGCCCGCCGTAACCTGTTTTCGGGCTAGCATCAACAACAATGACCCGCTCTGATACGGCCACCTGGGGGGCGGCCAGACCGACTCCGTTTTCCTGATACATGGTCTCTACCATGTCTTCGACAAGGGTCACCGTGCCGAAGTCTATGTTCTTGACTTCGAGCGCTTTGAGCTTCAAGACATCTTCAGGCCATTTGCAGATTTCACGGATTGCCATGACTTCTAATTGTTCTAAATACTATAATGTGTCAAGGATTTATGGGAAGCTACAGATGTTTATAAAATTTTCTTGTAGAGCCGAGGGTGAAAAGCTAAACTTCAGAAGCCATGCATCTGAAAATATCAGGGAGGGGATGATGGAAGTGTACGGCAGTCTCACCAGAAAGGTCTCAGGGCAGGATTCAAAATTGCTTGAAAAAATCTGGTCAATCCTTGCAAACCCCGAAGAAGCAGCCATACTTGACATGCTGCCGAAATCAGCGGAAGAGATTTCCGTTGCCCTGGGAACAGGCATTGATAAGGCAGAGGACATACTTGACAACCTTTTCCACAAGGGGGTTGCCTTTGACGGCATCAAGGACGGCAGAAAGATATTCAGAATGCCGCGCCACATAATACAGTTTCATGACGCATCCCTTCTGTGGGCCGAGGCGCCGGATGAGCTGTTCACGCTCTGGGCCGAATACATGGAAACCGAATACAGGGCCATGGTCGAGCAGATGACAGAGCTTAAAATACCTTCATTCATGAGGGTGCTTGCCATAAACGAGACCGTAGAGAAAAAAAGCAGCGTGCTGGGCTATGAGGACGCTGCGGACATACTGAAAAATGCACGCTCAATTGCGGTAACCTCATGCGTCTGCCGCAAATCGGTAAAAAAATGCGATAACCCCATAGAGGTATGCCTGCAGGTGAACCGGGGGGCGGAATACAATATAAAACGCGGTACGGGCCGGGCAATCGAGCTTGCCGAGGCGCTTGATATCCTGAAGCTCTCCGAGGAAAAGGGGCTTGTGCATATGACGGAAAACGTTGCAGGAGGCTCTAATGTCATATGCAACTGCTGCACATGCTGCTGCGAGATGCTCCGATACGCCATCGTTCCTAAAACCAGAAACGTTGTCGCTCCGAGCAGGTTCGCCGCATCAGTAGATGCCCCGGAATGTATCTTATGCGGCCTGTGCGCGGATGTCTGTCCGATGAAGGCCATTTCATCGGACGGCGATAATCCGGCAACTGTAGATATTGAATTATGCATAGGCTGCGGGTTGTGCGGGTCGGCCTGCACGTCCGGTGCAATCAGACTTGTCGAAGTAAGGGCAGAGGATTTTATCCCGAAGAAGGCGTGAGGAACCTTGACAAGGACAGCCGTACTGCTATTATTTCACGTCAAGTATAATTTTTTATAAAATACTTTTTTTGATATATGCGGAGGCTTTTCATGAAACATTTAAAGTGTGTTTTTGTATTCGGTCTGTTTGTTTTGCTCCTTTCATCCTGCAGCGGGTCATCGACGGATAATCCGGTACAGACATCACTTAATAATGATGTTAATAGCGATGAGCTCACATCGAGTGATACGACTCAGGAAGAGTTGATATACGAACCCAATCCGAATGCAAAAGCGGATGCGTTCAAACTCTATTACAGGGAGCGCACCGAAAGGCTTCTTAAAAGCATAAACCGTTTTGCATTAACCGGTGATGCCGTTCCGGGTGCCATCATAAACAAGATGTACATCTCAAAAGAAGGGAACAGGTACGAAGTGATTCCCGGCCCCGTGGACAACAACAGCCACGGCTATACGACCTTTGCCACGTGGAAGCTCTATCAGGCCATGGGCGGCCGCAGCCTTGAACTTACACTTATCCGCATGTTCGAAGGCCTGGCATTTTATGAGTCAGTCACCGGGCACAAAGGGCTTACCGTCCGCGAGGCTCTTCCGGGATGGACGAGGACGATGGACGGGGTGAACAAGACCGTATCAAGAACCAATAACGGCATCTTTGTTGCTGACCCTGAACCTTTTCCCGCAGGTCTTGAAAAAGAAGTCCTCGATACATTCTTCGACGGGGTTATTGTCAACTATCGAGAAAATCCGGAAGAGTTCTTCTATAGCTTCAAGCCAATCAACGAACTTGAAGATTATGCGGTAACTTATGTGTTCGACCATGTAGGCGAGGCCCTGCCGTGGATTCCTGTTTCAAACTGCTGCTCGTCATTCATGAAAACGCAGCTAGGCCCGTGGAAAGACCTCGGTTGGTGGGGCAACCACAATTCCAGGGATAACTTTACGGATTATGTGATGGGTTACCTGGCCGCATTCGAGGCTGAAAAGACCCCCGGACTTCCGGCAGACCTGGCCCTCGCAGCACATCATGCAGCAGATGCCGCGCGCAGGGTGGGAGATACGACGACTTTTTTCGGCAACATCCTTATGACTGTTGATGAAAGAAACGATTATTATACACTTGCGCCTGCGGGTGAGGTAAGGCCGGACGGCCGCACCGAGTGGCAGGACCTCGGCAGCATATCGTCGTGCCAGATGGCGTATCTTGCAAAGGCGCTTTCAAAAGAAGGTCTTCATTCGCCTGTTCCAAGGGTGCCGTTGCCCGGCGACCTGGCGCATGAGGCAATAGAAGCCCTCTTCAAATCGGTAGGTATTACACTCACAACACGGGTGAAAAAATGCAAATGCCTTGACGAGGCATGGTTCGGCCTGACTTTCGGAGACCTGCTGCGGTTCAAGATTTTAGGAGAACCGTGGTATGAGAAGATGGAAAGACTGACATTCTTTTATCCCGACCTTTTCTATGTCCTGATCGGCAGCGCAATGGACGATTTTCAGGAGCTTATACTGGGGTCCGTTGGACTCTGCTATTATGCGAGAATCTCTGGGGATACCGCATTGTATGACGAGGCGTACGAATCGCTCGGCAACCTGATTAAAATTCAAGTCATACTTGCCAAGCTGGTCTATGGAGTTGACCGTGACGCATCTCTTAAAAGCAGCACCATCAAAAAGCTGGGCAAGACAAAATATTATGCCAGACTCGATGATGCAAAAGAGATGCTCTACAAAGGCGCAATCTACGAGCGCATGTTCGGTTTCGATTCGCCACTGAAAGACCTAGACGGTTTTAATGCTGCGGAAAGCCAGATCGAATGGGCCGCATCACCGCTATACTGGACTGATACTGCACCGGCGGCTCTTATCACCGATGAAAAGATAAAAGAAAGGATCATGAACGAACTTAACGGCAAGAAAGAGAAAGAACCCTGGATTTATGAAAGGTATGTCCAGAGGTTTTTCGATGAAGATGGCAACCATAATCCCCCTGTGAAAAGGACAGCTGACGGCTATGAATTCATTGACCAGTACGGCAACTGGCGTGCGGCTGAAAATCCTCATCACAGATATTACGGCGGGCTTCACTACTGGCTTGAGTCGGCACTGGCCGTCTGGTCGCCGCAGACTCTCAACTGCGAGTGGGCGCGCCTGGGCTGCGCACCTGCCGACTTCGATGGCA